>DAIRDA010000165.1:0-5214 GCA_036796375.1 Albibacterium sp.
CTCCTAAACGCTGAATAGGGGGCTTGGAGGCATGAGCCCGCTTCATGATTTCAATGATCTGCGAAAGCACGGAATGCTTTCCAACTTTTGTTGCACTAATCTTAATGGTTCCTTGCTCGAGAATTGTACCACCAATCACCGCGTCGTATTTCACCTTTTCGACAGGCACACTTTCTCCGGTTATAAGCGATTCGTTCACCGTTCCTTCACCCCAGATAATGTCGCCGTCGGCAGGTATTTTGTCGCCACTGTTAACAAGCAAGATATCGCCACTGGCGATTTGCCGGGAGTCGATGGTTTCATGCTCGCCATTGATGATCCGTATAGCCTTTACACGCTGATATTTCAGCAGGTCTCTAACAGCTGTCGTGGTCTGAGAAACGGATCGCTTTTCAAAAACGTTTCCAAGAAACACAAGGGTGATGATCACCGCAGTCGTTTCATAGAACATATAGTTCGGTCCGAGTTGATAGACGGTACCGATCAGACTATAGATAAAGGCTGAGGTAAACCCTACAAAGACCAGGACATCCATGTTCGGCATTCCGTTTTTTAAAGAATGATAAGCGCTTTTACCAAAGTGAAGGAAGCCTAGTGTAAAGACAGGTATACAAAGCGCCAGTTGGACCAATGGATCATGAAGCCAATGGAAAGGCAGAAACATATGCGCAAAAAGCGGTAGAGCAAACAAAAGACTGAAATAGAATTTATTTTCTACCCGCTCGTAGAAGCGTTCCTGAGGTGCTTGTTCATTTTCATATACCTTGAAACCCAAACCCTCGATATCTTTAATAATTTCTGGAATGGTGGCATTTTCGCTGTCCGAAAATTTAACCTCTTCGTTTGCAAAGTCGACGTAAATATCCTTTAGCCCCTTTTTTTCGAGCAGCTTATGGACGGAGAGAGCACAGTTGTTGCAGTGCATACCGGTAACGTTAAGTTCTATCAACTCGTTCTGATCTTTCATTCTTATTATACTAGATAACACAAATGTACCGGAGCAAAATAAGAAAAGAGATGGCAAAGTCGGGATAAAATAGTACTTTTCACGGAAATTCAGATTATGAAAGCGCAAGGAACGATTCCGGTATATAAAAGCACAGGGAAAAAAGAGGAAAGTGACTTCTTTACAATCAAGTGGCTGGACTTGAATATTGACTCGCTCGAGCGAATTGAAAAGCCACACAGGCACGACTATTTCAGCCTTTATTTTCTGATAAGTGGAGAAACCATTCAATTTATTGATTTCCAAGAATATCGGGTTAAAGCGAAAGCCATTATTCTGATGCGCCCCGAGCAGATACACTTTCATGTGGAAGCTCAAAACGCTAAACTAGTGCAAATTCAATTCAAAGATCAGTTTCTGTTTGCGCTGCAAAGTAAGTTGAATTGGCAGGACTTGTTTTCAATGGATGTTCTCGAAATAAACGACGAGGAGATGGAGAGCTTTTTAAATTATATTAACCTGATTCATACAGAGTATGGGGAAAAGCTGGCTAGTAAGGAGATTCTTTCAAAATTATTCAGTGCGCTTCTTGATAAAATATCGCACCATGTCAGACAACGTGACTCGCATGAACGAAAAAAATATAGCTCTATATATAAAAGCTTTACAAACCTGGTAAAGAGGCATGCTCTCGAAGATGTGAAGGTTAGCGACTACGCACGTAAGCTGTTTATCTCAGCGGGCCACCTGAATGATGTAATTAAAGAAGTTGCTGGCAAGAATGCCAAGACCTTGATTAATGAACAACGCATTTTGGAAGCGAAGCGTTTGTTGTATTGGACGGATACGCCAATTCGAGAAGTGGCCTTTAAAACTGGGTTTGAGGATCCGGCCTATTTCACTCGATTTTTTAAAAAATACACGGGTATACTTCCGAGCGACTTTCAACGTAAGGAATGATACCGCTAAATTTTCCGAATGTGAACCGAAGCTACTGAGTGATCAGGGTCTTTTTCAAGAATGAGGTTTGCCCGATAGCGGGTAGGAAGAATATTCTTCACAAGATTTGGCTTGTTGATTTCGTTCCAGATCGACTTAGCAGTTTTTACGGTTTGATCATGCTCCATATCAGCGAATTTATTGAAGTAGGAATCTTTCTTTTGAAAAGCCGTCTTTTGGAGAGAAAGAAAACGATTAATGTACCAGTTTCGAAGGTTTCCCTCACTGGAATGGACGTAGATGGAAAAATCAAAAAAGTCGGAAACAAAAATACGCGGACCTTTATGCTGGCGTTTTAAATTGACCTGCAATACATTGATGCCTTCGATGATTACAATATCTGGCTTATTTATGGATTGCGTTTCTTCAACGATATCGTATTCCAGATGTGAATACATAGGGGCTTCTACGACTTCTTTGCCAGATTTGATGTCGGCCAGGAAACGTATCAATCCTCTGATGTCATAACTCTCAGGAAAGCCTTTCCGATTCAGAATGCCTTTGCTTTCCAGCACCTTATTGGGGTAGAGAAAGCCGTCGGTTGTCACCAGATCGACCCTTGGTTTACCAGGACTCAGCGAGAGTACTTTCTGTAAAACACGCGCTGTTGTACTTTTACCAGCCGCCACGCTACCTGCAATTCCAATGATATAGGGAAGTTTTCTGCTAGCGTCTTTAAGGAATGTGCCGGCACGGGTATGTAAAACGTTTGCTTCTTCAATATAAATGGAAAGTAAATGGCTCAGTGGAAAATAGATTTCCTGGATTTCCTGCAAATTAAGCGGCTCATTCAGTGCCCGAAGTGAATCGACCTCCTGATCACTTAGCGTATAAGAAAAAGAGCCATTCAGTTCGCTCCAACGCTGCCGATCAAAGGCGATAAATGGTGAGTAAGGTTCTTCTGCGTTCAGTCGTATCATGAGAGTGCCTGGATTTCCTTATCGGGTAATCAAATTGGAGTGAATAACGATGGGGTTTTGCATAACTTTATGAATAGGGCACTTATCAGCTATTGCCAGAATCCGCTGCCGCTGCTGATCGTCAAGGTCTCCGAACAGTTCCAGGTTAACATTGATATAGGTGGTTTGTTGCTGATCGCTCTCTTTAACTTCCAGACTAAGTTCCATTTTGACCGACTCAAGGTCCCATTTTTTACGGTCGGCATACATTCGCATCGTCATCGCTTTACACGCAGCGAGAGAAGACAGGAATAATTCAAATGGATCGGGCCCGAGATCCGTACCGCCCATATCTTCGGGTTCGTCGGCGAGAAATTGATGGTTGTCGGCAGAGAGAACTGTTTTATATGTTTCCCGACCGATGCTTGCTTTTAGAGTATATACCATAATAAATTGTTATCCGAAGAATATGTAGGCAACAAAAATAGCTGCTACCACGCCCGCAAATTCTGCAAGCAACGCGGCAGGCAGGGCATGACGTGTTTTTTTAATCGCAACTGAACCGAAATAAACGGCAAGGACATAGAAAGTAGTTTCGGTAGAACCCTGAATAACGCAGGCTACTCTGCTTGCAAAATCGTCGGCACCGTTTGCATTCATCAGATCGACCATTAATCCGCGTGCTCCGCTTCCGCTTAGTGGCTTCATGAAGGCCACAGGAAGCGCTTCTACGAATCGTGTGTCGGCCCCAAACCAACCTACAACAGTGCTGACGCCCTGAACGAGATAGTCCATTACTCCTGCTTCACGGAACACCCCTACGGCAACCAGTATACCGACCAGGTAAGGAATGATTTTTACAGCAACATCAAATCCTTCTTTGGCACCTTCGATAAAGTTTTCGTATACGTTGATCCGGCGAAACATGGCCAGTCCGATAAACGAAACGATTACGCCGAAAAGCACCAAATTACCACCAACTTTTGATATGCTTGTAATTTCTTCCTGCGGCAGAGTACTGAAATAATACAACAACCCCATAATGAACAGAGCGATTCCACCCAGATACGCGAGTACCACTCTATTAAACAGATTTATGCGTTGATAGATGGCCACTGTAATTAATCCAACAAGAGTAGAAAAGAAAGTAGCAATTAGAATTGGTATGAATATATCGGATGGGTCGGCCGCGCCAGCTTCCTTGCGATAGGCCATAATGCTTATCGGGATCAAGGTCAGACTCGACGCATTTAATACGAGAAACATGATCTGGGCATTAGTAGCTGTTTCCTTTTCGGGATTTAGCTCCTGAAGCTCCTTCATGGCTTTGAGTCCGAGCGGAGTGGCCGCATTATCGAGACCGAGCATATTTGCTGAGAAGTTCATCAAAATAGACCCGAACGCAGGATGGTTCTTTGGAAGTTCGGGAAAAAGCTTCTGAAAGAAAGGGCCTACCATACGAGAGAATATCTGAATCATACCACCCTTTTCTCCGATTCGCATAATACCTAACCAAAACGCCATCAATCCAATTAGACCCAGGGATATTTCAGCAGCAACTTTGGCACTATCGAACGTTCCGCTAATAATCCGCTGGAAAATATCGACGTCGCCCAAAAAGACAAGTTTGTATAAGGCAACCACGAAGGCAATAAGGAAAAAGGAAATCCAGACGTAATTTAAAGCCATGCTGAGGTTTTAGGGAGTAAAAGTAAGATTATTGATAGAGTTCTTCAATTTCCCTTTGATATTTTTTCTCGATGACACGTCGCTTGGCCTTTAGGGTGGGGGTAACCTCACCCTCTTCCATCGAAAAAGGGTTCCTCTTCAACTTAAAATGCTTAATTCGTTCAAACTTTGCAAGTTCGTTTGATAAACTCCGGATGTCTTCATTCACCCAAGCAACGATTTCAGGTTCACTGATAAACCTTTCAGGGATTTCAAAGAATTCCTGAGGTAAATTGAACTTCTTTTGAAGCAACTCTTGAGACGGAACGATAAGGGCGGTTATATACTCCTGTCTATCACCGACAAGGAAAACCTGTTCGATTTTAGGACTTTTCAGATAGGTATTCTCGACAGGGGTAGGATAAATATTCTTCCCAAAGGAGTTTACGAGCATATTTTTTAAACGGTCTGTAATCTGAAGATTTCCTTTATAGAACCGCCCGATATCGCCCGTATGAAACCAGCCATCCTTATCAATGGCATTGGCTGTTTCTTCTGGTTTATTCCAGTAGCCTTTCATGACACAATGCCCTCTGATGATAATTTCCCCTTCGTTGCATTGAAAATCGGGATGAAACGACTCATGCGTTTGAACCGTATAAATTTCCATGCTTTCATAATTCTGAATCCCGATCTCTATCC
>DAIRDA010000166.1:0-5208 GCA_036796375.1 Albibacterium sp.
TTATTGCTGCACGTCAGATTGCTGAACTTGATCCCTTTATCAGGATAAAGTGCTTTGAACGGGGGATTCAGAAAGATACGATCGACCAGTTTTTCCAGGATGAAGACGGCAGCCTGGACGTGTTGGTTGAAGAGTGCGACGGATTGGATATTAAAGTGGTAAGCCGCATATACGCCAAAAAACTAGGCATTCCGGTGGTAATGGATACGAACGACCGTGGAATGCTCGATGTTGAACGGTTTGACCTGGAACCAGAGCGCCCTATCTTGCATGGTCGAATTCCCGAACTGGAAGCCATGAGCACGGCTGAACTGATCGATAAGTTAGAAAACCTCAGCCTTCAGGAAAAAATCTATTTCCTTTCGCAGATTATCGGTATTGAAAACGTGTCGGACGCAATGAAGTTATCCTTATCGCAGATGAATAAGTCGATCGTTGGCTGGCCGCAACTTGCCTCCGCCGTAACGCTGGGCGGTGCTATGGTAACCGACGCATGCCGGAAAATACTTTTACAGCAAAGCAGTGAGTCGGGGCGCTATTTTGTCGACTTCGACACCTTGATTGCTCAGCCCGCTCATCATCCTTCCAAAGCCAATTAAGAATGATCCAGATCAGAACCTTCCAGGCGCCAGACGATCCGGAGGCTTGCGAAAAATTTATCGTGGGCCATCAAAAATTGCTCGAAATCTTTGGTATCAGTAAGATCACATCCAATCGTCAGGATTGGGTAGATGATGAAAATACCACGGTTATTCTGGTGGAAGACAAAGAAACCAAAATTGTCTACGGCGGTGCGAGAGTGCAGGTCGTTTCCGAAAAGTATACGCTCCCGATCGAGAAAGCTCTCGGAAAGTATGACCTGGGCATTTATGAAATGGTTCAGGAGGATCACCGAAACGGCGGAACTTGTGAATTGTGCGGACTGTGGAATTCCCGCGAGGTGGCGGGCATGGGTATCGGAAGCTATATTCTCTCGCGTGTTGGGGCGTCAATCGCATCTCAATTGCCGGTCAAAAGTATATTTGTGCTCTGTGCCCCCATTACAGTACGCATGGGCAAGCGTGTGGGAGCCGTGGTGGAAAGCACCCTTGGAAACGATGGCTTGTTTTATTATCCAAAAGATGATCTGATTGCTACCGCCATGCGCCTTCGGGATATCAACGACCTGAGCCATGCCGATCCGCAGGAAAAAGAAAAGATCCTCTCGTTAAGGGAGCAACCGCATCAGATGATCTTCGAGCGGGGCCCGAAAGGAACATTTGAAGTAGAATACAACCTGAAAATACCAAACCTTCGGAAATGATGCGCATCGGATACGTCATTGTTCTTATCCTCTGTCTGTTCAGTCCGGCAAGTAGCTTTGCCCAACCCGGGCACGACTACGTTTTTTCAGATGAAACCAAATTGCTGAAACTGAATACCCAGGTAGAGGTGTTCCGGGATACAAAAGGCGATATGGGAATTCTGGATGTGGTGAACCAATCGTTTGAAAATATATCGGCCGACAATCTAAACTTCGGAATCACGTCCGATCGGATCTGGATTCGCTTTCGAATTACGAATGCTACGGAAAATGAACAACTATTTTTAATTATCGACCAGCCTTCGCTCGACAAAATAAGCCTTTATACCACGATTGATAGTAAACGATGGTTGAATTATAACCTCGGCGAATACAAGAGTTTCGGAAAACGCTTCAATGGAAACCCCAACTACGTCTTCCCAATAACGCTGCCAGCCAATGCCTCGAAAGAAATTTATATGAGTGTAAAGTCGAAAGACCAGATACAACTGCCGATTTTTGTAGGAACCTCCAAGGGCGCAGGCGACAGAAAATCTGATCAAACCTTTATTTTCGGAATGTATATAGGCATTATTCTGATTATGGCGGCGTACCACTTCTTTATATACCTAACGGTTAATAAAGTAAGTTACCTGTATTATATTCTTTATATACTCTGTGTGGGACTGGTTCAAATGAATTTCAAAGGCTATGCCTTTAAATATCTGTGGCCTGAAAGCCCCTGGATTGCGCTGAACACCACCTTTATTTTACCTATGTTTTCCGGTCTGACGACGGCCCTCTTTGTGAAGCGCTTTCTGTACACCCGCCACTTCGTTCCCAAGCTGGACATGGGAATCAACCTCTATATGTGGCTTTGCATTTTTGCAGCGATTATCGGGCTGGCTGGATTTAGCGTGCTGGGTGTTCAAATACTACAGATGATTGCGCTAATTGGTGGTATTTACGCATTGATCGTAGCCTTCGCCGTGGTTCGGAAAAAATACCGGCCGGCTAAATTTTTCCTGTTTGCTTTTGCGATTTTCTTCTTGAGTTTAATTGTGTTTGTGCTCGTTAATTTCGACGTCCTCCCCCATACCCTCATTACAGCAAATATCCTGGAAATCGGGTCGGCTATTCAGATAACGCTGCTTTCTTTTGCCCTGGCCGACGAGATCAATATCTACCGGAGGGAAAAGGAAGAGTCGCAGGCACAGGCCTATGAAACGTTGAAGGAAAACGAGCGGATCATCAAGGAGCAGAACGTGATTCTAGAATCGGAAGTAAAAATCCGTACAGCCGATCTGAGCCGGTCGAACGATGAGCTTCAAAAACTTCTGTTCGACCTAAAACAGACGCAGACACAATTGGTGGAAGCTGAAAAGCTTGCTTCATTGGGTATGCTAACGGCCGGGATAGCGCATGAAATTAACAACCCGATCAATTTTGTCACATCCAACATCGCCCCCTTGCGAAGAGATATTCAGGAAGTTTTCGAGACGCTTGCAGGCATTGAATCCATTGGCGGAACGGAAGGCAGCGTGGAAGAAAAACAAGCAGCTATCCGAAGCCTAAAACTTCAGTACGATATCGATTATGTGCGTGAGGAGATTGAGATGCTGATGACCGGCATTGAGGAAGGTGCAAACCGAACCGCCGGTATTGTAAAAAGCCTGAGCATCTTCTCGCGGGTGGATGAATACGACCTAAAGCTTGCCGACATCAATCTGGGAATGAAATCGACCCTGGTTATTCTAAACAGTTCTTTCAAGGATACGGTGGAAGTGCGGACCCATTACGGTGATCTTCCGCTGATTGAATGTTACCCCGGAAAGCTGAATCAGGTATTCCTGAACTTGCTTACGAATGCTTCCTATGCCATCGAGAAGAGATTCGGAAACCAACCCGGAGGTGTACTTGAAATCACTACGGAGCTAAGAGACGATCATGTTTATGTGCACGTGAAAGACAACGGCGAAGGCATTGAAGAGGGATTGCGGTCGAAAATCTTTGATCCCTTCTTTACCACCAAGGATGTTGGCGAAGGCACCGGCCTCGGATTATCGATTGCCCATCAAACGATCTTGAAGCATCAGGGCGAAATCACGGTGGAGTCGACGATGGGCGAAGGGGCTGAATTCATCATCAAACTGCCGCTCCAGCAACACGATACGCTCAATTAAACAGGCCGCTTATTTAAAGCTATGGAAAATATTATTGCTGCAACCATTGAATTTGTAAAAGAAACCCTGGCGGATGCCGAGAAGGGACACGACTGGTTCCATGTGGAGCGGGTGTACAAAAATGCGAAGGCTATTAATGAGGAAGAAAGGGCAAATGGATTAATTGTGCAGCTGGCTGCTTTGCTTCACGACATTGCCGACTCCAAATTTCATAACGGAAATGAAGAACTTGGTCCGCAGCTCGCGGGGAATTTCTTAGGGAGGCATGGATTGCCCGACGAGGTGATATACCACGTTCAACAGATCATCAGAAACCTGTCGTACAGTTCAAACCTGGGAACGGTCGGCTATCAATCGGCCGAGCTGAACGTGGTGCAGGATGCCGACCGGCTGGATGCTATGGGAGCAATCGGAATTGCCCGTGCGTTCACCTACGGAGGCTTCAAAAACCGGGAGATGTACAACCCTGATGTGCCCCCTCAGCTGAACATGTCAAAGGAAGAATATAAGCGTTCGGCGGCGCCAACCATCAATCATTTCTATGAAAAACTGCTTCACTTAAAAGACCTGATGCTGACGGAAAAGGGGAAGAAGATGGCAGAAGCCCGTCACCAGTTTATGCTCAGCTACCTGGATCAATTTTACGCTGAATGGAATGAAACAGCATGAGTCGTCTATCAACCGCTTCGACCGCATCATCGCCATTTTTATCCAGCTTCAATCCAAACGGCTGGTAAAAGCACAGGAACTGGCTGATCGCTTTCAAGTCAGCTTGCGCACGATCTACCGCGATATCCGCAGCCTGGAAGCTTCCGGTATCCCGATCGTGGGAGAAGCGGGTAATGGCTACTCCCTGATGGAAGGATATCGCCTCCCCCCTATCATGTTTACAAAAGAAGAAGCGGCCAGCTTTATTGCCGCCGAGAAACTCATGCAGCAGTTTACGGATAAAGCCTTGGTAGCCTCTCACGAATCGGCCATGCACAAGGTCCGTTCCGTATTGCGGGGTCGGGAAAAGCAATGGATCGACTCGATCGAGCAGCAGGTCATGATCACTGCAAACAAGGATTTATTTAACGAACAAATCCCTGACGCCCTGGAAATACTTTTCGAAAGTTTCGCCTTGAAGAAAGGAGTTTATATGGAATACAAGGCGTTTTTTTCCGAGGAAGCAAGCGCCCGTGAGATCGAACCGGTGGGACTTTTCCATGAACACCATCATTGGTATATTATGGCGTTCTGCTTACTTCGGAACGATTACCGTCAATTCCGAACCGACAGGATTATGTGTATCCGGCGTACCGACAAACCTTTCGAAAAGAATCATCCCCCTTTAGCATCGCTGCGGCAGAAGACAGGCGGTGAGCCGCTGACGCGGGTGCGCATCCGTGTGGAAAAGCACATGTCGCGCTACCTGCAACACTCCCGTCAATTTTACGGCTTTGAGTCGGAAGCAGATTTGGGGGATCGAGTGGAAATGACCTTTATGACTTCCTCGCCGGAAGATGGTTTTCCACGATGGTTTCTGATGTTTGGCGATTATGCTGAAATACTTGAACCCGATACCTTAAAGGTTCGGGTTCAGGAAATCATTAAAACAATTGCAAAGAAGCTTGACTAGCGTTCATAAAACGCGGGTGGCTCTATATTTAGCGAACGCAGATAGACGTAGGCTTGTCCGCGGTGGTGAATTTCATTATCAATAAAGTAAAGAATCGAAGAAATAATAGTTCCTTCGTATTG
>DAIRDA010000167.1:0-5175 GCA_036796375.1 Albibacterium sp.
TTCGAGTGTTGCATCGTCACATCGAACACGTCGCCGTGAAAGAACCAGGCTTTAACTCCATCTAATTCCAGCACCAGCTTATCGGAAAGATGAAAATTGCCCAGCTCCAGGTCGCTGAATTTTCGGAGCATTTCATCATGATTGCCGGTAAGGTAGTGAACTTTTGTTCCCTCCGAAGCGAATTTCATGATCCGCCGAAGCACTTTCATGTGCGATTCGGGCCAATACGATTTGCTGAACTGCCAGACATCGATAATGTCGCCGTTGAGGATCAATATTTTAGGTTGTACGCCTTTGAGATAATTCAGGAGCTCTTTTGCACGGCAGCCGTAGGTGCCCAGGTGGATGTCGGAGAGGACCAAAACCTCTATTTTTCGCTTGGCCATTTGTCGATCGGTTGCTTTCAAAGATCGGCATCTGATATGAAGGGAGGGTTAAGGAAGGGTTATGTTTTAATTATTCCGACACTAAAAAAGGGAGTTCCAGATGATCCGGACGCTGGAAATGATGACGATAATCCCCACGCCGAGAAACATTTTCTTCACCGGGAGCTTGCCGGCCATGCGGGCCGCCAGCGGTGCCGCCAACAGTCCCCCGATAATCAGTCCCAATATAGTTTCAATATGGCTGACACCCAGTATGATAAAGAATGTAAGTGCGCTGGCGAAAGTGACAAAGAATTCGGTCAGGCTTACCGAGCCGATGACGTATTTCGGACTACGACCTTTGGAAATGAGGGTGCTGGTTACCAGCGGCCCCCAGCCGCCACCGCCGAAGGAGTCGAGAAAGCCGCCGGCGCCGGCAAGCCAGCCGGCACGTTTTACTTTCTGGGTTTTCATTTTCTTTTTAAAGGCATTAATTAAAATGCGTATTCCCAAAACCAGCGTATACAGGGAAATTACCGGCCGGAGCCAGTCGGCATAGCGCTCGCCAACGAAGCCGAGCAGCAGGGCGCCGCAGATTGCTCCGACAACGCCGGGAATGAGCAGGGTTTTGAATAGCTTTTTATTAACATTGCCGAACTTATAATGACTGTAGCCCGACGCCCCACTCGAGAACATTTCGGCCGTATGGATGCTTCCGCTCACCACCACTGGATTAACCCCGGTCGACAATAACAGCGTGGTTGAGATAACGCCATAGCCCATCCCGAGCGCTCCGTCGACCATCTGGGCGGCAAAACCGATGGCCAGCATCCAGAAGAAGGCCTCATCCAGGTGTTCGGGAATTCCTTTCAGGGTAGCCTGAAGGGTTTCGTTCGGAATATAATTGAGGATGCCCAGAATGACAAATAAGGAACCAAGTACGATTAAGCTTAAGTTCGCAAGCCTTTTCCACTTCTTTTCCTGCTTTTTCTGCAGGTTGGCGATTCTTACGTTCGCCTCCTCGGTTCCCTTGCTGTTCGATGGGAGACCCACCTTTGGGGCTTCTTCCTTTACGTCCAGCGTGGTTAGCGGTTTTTCTTGCATCCTTATGGCTAAATACTATAGTCTATTAAAACGGTAGACAATATTACGTTTAGTTTTTTTAAGCACAAAATTATTTTTTCGTTTTTTTTAGCGCGTCGTCGGCAATCGCTTCCGGTTTATGATATGCTGCCCTCCGAATTATAATACTTTTTTAACATTGTGGTGATGCGTGGCAGGTCGCTTGGTATTCTTTTTGCGTCGCTTAGGGATATGAAAGTTAATGAACCCATACTTCTGAAAGGCGAGTTTGCCGATGCTGCCAAGTTTATACCGCTTCCGCCCATCACGGGCAAATGGCCCTTTCACTTAAATATAGAGGATGTGGAGCCTCGGGTGAAGCTGAGGCCCGGCGAAATGGTATTCAATGTAGTGGGCGACACGGGAAGTGCGAAGGACCTGAGTTTTCAGCGGCTGCTGGCTCTTCAGCTGGTGAAGCAGGCCCGGTCGGCCGATTCGCCTCCACAGTTCTTATACCACCTGGGTGATATTGTTTACGACCACGGAGAGGAGCACGAGTACCCCGCACAGTTTTTCCGTCCTTTTGAAGATTATCCGGGACCGATCTTTTCCATTCCCGGAAACCATGATGCAGAAATTAATCCACTGAGTGATACGGCATACGATAGCTTATCGGCTTACCGAAAGGTTTTTTGTGATAGCCGGCAGCGGGATGTGCCGTTCTCGGGTGGCAGCGCCCGAAAAAGTATGATCCAGCCGAATATTTACTGGACCCTCAATTCGCCCCTTGCCACCATCATCGGCTTGTATGGCAACGTCGCCAAATTCGGACTGATCACCGAGGATCAGCGTTTCTGGTTTGTGGAGGAATTGAAAAAGGCTGCACTTGATCAGGGCGAAAAAGCGTTGATTGTGTGCCTGCATCAGTCGCCCTTCTCGGCCGATACCAACCACGGCTCCAGCGAGGCGATGATTCGTTTTCTGGAAGGCGCTTTTGAGGAGGCAGCGATTAAGCCGGACCTGGTACTCGGCGGACATGTGCACAATTATCAACGGTTTGTAAAGGAATATCCGGGTGGGCCGTCGGTGTCTTATGTGGTGGCAGGCGCCGGTGGTTATGCCACGCTTCATTCCATTGCCGGGCAAGACGATCCGGCCATTCGGCACGACCGGCACTTGATGGGCAATACCCGTCTGGAAAGGTATTGCACCGAACAGTACGGCTTTTTGAAGTTGCGTATTCAGCGCAGACAGGAGGGGCTGTGCCTGATCGGGGAATATTATACCATCCCATCGGATGCAAAATACGATCGGGACTTCGACGTGACCCTGTTCGATTGTTTCGAAATTTTGATCGGGCAGAAGGAAGCGGCCTATGCAAAATGCTAAAATAAAGAAGCCCTGATATCGTGCGATATCAGGGCTTCTTTATTTTAGCCTGGGTTTGACCTTAGTCGAGTCCACCCCGACGGGTCGGGCTCGATGGTGTAGGCCATTTCATTTGTTCGCCGGTTCTTGGACTTACTGGCAATACAACCCGGTCGCGCGATGAGCGCTCTGGGTCTTCACTGGCCATGTAGGTAAGAATAGCGGTTAAAATTGCATTGCTGCGTACGTCGTCAAACACAACCTTGTCGTACGAGTCGCGGTTGGTGTGCCAGGTGTAAGTGCCATATGCCCAGTTTAATGAGCTCAGGTTGAACGCTGGAGCACCTGCTGCTACGAAGGAAGCATAATCGGATCCGCCGCCTCCGGGTGTGCCGGGAAAGTTCGTTTCAATATGTTTGGTGATATCGTATGGTGCGGCCGATAACCATCGTTGAAGATAATCGTACGAATGTAGAAATCCCTGACCGGCCAGATTGACCACACGTCCGGTTCCATTATCTTGGTTGAACACAGCCTGGATGTTCTTAACGATTTCAGGATGGTCTTCCACGAAAGCGCGGGAGCCGTTCAATCCTTGTTCTTCACTACCCCAAAGCCCGACAATGATGGTACGTTTTGGGTTCGGGTATACTTTTTTCAGGATACGGGCTGCTTCCATCATGGTGATGGTTCCGGTACCGTTGTCGGTTGCTCCGCTGGATCCGTCCCACGAATCGAAGTGGGCCGACAGGATAATGTATTCTTCAGGCTTTTCGGTTCCTTTAATTTCGGCAATGGTGTTAAACGTTGGCATGGCACCAAGTTCTTTTGATTCGGCTACCACGCGCAACTGAGGCTTGTCGCCATGCTCGGCCAGGCGGTACACCAGACCGTAGTCTTCCAGTGATAAATCGATGGAAGGAATTTCTTTTGTATAGGCTCCGAAAATTTTATTCGCGCCGAATCCACGCGACCAGTTCGATGTAATTACACCCGCTGCGCCGGCTTTTTCCAGGGCGGCAGGAAGGGTACGGGCATTATATCCGGTGTTGCGAAGGCGGGTATTCCAGGCTTCGGTTAGCTCGGCACGCTCTTTTTTCATCTTTTCAAACGACTCCGGTGTTGCAAATTCCTCCCAGTTATAGTCTGGACGGCCGGTAGGCTGATTCAACGAAATGAGAACAAATTTACCTTTTACGCTTTTAACGGCGTTCTGAAAGGCTACCGAATCGGCTGCCTCGGGTAAAATAACGACTTCGGCAGTCACGCCTTTCTTCGGGGTGGAAGGGCTCCAGGCCAGTTGCATTCCTTCCAGGGTTTTTACCCGCGGAGAAATCAGGTCGATATGAGACACGCCGCGCTCCCAGCCACGCCATTCGCCCCATTTTTCGTTTTGTGCCGGAATTCCCCAGCTTTTGTATTTTTCAACGGCCCAATTGTGCGCATTTTGCATGCCCGGCGTTCCCACTAAGCGGGGTCCGTTTTTATCCAACAGCTCGTAAGCCAGTTGCTCCAGTTGTGAATTGTTGGTGGCTTCCCCGATAATTGCTGCAACAATAGGGTCTTTGGATTCCTGTGTGGCTCTCATTGGCTGAGCAGCGGCCATTCCGGTTGCAATCAGGAAGAAAAGGAGCGACAACTGCGCCTTCATCCTGAAAATGCCCGATGGTTTGTAGAGTAATTTCATGATGTTAATTAAGAAGGTGAATATTAAGAAGGTTAAAAATACGAAACAAAGCCGGAAGCACAAGGATTTAGGAATTTTCCGTACTTTTGCAGCTCCGTAAAAAAAACACGATGCTCGACCGCGAAATCAAAAAAAGAAGAACCTTTGGAATTATTAGTCACCCCGATGCCGGTAAAACCACATTGACTGAGAAGCTGTTGCTTTTCGGCGGGGCCATTCAGAAGGCTGGAACAGTGAAGCGCAACAAGGCTGAAAAAACGGCAACATCGGATTTTATGGAAATTGAGAAGCAGCGCGGAATTTCGGTGGCGACTTCGGTGATGGGCTTCGAATACCTCGATCATAAGATCAATATTCTGGATACGCCGGGGCACAAGGATTTCGCAGAAGATACTTACCGCACGCTGACGGCTGTCGATTCGGTGATTCTGGTGGTCGACGCTGTAAAAGGTGTGGAAGAGCAAACCCGTAAACTGATGCAGGTTTGCCGCATGCGACATACACCGGTCATCGTGTTCATCAATAAAATGGACCGCGAAGGTAAGGAGCATTTTGACCTGCTGGAGGAAATTGAAAAGGAACTGAATATATCCGTTCGGCCGCTTTCATGGCCCATCGGGATAGGGAGTACCTTCAAGGGGGTGTACCATCTGCATAAGCATAAGCTGAATTTATACAGCGCAAATAAGAAAA
>DAIRDA010000168.1:0-5158 GCA_036796375.1 Albibacterium sp.
ATCTTCTCAATCTCATGGGGTTCAACCGTCTTCGCATCCGTTATATAAGTAAAATCACCGATCCGGAAGCCCATCACGGGAAGCCGGAAGTGCATTACCCTCACCGGAAGGATTTCGATCTTGTCGAGGATTGTAAACTTTTCGTTCTGAATTTCGTGGATATGGATTTGCGGGATGCCAGGATAACGCTGGTCGGAAAACACGTAGTTAAATTCCTTTTTCAATGCATCCAGAACCTGACGACTGGCGTACACAGGAATGGCTGCTTGCTGTTTGAAGTTAAAAGCACGAATATCATCGAGCCCTGCAACATGATCCTTATGTTCATGGGTAAAGAGAACGGCACTGAGGTGACGAACGTCTTCCCGCAGCATTTGGTACCTGAAATCAGGGCCCGTATCGATCACCAGTTTTTCACCTTCTACTTCTATCAAAACAGAGGAACGCAGCCGTTTGTCTTTATGGTCGGAGGAAAGGCATACATTACACTCACAGGCGATTACAGGCACGCCTTGGGAGGTCCCTGTTCCTAAAAAGGTTATGGTCACAGATCTAGCTTTGTTTGTTGTATTAAATATAGAAACTTTTTTTGTTTTTCGTCAAGCTCGGTTTGGCTAAAATCGAATGCGGAAACAAGCTCAATAAGCGTATTTATTTTAACCTGTATATCAGAGAATTTATTGATAACCATCACTTTATCATTCAATAACACGCACATACCCGACTTGAAATTGCCTTTCTCATATCGAATAATAAAGCCAGCCGTACGGAGCAAGTCCTCCAACCTGGTGAGGCTGGACTGGGTAAACGAAATCATAGCACTTTTAGCGTAAATCTACTATTTCTATTCCAGGATAATTGTGTTTGTAAAATTGAAAAATTCCTGGTGAGAAAGTTTTATTGGTTTCAATATTTTTCAATGAATAGGTGTACGTTGTGCCATTTTTATCAAAAACACTGGCATCGTAAATCATTGAATTGGCCTTATTAATCCGCAGGATAATCTTCGAAATATTCTGGTTCTTGTCATCCGGTTTAAGTTCAATAGCATATAATCCCTGGCCGCCCACAACAGCATCTTTCAGCTTTTTCATGGAATATCCCTGTCTGTAGAAAAAGAAGATATTATTTGGGCTGAGTGATTTGTCGTTCGGGTTTACATCGGTGATCTGCACTTCTCCGATATCGAGCAACACAGTCCACTGAGTTTTTCCGTCACTAATCAGGGCATGTTGTGAGGTCTCAATCTTATAATTGCCCGTGCCGGGCACCAGATAAACACGGCCCTTTTCGTCGAAGCTAGACTTTTCCAGGCTATTCGTTCCGCTGAGGGCGAAGTCGGCAACGATGCTTTTATAGGATGAGTAGGTATTACTTACTTTATCGAGGATGGATTTGGCGGCCGGATCGGTCTGGGCGAACACGTTACCTGAAACCAGCAGCACGAGCAACGTTATCAACATATGGTTCTTCTTAAACATCATAGCAATCAGTTATTTCCTTATAGTCTCCAAATAATGTTCCAGAGATTGCTCGTCGGGATAAAGTACTTCCCTGGCCTTGCTTCCTTCAAACTGACCCACTATCCCGGCCTGCTCGAGTTGATCGATAATACGACCCGCACGGTTATAGCCAAGCTTAAGTTTACGTTGAATCAACGAAGTGGATCCCTGCTGATGAAGCACAATCAGACGCGCAGCATCTTCAAACAAAGAATCGCGGTCGCCTTCATCAAATGATTCCGAAGCGCCTCCTTTGCTGTTTTCATCAATATATTCAGGCAAAAGAAATGCGGATGCGTAGCCCCGTTGCGATCCGATAAATTCAGAGATGGCTTCCACCTCCGGTGTATCGACAAAGGCGCACTGGATACGGATAAGATCACTTCCCGACGACAGAAGCATATCTCCCCGCCCGATGAGCTGATCGGCACCGCCAGAATCCAGGATGGTTCGGGAATCGATACGCGACAAAACGCGGAAGGCCAATCGCGCCGGGAAGTTGGCCTTGATGGTACCGGTGATAATATTGACGGATGGCCTTTGTGTGGCAATTACCAGGTGAATGCCAACCGCACGGGCAAGTTGTGCCAGACGGGCAATTGGTGCCTCCACTTCCTTCCCTGCCGTCATCATTAAGTCGGCAAATTCATCTACAATCAACACGATAAAAGGCATAAAGCGGTGGCCTTCTTCCGGATTTAATCTCCGGTTGACAAACTTGGCATTATACTCTTTCAGGTTTCTTACGCCTGCATTTTTCAGAAGATCGTAGCGTTGATCCATCTCAATGCAGAGCGAATTTAAGGTATTGATAACCTTCTTGGTATCCGTAATAATGGCATCTTCTTCACCGGGAAGCTTTGCCAGAAAGTGCCGCTCGATGGTATTGAAAAGCGACAGTTCAACCTTCTTGGGATCTACCAGCACGAACTTTAGCTCTGCCGGATGCCTTTTGAATAAAAGGGATGTGATGATGGCGTTAATCCCGACTGATTTACCCTGCCCGGTGGCACCGGCAACAAGCAAGTGAGGCATTTTTGCCAGATCGGCGATAAATACTTCGTTGGTGATGGTTTTTCCAAAGGCAATGGGAAGATCCATATCGGTGTGCTGAAACTTCTCGGTAGCTATGACCGAGCGCATCGATACCATTTCGGCGTGGCTGTTCGGCACCTCGATACCAATGGTTCCCTTTCCGGGCATCGGGGCAATAATACGGATACCCAGTGCAGCCAGGCTTAAAGCGATATCGTCTTCCAGGTTTTTGATTTTTGAAATCCGAACGCCTGGTTTGGGAACAATCTCATAAAGCGTAACGGTGGGGCCGATGGTGGCCTTAATCTTCTCGATCTCTATATTGTAATTCGCAAGCGTATCGACGATGCGATCTTTATTCGCCTCCAGTTCCGCATTGTTCACCACTATCTTTCCGCTTCCGTAATCGCGAAGTAAGCCTAAATGCGGAAACTGGTAACTTGACAGATCAAGTTGCGGATCGTATTGTCCGAATTTCTCGACCAATACACTGGCATCGGCCGACTTCTCCTCAACCGCTTCTTCAACGGCCAGATCAGGAACTACTCTGGACGTATCCTCTGAGGCATCGGCAGCTTTGGAACTCTGCGGAGACAGATCAAGCTCTTGTCCGAGTTCGAGCACTTCATCGTCCTTTTCCTCCGCTAATGTTTCTGCCGCGCTTAGCGACGCCGTATTTTTTTCCAGATTCAGCGCTATGGAGCTCTTCCGTTCAAAAGCTGAATTCACGGTAGCAACGGGCTCCTCTGGCAGGTCACGCCTGAATTTAGGATTCAGATCAATCTGCTGTGAACGTCGTTCGTGCACTTCGTCATGTTCGTTCAGGTGAATTTCGTCGTCGCCGCCAGTGCTATCTGAAACAGGCTTGCCGGGCGCACCCGGCTTCCGTACTGGAAACTTGAAATTCATCTTAAAGTCCATATTATAGGCTATTACCAGAAAGGACAGAAAAATAAAAATCAAGAGCGCTCCGACGCCGGCACTTCCAAGCTGCACCTGCATCAGGCGATTCGTCCAGAAGCCGAATTCGCCTTCCAGAAAATGAGGATAATCAGACATAAAGCCATGGAGATAACCAAGGCTTACGGAGGTGAATATTAAAAAGAAAAACGAATAGCCAAGCGCTTTCCCGAGGGGAAGAATCTTCACTTGAAAAAGCAAGCGATGACCGATAGCGAAGAAAATAAATAGAAATATAAAGGAGGCGATACCAAACCACTTGTATATGAACTGATGGGAGAGCAAGGCACCGAATTTACCCAGCCAGTTTTCTACCACCGGGTTTTGTACACCCACTTCCACCAATTCTTCATGCGATTTGAGCAGATTCGACCAGCCACCATTGGAGGCCGATACAAAGCTTTGGTCGGATTGCCATGTAAACAGATAGGAAATAAAAGCAACCAGAAAGTATATGGTAATCAGCAATAGAAACAGCCCGGTAATTTTCGTCAGCTTAGATCCACTAAATTTAAACACAGGAATCTCTTCCGCACGCCCCACCCTCTTCGATGGCCGTTTACCGGCTGCAGTGCTTTCTGAACTTCCACTCCGTACGGTATTGGGTCTGAATTGGTTTCCTTTTATCGGCATTTACAGGTGTTTTACGTTTGAGCAAACTTACGGAAAATTTGATGATTTTTAAGAAATCCGGGGCCTGGGCCAATTTTTTCTGCCGGCTGTAGCACATAAGCAATTATATCGTTTTCTTATACAGAAAAGCAAACGATAGCTACCGAAAACAAACGATAGCTACCGAAAAACAACTACAGCGCACCCGTCATGAAAAAAGCATTCATTCTTTTGATACTACTTTCCGTTAGCCTGACTTCCTGCCTGAAAGAGTCAGGCCGCGATACCGGCTCTATCGTTTCTGCTCTTACCGTCGTACATGCATCGCCCAATGCACCCGAATTAGAGTTTGTTCTAGATAACCAGCGTGTTCAGACCTTTACCTATGCGGAAAGAAACATCGACTATTTCGCTGCGTTTTCAGGTGTCAGGATTGCTAAAATTTTTGAAGCCAACCGATTCAATAATGTTCTTCATCAAATCACGCTTAAATTACAGAGTGGAAAATATTACAGCGTTTTTGTAGCCGGTAAAAAGGATTCCCTGAGTTCGCTGGTACTGGAAGACAACCTGATCCGGCCATCGGCGGGAAAGGCTAAAATCCGCTTTGTGCACCTCTCACCCGATGCACCTGCACTTGATTTTGATTTGAGCACTGAGCAATCGCTGGCAAGTAATCTTTCGTTTAAGGGAAGCACCGATTTCCACGAGGTGGATGCAGGGACCTATGCCACCAGCATCACATCGCATTCAGGCGACCTGGTTCACCTGGAACAGGAGATCACGCTCGAGGCACATAAGACGTATACGTTCTGGGTGAAGGGACTGCTTTATACCGACCAGGAAACCGAAGAACTGGGATATAAGCTGATGGTACACGATATTGATTAAAGCATTTCTGTGCTTCTTTACCAATGACCGTAGCGATGCCAGTATCCCGGAATTATACCTCTGTACCGGTCTCGCTCGCCTTCCAATAGTCGAGCCGAAGCTGCTCACCATCGAATACTGCATAGCTATTGAAGTTGATCCACTCGCCTAGATTGATA
>DAIRDA010000169.1:0-5128 GCA_036796375.1 Albibacterium sp.
TGGGTACCATTAACCCGGTAAAGGACATTATTCACCTGGCACACCTTCAGGACATTCCTGTATTACTGGATGCCGCTCAGGCCGTTCAGCATATTGGCCTGGACGTTCAGGCACTTGATGTTGATTTTCTGGCTTTTTCCGGCCATAAGATGTACGGCCCGACCGGTATTGGCGTGCTCTACGGAAAGGAAAAGTGGCTTCGTGCCATCCCTCCATATCAGGGCGGTGGCGATATGATCAAGGATGTCAGCTTTGAAAAAACAACTTATGCGGATCTTCCCTTTAAGTTTGAAGCAGGGACACCCAATATAGAAGCCGGGATTTCACTGGCTTTTGCAGTCGATTACTTAACCTCCATTGGCATCGATAAGATTGCACAGTATGAGATGGAATTGCTGGAATATGCAACCAATGAGCTCCTTTCCATCGAAGGCCTTCGGATCATTGGAACGGCTGCAAATAAGTCGTCCGTTATTTCTTTTCTGGTAGGCGATATCCACCCCTACGACATCGGCGTAATTCTTGACAAACTGGGAATCGCCGTTCGAACCGGACATCACTGTACACAGCCGCTGATGAAGCGATTCGAAATTCCCGGAACCGTACGTGCTTCTATAGGGCTCTACAATTCCAAAGAGGATATTGATGCGCTTGTCGAGGGCGTTAAGCGTGCCACCCGGATGCTTTCCTGAATCCACCCATATATAACCCATGACACCAACAAGCATTAACGAAATACAGGACGAACTGATCGAAGACTTTTCATTTTTCGACGACTGGATGTCCAAATACGAATATATTATCCAATTGGGAAAAGAACTTCCCCTGATTGATGAAGCTTTCAAACAGCCCGAATACCTGATTAAAGGATGTCAGTCGCAAGTTTGGCTGCGCGCCGATCAGCAGGACGGAAAGATACACTTTACGGCCGACAGCGACGCGATTATTACCAAGGGACTGGTTAGCCTGATGGTTAAGGTTCTTTCGGGCCATACACCTGCGGAAATTGCCAGCGCCGATCTTTATTTTATTGATCAGATAGGCCTGAAAGATCACCTTTCACCCACCCGGGCCAATGGTTTATTAGCGATGGTGAAGCAAATGAAAATGTTTGCCATTGCCCTGAATGCTTCCGATCAGAATTAATTGCATTTTTACAGAATATTATTTGGTTTTTTGTAGCTTTACTTCTTAATATAAGAATATGGCCTACCTTCCAGATAAGATTGATTTGCAAATTTTACGGTTGCTGCAGGAAAACGGCAGGATTACCAATCTCCAACTTTCATCCAATATCGGACTGTCGCCCGCCCCGACCCTTGAGCGGGTTCGGAAGCTTGAGAATTCTGGCTTTATAAAAAGCTATCATGCCCTGGTCGATGAGGAATTATTGGGCCTTGGAATCAAATCTTTTATCCAGATTTCACTCGACTTTCACACGCATAATGCCATTCCCGAATTCGTGGAGTGCATTCGCGGAATAAAGGAGGTGACCGAATGCCACCATGTAACCGGGCAGTGCGATTTTATTCTGAAGGTTTATGTAAAGGATATTAAAGGTTACGAGAACCTGATCATGGAAAAGATTAGTAAAATTCCCTTTGTTAAAACCTTCCATACCATGATGATTATGTCGACTAGTAAGAAAGAACCGATTGTTCCGATGGAATATTAGGGATCTGCCAGTCGACAGGGTCTTTTCCGATGCTGATCAGGTATTGGTTTGCTTTTAAAAAATGGTTGGCGGTGAGGAATCCGCGAAAGGCGGATAGGGGAGATGGATGAACCGTTTTTAAAATGCAGTGCTTTGCAGAATCTATCAGCACTTCCTTTTGCTGAGCCGGCTTGCCCCAAAGCATAAATACCAGTCCACTTCGTTCTTCAGAAAGCCGCCGGATAATATGATCGGTCAACCGTTCCCAACCCTTTTTCTGATGAGATCCGGCTTGTCCGTGCCGCACGGTTAGTGTAGCGTTCAAGAGCAGCACACCCTGTTTTGCCCAGGACGTTAGGTTTCCATGGTTCGGCCTTTTAAATGCAGGAAAGTCAATTTCAAGCGCCTTGTACATATTGCGGAGCGAAGGCGGCACCCGTGTGCCCGGGGGCACCGAAAAAGCCAGCCCGTGTGATTGACCGGGTTGGTGATACGGATCCTGCCCCAGAATGACCACTTTTACCTGAGAAAAGGGCGTTTGATTAAAGGCTTCGAAGCGAAGCGGCGAGGGTGGAAAGATGGTGTATAAGCGTTCTTCGTTTCTAAGAAAATGGAAGAGATCTGCCATATAGGGCTGTCCCAGTTCGGCAGCTAGTACTTCCTTCCAATCTTCGTTTAAAAGAATTTCCATAGATTATCTGTATCCCTTTATTTATTCTGCGCTTGGGTTGGTAAAACGGCGAATTAAATGGATATTTGCAGGATTAAAACTCGTAAAAAATAATTACAATGCCTAATATAATTCGGTTAGTTATCGCTTTTGCTCTTCTTGGATCGGCTGTCGCCTTGTTTGTTTTCGGACATTGGGGGTGGGGTATTCTCTTAGTCTTGCTCACTATTCTGGTAGTGGTTACCTTCTTTTATAATGAAAATATGCTCATTGCTCAATTTTATTTACGCAAGGAGAATATGGAGCGAGCCGCGCAGTGGCTTGGAAACATCCGCAATTACGAGCGTCAGCTATACAAGGGGCAGCATGGCTATTATTTCCTGTTGATTGGTATGATTGAATCCAGAACTGCACCGTTGAAATCTGAAAAGCACTTCAAAAAGGCCCTCTCCCTGGGTCTCGGTATGAGTCATAACACCGCCATGGCTTACCTGAGCCTGGCCGGTATTGCCATGGCTAAGCGTAATAAAAGAGAAGCTACCCGTTTCCTTCAGGATGCCAAACGGGCTGATACCAACAAGCTTCTTGCAGAGCAAATCAAAACGATGAAAGATCAGATGAGTTTAATGGATCGGACTCAAACTCGTTTCCGTTAGGAGTATATTTGTTCCTCATCCAGTTTTTGCTTTTCATACAGCTCGAAATAATGGCCTTGCTTTTCCAGTAAGGAGTCGTGGGTGCCTTGTTCAATAATTTCTCCCGCCTCCAGGAAGATGATTTTATCCGCATTTTTGACAGTCGACACCCGGTGCGATATCAAGATGCTTGTTTTATCCCGCATTACATTCTTCAGTTGATTAAGGATCTCTTCTTCGGTACGGGTGTCGACAGCTGACAGAGAGTCGTCAAAAATCAGGATTTTTGGATTTTTAATCAGTGCCCTTGCGATCGAGAGACGCTGTTTCTGACCACCAGAGAGGGTCAGTCCGCGTTCGCCGATTTCCGTTTGGAAACCTTTCTCGAACCGGATAATGTTGTCGTACACGGCAGCAAGTTTGGCGGCCTCTTCAATTCGTGCACTATCTTCTGTATCGAGGCTGAATGCAATATTTCGTGCAATGGTATCGGAGAATAAGAACACCTGCTGCGGAACGTAGCCAATTTGTTCGCGATAATGGTAGAGGTGATAGTAGGAAACAGGCTTTTCATCGATAAGCAAGGCTCCGGCATCTACGTCGTACATCCGCATGATCAACGCAGCCAGGGTTGATTTCCCTGATCCCGTTCGCCCTAAAATAGCCAGTGTTTCCCCGGCATTCACTTCGAAAGAAACGTCTTTGAGCGCCTGTATACCCGTTTCAGGATAGGTGAAGGAAACGTGATCAAACACGATATTTCCTTTCAATTCAGCATTTATACCATCGTGATTAGCAATGTCGGGCCGGGTTTCCAGGAATTCATTAATCCGTTTTTGGGAGGCAGCGGCACGTTGAATGAGTGAGTTTACCCAGGCAAGCGCCATCGCAGGGAAGGTGAGCTGATTGACATAGACGATAAATTCTGCAATGTTTCCCGAAGATATCGTCCCTTTGATCACTTCCTGTCCGCCAATATAGACGGTCAGAATAGTGCTGAGACCTACAAGAAGAAGTATCAGGGGAAAGAAAATGGCTTGCGCTTTAACCAGCGAAATGGAGGCGTCTTTATAGCTTTCGCCCTCCTGAAGGAAATCTTTCATCTTCCGTTCTTCGCGGTTATAGCTCTTAATAATCCTGATTCCCGAAAAGGTTTCCTGTACAAAACTTGATAAAGACGATAGCTTCTCCTGGATGCGCTCACTACGTTGATTGATCAGCTTGTTAATGAGCAGAATGACGATAGCCAGAAAGGGGATGGGTAAGAGCGCATAAAAAGTGAGCGTCTTGTTTACATTGAGCATCGCCACTACCACCATCAGGGTCAACACAATGGTATTGATGGAATACATAAGGGCAGGGCCAAGGTATCCGCGAACCCGGCTTACGTCTTCAGTAACGCGGTTCATCAGGTCGCCCGTATTATTGCGGCGATAGAAGGCCATGTCCAGCGTCTGGTAGTGTGCGTATATTTCGTTTTTAAGGTCGTATTCGATGTGCCTGGAGGTAAGGATAATCGTTTGCCGCATGAGGAACAGAAAAAGACCACGGATAATGGCGAGAATAAGCACCAGGGCGCCAAATAAAAGCAGACTGGATCCGAACACCTGATACATTTCCTCTTGCCGCTCGAACCCGTTAAACAATTGATACAGACTAATATTCTCTTTTACCAGATCGAAGGCGATACGAATAACCTGTGCCGGAAGAATGGCGAAGTAGTTCGAGGCCACCACGAAGAGAACCCCGGGAATGAGTTTCCATCGATACTTGTAAAAATACTTGTTCAGGAAGAGTAGATACTTCATAGATCAACAAAAATATAAATTATATCTTAAGCAATCCGCAAGACCTTTAAGCCGATTCTTAGGTAAATTAATTTAAAAATTCTTACTTTTGGCCTAATTGCGACCCTAAGAAGAAAATGGCTACGGATAATTCAGTAAACAACAACATTTTTAAGTTATTAGGAAAGTTCGGTCATCAGAAGATTGTTTTTTGCAATGACGAAGAGGCTGGCTTGAAAGCAATTATTACCATCCATAATACAACGCTCGGTCCGGCTATCGGAGGTACACGTATGCTAACGTACAAGAGCGAAGAAGAAGCGATTAAAGATTCCCTGCGTTTATCGAAAGCCATGACCTATAAAGCTGCTATCACCGGTGT
>DAIRDA010000170.1:0-5093 GCA_036796375.1 Albibacterium sp.
ACATGGCCCGGGGTAGGGGAGTAGCCGCTTGCCAGCCCTTTTCCTGGTTTTTTAATTCGAGTTTCCAGACTTCCCGAAAGGCCCTTTCACGATTCTCGCCGCCAATGAAAAATAGCGTTTCATCGAGCACGACTGCCGTAGCATTGGTGGATGCATCCGGAAGGTCGGGAAGTTTTTCCGCCCGGAGACTAGCCGTTTCAGCATCCCACCGCCAGAGCCGTACACTGCGTAGCAGGCCCTCGTCATTCTCGCCCCCCAGCGAAATAAATCCATCGCGGTAAGGAACATTCGCCGCATAAGCCATGGGTATATCAAGACGCTCATCGCTGATTGTCCATTGCAAATCGCCATCTTTTCCTTTCTTCGCCGCGTATATCCGATCGTGGTAGATGCGCTTTCCGCCTCTCCAGGGAAGTCCCCCGGGAAAGTTGGCTCCTCCGGCAACGATCAGATGATCGTTTGAAATGCCGATCACCGCTCCGGCCAGTCCGGGCTGATTGCCGATCTCCGGCGCAGCAGGAAGTCGGTCGCCCGACGACCAGCGAAGGTCGACCGCGCTTTCTGCAACTGTTTTACAGGCAGAAGGAAGCACTACGGTGAGCAGAATAGTTAGGATGTGAACAAAGCGCATAATTGGTTACTTGTAAGTTGCTGATTAAGTCTTACATAATACGAATATAATATATTATTTTGTCGTATTAAAAGAATCGGCGGTTAATCTTTCCGAAAGAATAATGTAATATTGTAAAATAAATGTAGCAAAAATGAGTACTTCTATTAGAGAAAGTTTGATAATGGTAGATTCAACCTCGTTGGTCGATCGGGTTGAAAAGCAGCTTATTGAACTCTTTATAAGCAATAAAGTGAAGATCGGCGATTCGATTCCGAAGGAAACAGACCTGGCCGATTTATTGGGAGTAAGCCGCACGGTTATCCGCGAAGCATTGCTCCGCTTACGCATGATCGGATTGATCGATTCACGAAAAAAGCGCGGCGCCATTCTTACCAATCCTGATTTGCTCGGTTTGCTCAAAAAGAGTTTGTATCCAACCATCCTCACCCATCAAACCTTAAAAGATGTATTCGAAATGCGCCTTGTGCTGGAAGTAGGCATGGCCGACCTGATTTTTAACAATCTGAAAAGTGAGCACATCGAAAAGTTAGAAGAGATTGTGGCGGTCGAACCCGAAAAAAGTGACAATACCATTTTTGAAATCGAACATGAAGTGAAGTTTCACAGTACGCTTTATGAAATCACCGGAAACACAACACTTAAAGAATTCCAGAAGATGCTTCTTCCCGTCTTTGATTATGTTCATTCCAGCGGCATTCTAACAACTCCCATTGCTGTCGAACATTATGCCTCGCATAAAGACCTGGTTGGCATTCTGAAAAATGGCACGCCGGAGGATTTCCGAAACGGCATGCGCAACCACCTTGAAAATCATTATCGCCGGCTCAGCAATCAAGAAAAGTAGAAGGTTAAGGGGCTATCTGGTCTACCAGCACAAATACAGGGCGCTCGCTCACCGCCAGCCTGACCTCTTGGTTTATAATGGCAAGCGGCGACGATTTTCCATCCTTATTGCCAGGCTCCAGCTGCAAAAGCGAAGCGCTGTCAGTCCCCGCAGGAAGCTGTAAGGAGTAGTTATCGACCCTATAATTATCGGAGCTTGCTGCCCAGACGGCATAAGCACCTTTTGAACTTCCGATATCTTTAAATTTGTATATCCGAAGCTTCGGATTGCCAGAAGAAACTTCGCCCATGTACCGCATTCCCTTCAAGGTTTCTTTCAGCGCATGAACATAAAACCAGGAGGTTTTCGGTGTCCAGTCGCCCTTTGGGCCCACCAGGCCACAGCTGGAAAACCAGCCCGGATGATTGGGATCAACGTCTCTGAGCATATACATTTGGGCACGATCGACACCGGCAGCGGCAAGCGACAAATAGGCCCGCACCAGCCATTGTGCCTGCACTTCCTCCGTATCGAAAGGCCCGATCGCGGGAGGGCTTAAGGGAGAACCCGGATTCGTATCCCATCCGAACTCGGAAATCCAAACCTCCAAGCCGGGCAGCTCTTTATTTCGGTATTCAACGATCGTTTGCATCACCTCTTTCAGTCTGCCCTCCTCCGGACTCAGGGCTGGTCCGCCGCCCTGCCAGCTATTCCCATTTTTCCAAGTGTACCAATGCACATTGAGCACATCGGCCGCGAATTTCTTATCCGGCCGATTTGCTTCAAACCATCGTTTCATTTGCTCCAGATACTCCACGCTTGGTGTTGCCAGTCCGCCCATCACCACTTTCATTTGCGGATCCGCATTTTTGATCCCGAACGTGCCCGATCCGCCTTTCATCGTATTCGCATGTCCGTCGTAATCGGCACTCAGCATCGCAGCGTACTCCTCCGGCGTGAAACGCGCATCCCTGCCTTCCCAGTCCTTATCCTGCTCGTTCCAGTCCTCCAGGTAGCGAACCAGTCCCAATCCCGATATTCGCTCCTGTCCCGGCGCCAGCGTAAGCTTCTCCGGATCAACTTTGCTCGATCCGTAACGCGCCGCATACTGATACATATAGTGAGATTTCGCCTGATAAGAGGAAGGGGCAGTCGGCGATAAGCCGGGTTTATCTAAGGGCTTATTTGATGAACGGAAGTCCGCGCCGTGGCTCAGCCATTCTACCGATCCCTGTGTGCAGGGAGCGATAAGCAGACCAGCAGCATTGACCCGTCTGTAAAATTCGTCGAAATTCCATGAAATCACCTCGCTGGGTGCCCATTTTATGTGGTTATTCGGGTAGGGTGAATAGTCGTCCCTGCCATTCCCTTCATCCCATCCCCAGTTATGATATTCCCGAATAAATCCTACCGCCTGCATCCGCTCAATCGGATCGTCGACAAAGGCATTCGCGCCCATAAATTGATCGAAGGGAATGCCTTCAGACAGCACAGGGGGTGGGTCGGGGAGTCTGAACTCTTTCTCCGGATCGTTGGAGCACTGAATGGCGGCCAAACCGCAAAGCAATATAATAAATGCCTGTTTCAAAATATCGTAAGATGCTGATAATGAAACCGAATATAGTCAAAACTGTTTGATGTTAAGTGGCTTTATTTTAGCAAGGCCCCTGTTGCACCCCGCGATCTATCTCGTTTAAGAAAAACGGGTACCAAAGAGGTACGAAAAAGGTACGAAACAGGTACCAAACAGGTCTGGGAACCCGTCTGGTACCCGTTTTGGATGCATCTTTCATCTCCTTGGTATCGCGTTGTTATAAACGAATATAAAATCGTACTAAAGGGCGTCCATTCCCGCAGAAGCAACTTCGTGATCCTGATCAACCGAACCTCCCGAAACGCCTATGGCTCCGACGATCGTCCCCTCACCATTTTTGAGAACGACACCTCCGGGAAACGTAATTAAGCCCCCGTTCGAATGCTCGATATGATATAGCGGTCCGCCCGGTTGAGACAACTTTCCAATTTCTCCGGAGTTCATGTCAAAGAATCTTGCTGTTTTTGCTTTTTTAATGGCAATATCGACCGAGCCTAACCAGGCACTATCCATTCTGTGAAAAGACACCAGGTTCGCGCCCTGATCCACAACGGCGATGTTCATTGGTACGCCAATTTCATTTGCTTTTTTCTTTGCTGCTTCCGAAATTTTCTCGGCTTGTTCTAATGTGATTCCCATAATAAATTTTGATTGTTTAAATTGATTTAGAAGAGATTATGTTTCAAAGGGAACACGAAATACCAGGAAGTGTTTGCTATTGAAATCTTCTTATCACCGTTTCATTTGGCGAAGTATTGCTAATCTTTTTTTATATTGTATGACTAAGCCAGTAAACCCCTTATGAAACGATTAATTTTAGCAGTAATCTGCTTCCTTAGCCTGGGTGCCGCCAGCGCACAGAATGGCCAAGTTCACGAAACCCGTCAAGTAAAGAGTAATATTCTGAAGATGGACCGCAACTATTCGATTTATCTTCCGCCCGGATACGACAAGAGCGATCAAAGCTATCCGGTACTCTATCTGCTGCATGGAAGCGGCGACAATCATACCGGATGGGTGCAGTTTGGTCAGGTGCGGCACATCGCTGACAAGGCCATTGCCGATGGAACTTCCGCTGAGATGATTATTGTCATGCCCGACGCCGACACTGGCACCAAGGGGTATTTCAACGCCGTAGATGGTAAGTTCAATTATGAAGACTTCTTTTTTCAGGAGCTGATTCCACATATCGAAAAAGAGTATCGCGTTCGCAGCGACAGGCGCTATCGTGCGGTCTCCGGATTGTCGATGGGTGGGGGAGGAACCATTTTCTACGCGCTTCACCGGCCAGACCTCTTTGCCGCGGCGGCACCCTTAAGCGCTGCCACCGGTTACTGGGATTTTGAACAATTCAAAACGCGCATGGGCTCTGCCACTTCAAGCGTAAGCGACCAGCAACTGAACGACTATTTCAACCGGCATAACATTGAAAGTCTCATCAAAAATTCCAGCGCTGACAACCTGAAAAAGATCAAAGATATACGCTGGTATGTCAGCTGCGGCGACGACGATTTCCTTTACGAAGGAAACGCTAATCTGCATATACTCTTCCATAAGAATGAGATCCGACATGAATATCGCGTCAAGGACGGCGGACATACCTGGACCTACTGGCGACAAGAACTACCCCTGGTATTGGAGTTTGTGTCGAAGTCGTTTATGCAGTATTGATCTTCATATATTGGACTGCCGCGATGTATATATCTGGCCATCGCCGAACGAACCTTATTATCGATATTTCGGCCGAAATCAATATGTTTTTTGAAAAGGATGGCTTTAGATGACATACTGAAACGATTGACGGCTGGACTCGTTATCACTTTTATTGTGCTCAGTAAGGGTTTTGCAACTCCTATACACCATGAGGTAGCCAACGATCGCGTCCGCATTCAGGTTCAACCAGAGTGCGGCGATATAAGCCTGTATATAGACCAGCAACTGATCATTGACAACGCCTATGCGGAAGCTGTGGTTAATGGGCAAAAGCTAGCTTCGAGCGAATATACCACTCATGAAGTAACGAAACAGACGGGGAGTGAAGG
>DAIRDA010000171.1:0-5081 GCA_036796375.1 Albibacterium sp.
ATTTCTAAAATTAGTGTATTCATATGTTCTCAGGATCTGATCAGGTGCTTAAAAGAACTTTCTTCAATAGTTTGATGTGGTTTCTCTTGCCGGCAACGATGAGGGTTACGCCGGGGTTGATAATAAATTCCGGACCCGGGTTTATGATCGTTTCGTCTTTTTCGATAGCCGCAATAATGGAGGCTCCGGTCATTTTTCTTACTTCAAGTTCACCGATTGATTTCTGCGTGGCAACGGAATCGGCTGGAACTTTGTACCATTCGATGATGAGGTCGTCTAAGGCCACTTCGATCGTTTCCAGTGCCTTTGGTTTGTAAGACAGGCCACCAACGATTCCGGCTACCTGCCTGGCCTCTTCGTCATTAAGCGTTAAGACACATCGTGATTCGTTCTCCGCCTCATCAAAATCATAAAGTTCTCTTCGCCCGTCATCATGAATTACAATCACGACATTGTCCCCATAACTCGTCTCAATCTGATATTTTTTACCAATACCGATGAGTTCCGTTTCTTTTACATTTGACATAATCTGTTTTCCTGATAAATGTTAATTCAGTGTCTGAAAAATAACGTTAAAAGTAGGAAAAATATCGCATAAAGCCGCTAAGGGTGACTAGGATAGCTCCATTTTTCTTAGTAATTTGGAATATGATAAAGCTGATTGATGTTTCGCAAATGAAACTTGCCGAACGGGATTATATGAAATCAACCGGCATAGAGTCGGCTGAATTGATCGAGGCCGCTGCAAAAGCATTCTGCGGCATTTTTTGTGGACTGGTTCCTGAGAAGTCGAAGGCGATTCTGATCTTGTGTGGAACAGGGAATAATGGAAGCGATGGTCTGGCCATCGCCCGTTTGCTTCAATATTCGGGATATTCTGATATCGAAGTCGCTATCGTGTCAACTTCCAGACCCGGTACCGATGATTTTGGGCTTCATCTCCGAAGGCTGGGAAAAACGCCAGTTAAGGTAAAATATATCACTGAAGCAGACCACTTCATCTTTACGCAGCCGGTCGTGATCGATGCGCTTTTGGGTTCCGGGATCAATCGGCCCCTGGAAGCAGAACTCCGCACCATCGTCCGGAACGTAAACGAATCGCCGGCGAGGATTATCGCAGTGGATTGCCCAACGGGATTCCGGTGTGAAGGACGCCTCGACCATAACGAAGTGGTCATGAAAGCAAGCGATGTGATAAGTTTTCAACGGCCAAAACTTAATTTCTTCTTCCCCGAATCTTCGTCGGCATTGGCGCGTTTTCATGTAGTCGATATCGGGCTGCAGGAAAATTTTATTGAATCGCTTCCCTCGTATTATCATCTGATTGAACCTCGCGATGTCGGGCGTGTACTGAAAGCAAGACCGGAATTCAGCCATAAAGGGGCATACGGCCATGTGCTTATCTATGCGGGAAGCAAAGGGAAAGCGGGGGCTGCTCTTCTGGCGGCCGAGGCCTGTGTGTACAGCGGTGCCGGTTTAACAAGCGTCGCCATGCCTGAGGCAGATCGGCTCGCCCTGCACACTCGCCTCCCGGAGGCCATGTTTGTGGATCTGGATGATCACGCCGGTTTCGAAGAGAAACAATATTCGGTCATCGCATTTGGTCCGGGACTCGGCGACAAACCCCGGTTTATCGAAGCCATTTTAGCATCTTCCACAGTTCCGTTGGTCGTCGATGCAGACGGGTTGAATTATCTGTCAATCCATCAGGAATTGCTGGCTAAGCTTCCGCCCCGAAGCATCCTTACTCCGCATATGAAAGAATTTGATCGTCTTTTTGGCCCATCGGACAATTGGTTCGATCGGGTTCAGCTGGCTCGATCGGAAGCTGGCAAGCGTCAATTATACATTGTGTTGAAGAATCGCTATACCTTTATAATACTCCCCGACGGGCGTGTTCTTATCAATCCTTCCGGAAATCCAGGCATGGCTTCCGGCGGAATGGGCGATGCCCTCACCGGTATCATTGCATCATTTATTGCGCAGGGATATGGGGAAGAGGATGCCTGTATGATTGCATGTTTTATTCACGGAAGGGCGGGGGATGTAGTGCGATCGCGGGGCAATGCAGTAGTGCCCGCCAGCTTGTTGATTTCAAGCCTGCCGCAGATATTGGGAGAATTGCAGTGGCCTTAGAGACGGTTTAACTGTTCTTCCAGAAGCTTTTTTCGGTCGAGGTGTTCCAGCGATATAAATCCAAAGGTTCGCTCCATGGTTTCGACAAGAAGCAGGTATCGCTGATAGAGGAATAATTGCCGGCCAAGATCTTCCTGCAAACCGGCGAATTCGTCGACAAAGGATGCCAGCATATTCAACTCTTCACCTTTCATCGTAGCAATAGCCGTGTTGAAGTCGGCCTCGGTGCTGTTAAACAAACTCTCATCGTTTAATCCGAAGAAGTTGCTGAATACCTCCCGGACCACGCTCGAGGCTTCCGCCTCGTTGTCTTCCCGAATCAATCGTTTGACCTTCGCCAAAACGTGACTTAATTGCTGCATTTGTGCAGTGAGCGAATCTCTCTTTAGCATATCGATCAAATTCAGGCTTTACCAGCTACCGCTTGCTCCGCCGCCCCCAAATCCGCCGCCCCCGAATCCGCCGAAACCACCGCCGCCGCCACCAAAGCCGCCGCCTCCGCCGCCAAAGCCTCCGCCTCCGCGGTTTCCGAGTCCGCCAAGCAATGTCCACCACAGAAGATCAGAGCTGCCGCGCCCGCCAAGAACTTTACCGCCGCCTCTGCCTCCTCCACCTTTGCCTCCACGCGATATCAAACTCACGATTACAAAGAAGATAACCACAAAAATTACGGATATTCCACCCGAGCCTTCCGACTGTTTCTTTCGGGGTTTTGCCTTGTATTCGCCTTTTGTATAAGATATTAGCGCGTCGGTAGCCTTCTCGATCCCTCCGTAATAGTCCTGTCTGGCAAAAGAGGGTTTAATTTCATTGTTTATGATCTGGAAGGCGATTGCATCCGGAACGGCTCCCTCCACTCCATAGCCCGTTTGAATAGTAACCTTCCGGTCGCCCAGCGATGCAAGCAACAATATTCCGTTGTCGTTTTCTTTCCCTCCAATGCCCCATTTTTGAGCTAAACGTACACCATAATCACCTACTTCATATCCATTGAGCGAGGGAATCAAAACCACTGCAATTTGTGTGGTTGTCGAATCATTGAACGCCACAAGCTTCGATTCAAGGGCTTGAACCTGTGAAGGACTTAAGGTTTGTGTATAGTCGTTGACCAAGCGGCCCGGTTTATCCGGAAAGTCGTTTTGAGCGAATGTCAGGACGGATATGAATAGAAATAAAAAGCTTAAAAGTGTAGTTTTGTTCATTGATAGCTTGATAAGCGGAAAATGCTGTTAGAAATAAACTACCTCGTTAGGTAGTTCGTTGATATCATTGTCCGAGCGTGGAAAGAATGTCTTCAGCTGAACCCCTGCACGGTCGATTCCGGCTATCAGACCCTCCGCAAACTGACCGTTTTTGAAGAAACCGGCCATGATATTCTTTGTTTCTTCCCAAAAGTTGGCAGGTACTTTTTTATTAATGCCTTCGTCGCCGATGATTGCGAACTTTTTATCATCGCTGGCCAGAAAGATTAGTACACCGTTTTTCAGTGCGGTTTTGTCCATCTCCAGTTCCGCAAAGCGTTTAGTAGCCTGGGCGATTACATCGCCCGGGCACTTATTTTCAATACAGATTCGAATTTCCCCGGAAGTATGGTTTTCAGCAACATTAATCGCGTGCATGATTCTTTCCTCTTCGAGGCTGTCAAATAGCTTCATAGCGATTAAAATTGAACCTCGGGAGCCTGGTCGGCACCTGCTTCTGCTGTGAAGGTCCCTTTTGGTTTAAATCCGAACATGCCAGCCATCAGATTATTGGGGAACTGACGAATTTCTGAATTATACGCCTGAGTGGCTTCAATAAAAGCACGGCGCTCTACCGAAATACGGTTTTCCGTTCCTTCCAGTTGGGCTTGAAGCTGGAGAAAGTTCTGGTTGCTTTTGATGTCCGGGTATGCTTCAACGGTAGCCAGCAATCGACCAAGCGACTGCGAAAGAGCGCCTTGTGCCTGCTGAAATTGTGCGATGTTTTCAGGTGTCAGGTTGTCGGCATCGACGTTAACCGATGTAGCTTTCGCCCGGGCTTCTACGACCTGGGTCAGCGTCTCCTGTTCAAAGTTGGCAGCCCCTTTAACCGTATTAACCAGGTTCGGAATCAGATCAGCCCTGCGCTGATAGGCATTTTCGACCTGCCCCCACTTCGCTTTGACATTTTCGTCGAGTTGAACCATCGTATTGTAGCCGCATGAGCTAAGGGAACTAATGGCAAAGAAGCCAACAGCAACAAAGAGTAATTTTTTAAGGGTTTTCATAGGGTTGTTTTGCTATTTCTCAGATAAGGTTTTCCTGTTTCACGATAAGCGTACAAAAGTTATACCTTTGTTTTTCCGAAATAGAAATTCGGTTCTACAATATGCAAAAAGAAATTGAATTAGCTGTCTCGCCCGAGAAAATTTCTGATGAATCCTATCTTCTCGAACGGGCTGCAGAAAAGCTAAAAACCCCTGTAAAGCGCATTAAAGGCATTAAAATCCATAAGAGATCGATCGACGGGAGAAGCCGCAACGTGGTGTATCGTGTGCGGTTGATTGTGTATATCGACGAAGAGCCGGACGCCGAGGTGTTTAGTTTTCCGACTGACAATATTTCATCTGGCAATCCCGTAATCATTATCGGCGCCGGACCGGCAGGTCTTTTTGCGGCTTTACAATGCATCGAAAAAGGCTTTAAGCCGATCATTCTGGAGCGAGGAAAAGATGTGAAGTCTCGCCGGCGTGATCTGGCCAGTCTGAATAAATTCGGAGAAATCAATGCTGAGTCAAACTATTGTTTTGGAGAAGGAGGTGCAGGTACGTATTCGGACGGTAAATTATACACACGCTCCAACAAACGTGGCGATGTACAGAAGGTGCTGGAGCTGTTTGTTTTCCACGGTGCCTCACCTGATATCCTGGTCGACGCCCGTCCGCATATCGGTACCAATAAGCTTCCGCATATTATTGAAAAGAT
>DAIRDA010000172.1:0-5067 GCA_036796375.1 Albibacterium sp.
ACCTGATCTTCGAAATCGTCGGCAATGGCGTCTTCGGGACTGTCCTCGTAGGAGGCGATTTCGTCGAGGATGATGCCTTTTTCCTTTTCGATCTCCGCTTCCGGAAACGTTGAATGGAAGAGAATGTCTTCAAACAGATCGAGCGTACGCGGCAGATGCTCATTCAAGAAGGAAGCGTGGATACAGGTGTATTCTTTGGTGGTATAGGCGTTCAGATCGGCTCCCACCAGTTCCAGCCGGTTGAGGATCTGGTTGGTGCTTCTTTTTTGGGTTTTTTTAAAAATCAGGTGCTCGGTAAAGTGTGCCATCCCGAATTGCGAGGGACGCTCGTCGCGCGTTCCGGCATTGATAATCATGCAGGTATGCGCGATGGGCAGTGCCGCCGGTTTGAACACGATACGCAGTCCGTTCTTTAAGGTAATGAGGTGATGATCCATGTAGCCTGCAAAGGTACCAAAAATCAGCGACGCGGAGGCCCGCCCATTCCAGGGCCTTCGCCTCCGCCCCGCGGTCCGCTTTCTGCACTTACTCCTCCGGCGAATTTCTGGAAACGGTAGGAAAGGGTAAGCATAAAATACCGTGCAAGACGGTTGGTGCGACTGTCGACAATGCTGTTCTCACTTACAAAACGGTTGATATTAACCTGCTCGTTCAGAAGGTCGAATGCATGTAGCCGGATGGCTCCGCGCTGACCTTGCAGAAACTGCTTCTCCAGGTAGGTATTGATAATAAAAGGATTGGCATCTACGCTTTGTGCATAGCCGGAATTCGACAACTTGCTCATGTCGAACCCAAGCAGCAGGGTGGGTATAAAATAGATTTTCCCTTCCGCGTTGAGCGACCAGGTACTGATGTTGGTGTTGTTGCGGTTGTTGAGCGAGTTTTCGGTGGTATTGTAGGCATAGCGCACACCGGGCGAAAATTCAACCCATTCGCTCGGATTGATCCGCACATTCAAACCTTGGCTCAGCACCCAGTTCTTAGCAATGTTTTCTTCATTATTCGTAAAGGAAATATTGTTGTTGAAGTTGGCTGAACCGTTTAGCGACACGACATACTTACGGTCGAAGAAGGGCTTCGAATAGTTGTAGAAACCTTGAGCATTGTAATAACCATCGGTATTGAGGTAGGTGGTAGCCTGAACCACCCCATATTCGGAGCTGAAACTTGGAATACGGTTGGTTACAACCTTATTATTGGTCATGGTTCCGTTCAGCGCAGCAAAGAAGGAAGTGCCCGACTGGCTATCGAAGTTATTGAAGCGGAGGCGCAGGTTATGCGAAAATTCAGCTTCCAGGTTGGGGTTACCGGTCACCGGAAATTGGGGGTTGGAAATATCGATTACGGGTTGCAGCTGCGAGTAGCCAGGTTCGTTCGGGCGTCCCGAGTAGTTAAGGCTTAATCGCTTGCTTCTTGAAAATCGATACTCAAAACGGGCGATGGGAGCAAAGTGCGTCGCCTTTCGCTGAAAGGTGATGGTTTCCCCGTTTATCTCCGTATTGCCCTTCAGGGTGGAGGGCTGTGCACTGGCTCCGATGCTATAGTTCAATTTTTCATTTCGGAAGCGGTAATTCAGATTGATATTGCTGGTACCGAAACTATAATCATAAATATTGCTCAAACGAGGGACGAAGGTTCTGTTTCCGTCTATATCCACACTATCCACCAGGCGGTTGTTGTCGTAGTTGGAAAAATCGTATCGGTATTCGAGTTCCAGGTTGCTGAATTCTCCTAAAGGTTCGAGGTAGGAGATCGACGTTCCACCGTTTACACCCTTGTTACGCAGATCAATCAGCTGTCGTCGAAATTCGGCCTCGTCGCTGGCGCCGTAGACGAAAGGGGTGACAATCTCGTCGCGATCGGTATCTGTGCTTGAATTGCTGAGTGAGAAGTCGACAAAAACATTTCGTCCTCGTTCGTTGAAGCGATGATTGAATAAACCGCTGAGCCTGACATTCGGCGAGCTGCTCTGGTTGCTGTTGTTTCTTTCCACCGCACTGGTCAGGTTATCGTTCGTAATAAATTGCGAATTCTGAAGGCTCGACGTTTCCGAATCGCTCATGGAAAAGGAAGGCGATAGTTTGAAATAGTTATTGTCGTCGATCTTGTATTCCACGTTCCAGTCGAGGCGGTGGTTATTTCCAAGCGATTCAGATGACGTATTATTTTGATTAAGAATCAGACTGTCCGGATAGATGTATTGGTTCAGGGAGGTGCTCAGGGTGTTGTTATCGTTCCGGCTGTAGCTATAGCTTCCGTAGGTGCTCACTTTCTCGTCCATAAACGACTTGCGATAATTGAGTCCGATCGAGCCGGTGTTGGTGAGACCGCTTCCGCCACCACCGCCTCCGCCGCCGCCACCACCCATGCGCATGCGACGTGCGCCGCCACCCTGGGTATTGAAGTCGAACAGCGATGCATTGGTGTTATTGAGGTTGGCCAGACTGGAGAATTGCCGGTTTTCGGCGAATGAATTATACATACCGGTTAGCTGATAGCGTTCTTCGGTGCCGCCCCCTACGCGGAACTGTCCGAAGTCGCCCGTATTTTTGGAAGGAGCAATTTCAATATTCAGTACCCTTTCCGGATCACCGGTTTTGTTGCCGGTGAGGTTGGCCTGATCGCCATAGTCGTCGATGATCTGAATCTTCTCAATCACATCGGCCGGCAGATTTTTTGTGGCTGTCTGTACATCGCCCCCGAAGAAGTCTTTCCCATTAATTCTTACTCTGGTCACTTTTTCACCCTGTGCCGATACGTTTCCGTCTTTATCAATCTCGACTCCGTCGAGCTTCTTCAGGAGGTCTTCAGTCACGGCTCCTTCTTTCAGCTCGTAATCCTTCGTACGGTATTCGAGGGTATCTTCTTTGATCGTTATCAGGGGCGTGCCGTCGATGGTTACTTCGCTCAGCATTTGTGACGACTCCTGAATCAGGATGGTTCCCAGATCAACGGCATTGCTGTTGGCCGGGAAGCCCGAATGGATGATCCGGGTGGCATAGCCCAGGCTGGTAACGGTAATCCGGAATTTCTCCGCTTTCACCCCGTTAATTCTGAATTTGCCCTCAGCATCGCTCGTGGTTAAAACGGAATCGGTTCCCGATATCAGTTTAACGGAGGCCGCTATCACGCTTTGTCCGGTTGAATCCTGAAGTGTTCCGATGACTTGTTTGCCCGATTGAGCAAAAGAGGAGAGCCCTGCAAACAGCAGAAAGCTTAGAAGTAGAGGGAGGCGCATAGTTAGGTTTTCGTATTTCGTACTTTGATTTAGTTTTTTGCGGCAAGTTCAACGTAGTGCCAGATCCCCTCTGCCTCCTTCGATACGACTCTTGAACGAGTGCCGTAATTTCCATATCCGTAACGATTTCTGCCGTAGGGGGATCCGTAGCCTCGGTTATACGCAGGTTCGTTAACCCGGTGACTGGTCGTCTCGTTGATTCGTATATTCAATGCAAATGCTTTGTTTCTGTCCACGTCCAGCTGCTTCAGGGATATGGCTGCCTCATAGTTGAGGTTGCCTGCGGAATCCAGTTTTACCGCTGTTCTGATACCATAAAGGTTTTCCATCGATATTGGTCCGTCGACGATCTTATCAAAACCTGCTACATAAATAGCCCGCACCATATTCAGGCCGGCCTGACGCATATCTTTTGTTTGACGGATTTCCTCTTTGGCATCCATGGAACGGCGGGCTGCAAGGTCGGGAATGGGAAAAATCACGGTAGGGCCTTGCTTTTGCTTTCCTTCCTTGTTCACGGAAATACTGAAACCGCTGTAAATCGCCTTTAGCTGGCTGGCCTGATCTTTCACCTGGATAGAAACGTACAGATATTCGTCATCGTTGGCCAGTGAATAGCGCATACCCTGACCTTCGAAGTTGTATAGCAGGGAGTCGCCCCATTCTTGCAGATCGGCGTTAATAACCGGCGGATTTTCCATCCGGATGCTTTTCGTAACTTTATCCTGCGCAAGCAAGGAATGGCAGGTAGACAGTAAAAATGCAAATAGGAATAATCTGTGTATCATAACGGCATAACGTGATCGTTTGGACATGAAAAACAGGAATTGGTTTAATTGAAGTGAAAATAATTTATGACAAGTACCGGATCGTTTTCGAATGCTGAATCTTTCTATGAGCGCGTGTATGCCCTGGTGCGGCAAATTCCGGAGGGACGCGTCACTTCCTACGGTGCGCTGGCCAGGGTGTTGGGGCGCAGCGGATCGGCACGAATGGTGGGCTATGCGCTCAGGGCTGCTCACGGATTGTATCCGCCCATTCCTGCCCACCGGGTGGTAAATCGCATAGGCCTGCTCACCGGTAAATCGGCTTTCGGCTCGCCGCGTTTAATGCAGCAATTGCTTGAAAATGAGTCGGTAGAAGTGGTTGACGACCGGGTAGTCCGTTTTAAGGAGCTTTTTTGGGAACCTCCCTTTCCGGATGAGCTCGTATAATGAAGGGTTTACCAGATATCGCCGAACTTGTCTGATATTAGTCCTCTACGGCGCCCATACGCTTACAGCAGATAGAGAAGGAGCGTTTACCACGAAGCTTTCCTTGCTCCTATTTCGGATGAAGACTTATTGTTAGTCTTTATTAAAAATAAAGAATTGCGCCTGACTTGGATTTATATTCAATTCTTTCTTGCTGTTGAGCATGACCAGGTGCCCGCCGTTTTGTGCTTTATAGTATTCCTGGGGAGCTTTGTTGAAGGTAACCTGGATGATATTGCCGGCAGTTACTACCCATGATCCGGTGATCTTGCTGTTTTTGTTCTTGCTTTGTATATAACGCATCGACTTGACAACGGAATTGTCTTTCTTGAAATCCAGTGACACTTCGATTCCCGGGCAATCTTTACAGGGAATCGCCCCGATGTATTTTCCTTCAGGCGCCACAAAAAACATTTGTCCCCGGGGTCGCCATTCCACAGGCTGGGTGGGGCCTGTGCTCGTTTGTGTTGCCGGGCTTCGCTGAGCCGTGCACCCGCTGAGCATAAATAGTACACCTAAAATAAATAATGGAAGAGTCGTTTTTCTGTTCATCAATTCTTAAAATCTTGTTCTTAA
>DAIRDA010000173.1:0-5055 GCA_036796375.1 Albibacterium sp.
TCGTCCGTGAGCCTTATTTTATCCGGATGGAGTCGGCAGAAGGCATATTCACCCTAGTGAACTTCCATGCCATCACCAAAGCCGACAAACCAGAAACCGAGATTAAATACTTCCGGTTCCTTCCGGAACGATATCGAAGTCACCGCCTGATTTTCGCAGGCGACTTTAATATTCCCCAGTCGCATTCTGTCTTCAATCCCCTGAAAAAAATGGGATTTATTTCAGCCATGCAGGGACAAAAGACTTCCCTGAGACAAGCCTGCATCAAGGGCGACTGCCTTGCTTCTGAATTCGACAACTTTTTTTTGCAACCAGCGCGTTTCACCCTGCACACGAAAGGGATTATTCCCTTCTATCAGGCATTCGAAGATCTGAAAGACGCCCGGTTGATATCGGATCATGTACCGATATTTATCCGCGTATCGCTCAACTGATCCATTTTTAGATGGATACGAATAAAAAAGGCCCTTCCGCAGAGAAAGGGCCTTTAATTTCACGAACGTACAATTACTTCCAGCCAGGGTTTTGAACCAGGTTCGGATTTAACTGCAACTCCTCAATCGGCAAAGGGTAGAGGTAGTCCTTCTTCTCGTCGAACGTTTTATTGATATGCGGATTGATAACAATATTGCCGCTTGATCCATTCTCGAGTAATATCTCCCCACCAATTCTCAATACCTGTACGCCTCCGGGGGCCGATGGCTTGGTTCCTTCATACAAAATTACGTCGGTCGTATTGTTGCCGTCGAGGTCGTATTGCCCTGTTCCCGGAAAATACATTCCCTTGAATTGTCGCGTAAGCAATTGCCCTTCTTTCCACCGAACAATGTCGTCCCAACGGAATGATTCCATCACCAGTTCAATCCGGCGCTCTCTTCTTATTTCAAGAATGACCCCTTTGTTTGAACCGGAAACCTGCTTATACTGGTCGGCCAAAAAGGGATCTGGGTTTGCATTCGCCTCCGAAAGGATTAGGTTCGGCATGTCGACGCGGTCGCGCAATCTTTTCACCGACAGGTCGATATCGGCCTGCGTAAGGGAGCCCAGTTCCGCTTTCGCTTCAGCGTAGTTGAGCAATACCTCGGCGAACCTGAAAACAGGCATGTCGTTCTCCGAGCGGTTATTGCTGTCGTATCTCACGTCGCCAACAAATTTAATTACCTGATATCCCGTTACTGAAAAGCCCAGTTGTGGGACCTGATCGGCCGTTCCACCAATACGGCGGTATCCCGGCGTACGGATTGTTTGCGACAACCTCGGGTCGCGGTTCTGCACCTCTTCATAAAATTCCATGGAAGCATAGCCCGGTTGGTCGGTAAACCGGCTTCCGTCTTGCATCAGGTAGGAGTCGACGAGCGACTTGTTCAGTCCCGGCCTTCCGTAGGAAGCGGTGATGGTGTAATAGTTCACATTGTGCCAGACCTGAAGCTCGTCGCTATACCGTCTGCTCAAAATCACCTCCTGATCGATCGCGTTGACCGAGGAAAACAACTCTCCGTATCCTTTTTCAGGGCCGCTGCCCAGATAGAGGCTGTACGGACCTTCATCAATCAATGTTTTGGCAGCATCGGCAGCCTCCCGGAGAAAGCGCTGTGCGTCGGGATAGACCTCTTCCGTGTGATATTTCCGAAAAGTTCCTTCGTAAAGCCCGATTCTGGATTTTAAGGCGAGCGCTGTCCACCGGGTTACTTTCTCAACACTTTTACCAGTTCCCAGATGGGCAATGGCATAGTCGATATCAGCCATTACGGAGTCCATTACCAATTCACGCGAGTCGCGCGCCTTCATAAGCTCTGCTTCGTCGTCTACGCTCAATGCCGTCGAATACCAGGGCACATCGCCAAAGCGTTTCACTTTGTCGAAATAGAAGTAGGCCCTGAAAAAGCGGGCAACGGCCGCCCATTTTCTGGCCTGTTCTTCCGGCACCGTACGGTTATAATTTTCCAGAAAATAATTGATGTTCCGCAGGTCAGACCAGGTCCATCCGCCACCGCTAACCGGTACCGTCCGGTTCCCGATAACTTCCGCCGGCAGTGTCTGCTTCACAATATTGTCTATATCCTCATTGTACACACCTTCCGCTGAAGGCAGCGCTCTGTAAAAAGAATTGGTATAGAGTTCCAGATCCTTTTCCGATCGAAAAAACGCATCGGGCGAGATGTCCGACTCCGGTTGGCGGTCGAGATAATCCTTGTTGCACGAAGAGAAAACCCCGGCAAGTATCGCTAATAATATTAATCTGTATTTCATCTTATTCATGGATTAAAAGGTGATGTCTATCCCCAACGAGAAGGTTTTGGAGAATGGGTAGGCACGGCCGTTGGTTTCACCAGCAGCTTGTTCGGGGTCGATATAGTCTGACCGGAGTTTGGTTAGCGTGACGAGGTTTTCTCCGCTGACAAAAATCCGCGCACGCGATATACTGGCTTTTTCAAGCAATATCATCGGGAGGGAATATCCCACGGTCAGATTTTTGAGCCTTACATAGGCCAGGTTTTGAAGATAACGGTCGTTCTTTACGTTCAGAGCCCCCCGATCGTTCAGGGCGTTATAACCCCGAAGTAAGGGGAAATATGCGTCCGGGTTTTCAGGTGTCCATACATCGTCGTTAAAATCCCTGGGAACAAACGAGAAATATGGGCGGGAGTAAGGCCCCCAGAATTTATCGGCATTGTTTCCCGGATACCAGTGCTGCCGACCGATTCCCTGGAAGAAGGCCGACAGGTCGAATCCGTTCCAGTTAGCTCCTAAGTTTACACCGAAGGTGTAGCGCGGAAGGGAATTGCCGATCACCACCTGATCCCCCGGATCAGCCAGGGTATTCAAACCAGGATCTACTTTTCCATCGCCGTTCACATCTACAAAACGGACATCACCCGCTTGCAGGTTCGACCAGTTTCCAGGTGCTTTCAAGCGTTGCTGGTCAACATAATCCTGATTGATCTTCCAGTTTGCTGCTTCTTCATCACTTTGGAAAATTCCGTCGATGCGGTATCCCCAGATTTCGCCCAATTGCTGGCCCACATAGAAATTGTTCAGCTGCTTCTCGCGATTGTCAAAGCGGGTAATTTCAGCTTTCGAATCAGAAAGGCCCAGGGAAAAATTATATCCGAAGGGCTTGCCTCCCAATGTCTTCTGGTCGTTCCATGCAACTGCCAGCTCCCAGCCTACGTTCTTTAAATCGCCCGCATTCTGCCGCGGAGAAGCGGCTCCAAATACTGCCGGAAGCGTTTTCCCGGGAACCAGCATGTCGAGCGTTTCGCGCACATAATAGTCGAACGATGTGGAAAGACGGTTGTCGAAGAATCCGATGTCGACGCCAACGTTGGCCGTTGTGGCCCGCTCCCAGGTCAACTGTGGTGATATGGGTGTAGGCACTGAAAGAAATTCGGTTCGTCGGCCGTCCATAATATACGTCGTACTTCCCCGGTTAAGCAGCGGAATGTATCCATAAACGGAGGCTTCCTGTGCGTTTCCAAGCGAGCCATACGAACCACGTATCTTTAGTTCGTTAATCACCGATTTCACCGGGCTGAAGAAAGCCTCTTCGCTGATCCGCCATCCAGCCGACACGGAGGGGAATGTTCCGAAGCGCTGTCCGTCCGGAAATTTAGACGTCCCGTCGTAGCGTCCGTTAATTTCCAGTAAATACTTGCTTTTGTAATCGTAGTTAACCCGGCCAAAAAATCCCATCAGGGCCCAGGTATTCGCTCCTCCGCTTACTTCCATATCGCCCGATCCCAGGCTCAGGTCGTTCAGATCTTCGGAAAGCAAATCGTTACGGATTCCGGTGATACGCTTGTAGGAAACATGCTCTTGGTTATATCCGGCTGTAACCTTCAGGTTGTGTTCTCCGAAAGATTTTGTGTAATCAGCGAAGAGGTTGACTACATGCTCGTTATAGGTTGTTTCCACCTCCGTGAGGCGGTCGCTTCCCAGGTAACTGATCTCGCCCGGGTAGATAGACCAGGGGGCCTGTGTTCGGCGGGTAAACAAGCGTAATGGATTGTTGGTATATGTATAATCACCTGTTATGTGCAGTCCCTCCGCTAAAGTAAACACGGTCTGAAAGCTGTTGATAAACTCAAGTTCACCATCTTCACCCTTCGATTTTCCATGCAACAGGTCAGCGAAGATCCCGTCGCCAATCGTATAATTATTTAGCTCTGTCCGGTAGGTAGCAGTACCATCCGGATTTTGGGGAAGGTAAGAAGGTAAAGCATGCACCGTAGATGAAATAAAGTTACTGTTCGCATTGGCGTTTCCGTTCCATCCGGGAAAAGTGTAGTTATTATAATTGAATTGGGTATTATTGCTGATTCTTAGCCAGGGGGCCACTTCGCCCGACACCTTCGACCGGAAGTTGTAGGATTTGAACTTATCCTGGTTGATTCTCATAATTCCGTTTTTGTCATACATACGCCCGGAAATGTAAAAATCAAACTTGTCGGTCCCGCCGGTGAAACTCAGTGCATGCTCCATGGAGGTTTGCGTATCGCGGTACAAAACGTCCCACCAGTCGGTACTGCCATAATACACATATTGATCCTTTCCGTTCCGGTTTTGAATTACCACATCTGGCAGCGACTTGTCTGTCTTACGCTTCAAAAGTTCCGCGTAATCTTCTTCAGAATAGCCGGTATAGCTGTTTCCCGTAGCCCGGATGAATGCTTCATCGTTCAGAATAGCCGCATCGTAGCCATCCGTCATGAAGTCGGTGCTCACCGTCGAGCCTGCCCAACCAAAACTGTTGCTATAATTGATACTGGTTTTCCCGCCTTTTGCTTTTTTAGTGGTAACCAGCATCACTCCGAATGCGCCCCGCGCTCCGTAGATCGCCGCCGCAGCGGCATCTTTCAATACCGAGATACTTTCCACATCGCGCGGATTGATATTGTTCAAATTGCCGGGCACACCGTCAATTAAGATAAGGGGTGCCGCCCGGGCGCTGTTGATGGAAGCATATCCCCTGACATTCACCGAGCCCTCTGTGCCGGGTCGTCCGTTGCCGAAGTTGACGTTGACGTTTGGCATTGCCCCCTGAATGGCCTGCGT
>DAIRDA010000174.1:0-4996 GCA_036796375.1 Albibacterium sp.
AAAATCGGTGTGATGTTTGGAAATCCGGAAACAACAACGGGCGGAAATGCGCTGAAATTTTATGCTTCTGTTCGTTTGGACATTCGCAGAACTTCGCAAATCAAAGATTCAGACGAGGTTTCAGGAAACCGTATTAAGGTGAAAATCGTGAAAAACAAAGTAGCTCCTCCTTTCCGGATTGCTGAATTTGATATTATGTTTGGAGAAGGTATATCGAAGGTGGGTGAAATCATTGACCTGGGTGTTGATTTTAACATCATTAAAAAGTCCGGATCCTGGTTTAGCTACGGTGATACCAAGCTCGGTCAGGGAAGGGATGGGGTAAAGCGTATTTTACTCGACAACCCAGATCTGATGGATGAACTCGAGAGAAAGATCAGAGCGGAAGTAACAGGCGAGAAGCTTGACGAGATAAGCGAGAAGAGCCTGGATTAGTTCGGTCCGCTTATGGAGGCATGTGCCCTTTGTAAGGCTTATAATTTGTATAATATTAAAAGGGGGCCGACTCATCGTCAGGCCCCCTTTCTGGTTTTGCTATAAAGCGTGTTCTCTAATAATCAGCGTATTCTTCAATTGGGGGGCATGAGCAGATCAGGGTACGGTCGCCCACTGAATCGTTCACTCTTCCTACAGAAGGCCAGAATTTATTGGCTGCCACAAATTCTAATGGGAAGGCGGCAAGTTTGCGTGAGTAATCGTGGTTCCACTCGTCGCCACTGATGACAGCTGCCGTATGCGGGGCATTCTTAAGAACATTGTTTTCCTTGCTGGCTGTTCCGCTTAATACTTCTTCAATTTCCTTGCGAATGGACAACATGGCGTCGCAGAAGCGGTCGAGTTCTGCTTTTGACTCCGATTCGGTGGGTTCCACCATCAGGGTCCCGGCAACCGGGAAAGAGACGGTGGGTGCGTGGAAACCGTAATCCATCAGACGCTTGGCGATGTCGCTTACTTCGATGCCTGCCGACTTAAAGGAGCGGCAGTCAAGGATCATTTCGTGAGCGCAGGTTCCGTTTGATCCGGCATAGAGCACCGGATAGTCGTTTTCCAACCTGGCTTTGATATAGTTTGCGTTCAGGATAGCATGGCGGGTTGCGTTTGTCAACCCATCAGGTCCCATCATCGCGATGTAGGCATGTGAGATTCCGAGGATGGAAGCAGACCCCCAGGGTGCAGAGGATACGGCTGTGATAGACTTATCACCTTCCAGTTCGACAACCGAATGACCCGGAAGGAAGTCGACCAGGTGACTGGCTACTCCGATTGGTCCCATTCCCGGACCGCCTCCACCGTGAGGGATACAGAAGGTTTTATGCAGGTTCAGGTGACATACGTCGGCTCCGATAAAGCCCGGACTGGTAAGTCCTACCTGAGCATTCATATTCGCACCGTCCATATATACCTGTCCGCCATTCTCGTGAATAATTTCACAGATTTCGATAATGGCTTCTTCAAATACTCCGTGCGTAGACGGATAGGTAACCATCAGGCAGGAAAGGTCCTCTTTATGGGTAGTCGCTTGTTTTCGGAGATCTTCAACATCAATATTCCCGAATTCATCGCATTTGACAACGACGATTTTCATTCCGGCCATCGACGCTGAAGCAGGGTTGGTTCCGTGAGCGGAAGCCGGGATTAGCGCAACGTTTCGTTGTGCCTGTCCGTTGTGAGCGTGGTAAGCACGAATAACCATCAGTCCGGCATATTCACCCTGTGCGCCTGAATTAGGCTGGAAGCTCATGCGACTGAAACCGGTGATTTCACAAAGCCACTGATTCAGTTCGTCGAAAAGCTGCATATAGCCACCGGTTTGATCGGCAGGTGCAAAGGGGTGTAGCTTGCTGAACTCCGGCCATGTGAGGGGAACCATTTCGGTGGTAGCATTCAGCTTCATGGTACATGAACCCAGGGGAATCATGGAATGGCAAAGCGAAAGGTCTTTCGCTTCGAGCGATTTAATATAACGGAGCATTTCATGCTCGGAGTGGTACGAGTTAAATACGGGATGTGTCAGGTAGGCTGAGCTTCGTTGCAAAGCTTCCGGAACGGGCGACTCGAGATTGCTTGAAAGCGTTTCAAGATCGATATCCTGATTGCCTTTGCCTTTAACTTTTGCAAAAACCTTTATCAGTTTTTTGATATCTTCCAATCGGGTAGTCTCATCGATCGATATGCCGATCTGCCCTTTATCGTTGTAATGGAAATTAAGTTCCTGGTTGAGAGCTTCTGCGTGAATTGCCTCGACCAATCCGCCCACATTGACAGTCAGCGTATCAAAGTAAGTGCTGTTCTCGATGCTGTATTCCAGCTCCTGAAGCGCTTTGGCAAGCAATGCGCTGAGCGAGTGAATGCGGGTAGCGATCTTTTTGATACCGGCAGGGCCATGATATACCGTATAAAAACTTGCCATAATGGCCAGCAAGGCCTGGGCCGTACAAATATTAGAAGAAGCTTTATCGCGGCGGATATGCTGCTCGCGGGTTTGAAGGGCCATGCGAAGGGCGTATTCGTTGGCTGAATCGACGGTTACGCCAATGATTCTGCCCGGAATATTGCGCTTGTAAGCGTCTTTAGTTGCCAGGTAGGCTGCATGAGGGCCGCCAAAGCCCATGGGTATGCCAAAACGCTGGGTGGAACCGACAACGATATCGGCACCCCATTCTCCCGGAGGAGTTAACAGGGCCAGGCTCATGATATCGGCAACTACCGACAGGGTCATGTTTTTGCTGTGCAGGCTTTCGGCAAATCCGGCATAGTCGGTTACCTCACCGCTTGCCCCGGGGTATTGTACCAGGGCGCCAAACACTTCTTCTCCCAGTTCTGCTTCGTCGGTACGGCCGATTTGCAGGGCAATGCCGTACGATTCAGCCCGCGTGCGGATAACATCGAGTGTTTGAGGGAAAATATCTTCGGAAACGAAAAAGACAGAAGCGTCTTTGTTTTTCCGCAGGTTGTATTGCATAAACATCGCTTCAGCCGCGGCAGTGGCTTCATCGAGCAGGGAGGCGTTGGCGATTTCCATCCCGGTAAGGTCGATCACTGCCGTTTGGAAATTCAGCAAGGCTTGGAGACGTCCCTGAGCAATTTCTGCCTGGTAGGGTGTGTATTGCGTATACCAGCCCGGATTCTCCAGCACATTGCGGAGAATGACGGTAGGAAGCTGCACATCGTAATAACCCTGGCCGATATACGACTTAAATACTTTGTTCTTGGAAGCGACCTGCTTCATTTTTGCGAGGTAATCGACTTCGCTTAATGCCGCAGGCAAATTAAGCGGCTGCTTTAGCCGGATATTTCCTGGAACAGTTTTGTCAATTAATTCATCGAAAGAATTTGCGCCGATTGTCTGCAACATGGCAGGAAGGTCTGATTTGCGTGGAGAAATATGTCGGCTTTCAAATTTTTCCTGAAAATTAGTATCTAATTTCATCGAGTAAGTTTTTAGATTGGAAACGTATTCTGTCTGATTTTCAAGTGTCGTTTCCTGCCGCAAAGATAAGGAATTATTAAGTAATTTTGAGTTTTAGGGACGAGGCGGTCCCTTTTTAATTTAATCCGTATGAGATGCTTAACGTAGTTGATAAGAACACGATTCCAGGCGAGGAATTGATACGAAGGGAAAGTCGGCAGGCCGAGTTAAGGGCTTCGCTGACACCTGCCCAATTGGAACTGATATACGAGAACCAATGGTTTCACTTGCTGGTTCCGCAGCGCCTGGGAGGGAAGGAGATGGCTTTGCCCGCGTTTGCGCGCCTGATGGAGCGCCTTGCCTTCGTGGATGGCAGCTTTGCGTGGAATGTGAATCTGGGAGCAGGGGCAAATATGTTTTCAGGGTTTATGGAAAGGGAGGAAGCAGCGCGGGTTTTTGCCGATCGGAAGGCCTGCGTTGCGGGGAGTGGTGCCCGAACGGGTACTGCGCGTGCCTTTAACGGGGGTTTTATTATTGAGGGCGAGTGGAAATATGCCAGCGGTTCGGCGCACGCCACTTTTTTTTCGCTCAATGCGGAGGTGGTGGGCAGCGAAGAGCAAACGTATCGTTCCTTTCTGGTACCTGCGTCGCAGGTGGAGGTATTTGACAGCTGGAAGGTGTTTGGCATGCGGGCTACCTCAAGTTGCAACTTTCGGGTAGATTCTGTTTGGGTACCGGCCAGCTACTGTTTTGACCTTCAAAAACCTTCGCCGAATTTTTCTTCTGCGCTGTATCGATTTCCCTTTATGCTGCTGGCCGAAATAAATATGCTGGTGATGGCAACGGGCCTGGCATCCCGTTTTGCGGACTTGGTGCAGGAGGCCCTGGAAGAGAAGGGGCGATGGACGGCCCGGGCATCGGCGCTGGTGGAGGGTAGCCTGGCCGACTTCTCGGCGAGCCGGATCAGGGTGTACGACTTGCTCGATAGGATTTGGGTGTCGGTGGAGCAGGGACAGGAGATTGGAGGGCAGGGAAAGGAGTTCCGGGCTGCGGTATTGGAGTGCGCAGCGGCTTCGCGGAGGCTGGTGGATCAACTTTATCCGTATGCAGGCATGAAGGTGCTTTTTGAAGAAACCGATATCAGTCGCGTATTTCGCGACTTTAAGGTGGCCTCGCAGCATGCACTATTATCACCCGAAGGCCCCGTTTGATGAATTTTCTATTACCTTTGTTGTATCCTAAATGAATAAAGTTTTACACAGATGACGAAAAGAAATCAGAAGCAGGACGCCCTGGATTATCACAGTAAAGGTCGACCAGGAAAAATAGAAGTTATTCCCACAAAACCTACAAACTCGCAACGGGACCTTTCCCTTGCCTATTCTCCGGGAGTAGCCGAACCTTGCCTGAAGATCGCTGAAAACAAAGAAGATGCTTATAAATATACGGCCAAAGGAAATTTGGTGGCGGTAATCAGTAACGGTACAGCGGTATTGGGATTGGGTGATATTGGCGCCGATGCCGGAAAGCCGGTGATGGAAGGAAAGGGATTGCTTTTCAAGATTTTTGCAGATATCGATGTGTTCG
>DAIRDA010000175.1:0-4991 GCA_036796375.1 Albibacterium sp.
AGTATGTGTTTGAAATAGGCGCCTTTGCCGCTGCCGCCATTCTGGCCGGACAGTTGGGCGCCGTTGAGCAAGCCTCTCATCAGGTGGCCATCAACCTGGCGTCGATGACCTACATGATGGCAAGCGGCATTGCCTCGGCAGCCACCATTCAGGTAGGTACCAGTTTCGGTAAAAATAACATTCCCCGCCTGTTCCGTTTCTCGGCAGCAAGCTACCACATCGTGCTGGTTTTTATGACCATCGCCGCACTGATTTTCGCCATTTTCAATTACCAGCTCCCCTGGATCTACACCTCAGATGAAGCGGTTATATTATTTGCAGCTCAGCTTCTTATTATTGCCGGACTGTTTCAATTGTTTGATGGAACGCAGGTGGTCGGACTGGGAATTCTTCGCGGAATGAGCGATGTAAACATGCCTACCTTCATTGTGTTCTTTTCCTACTGGGTGGTCGGCCTACCGCTTGGCTGGGTAATGGGATTCAAGCTGGGATTCGGATTGCAGGGCATCTGGTACGGACTGACGATCGGACTGATGATGTCGACAACTTTGCTATACCTGAGATATCGCGCGAAGAGCCGGCAGTTACGACCGGCCGGGAATTAAAAAATTTCCGCTATATTTAAGTATATGAAAACGCCAATCAGCCATCAAGGAGAAGTCGACGTACAGATAGAAACCAACGGACTAGCCACCATTACCTTCAGTCATCCCTCACACAACTCCTTCCCTTCCGAGCTGCTTAAGACCCTGGCGGCTCATATTTTTGGAATGGGGAAAAACGACAAGGTAAAAGTTATCCTGTTGCAAAGCAGCGGCAACCGCACCTTTTGTGCAGGCGCCAGCTTCGATGAGCTAATCGCTATCGAAAGCGAAGCGGCAGGTAAAATATTCTTCTCAGGGTTTGCCTATGTAATCAATGCCATCCGACTATGCGGAAAGATTGTTGTTGGGCGCGTACAAGGCAAAGCCATTGGTGGTGGTGTGGGACTGGCCGCTGCGTGCGATTACTGTTTCGCCAGCGAACAGGCTTCCATCCGGCTCAGCGAACTGGGTATCGCCATTGGTCCCTTCGTGATAGCTCCGGCCGTACAACGAAAAATCGGGCTGGTCAATTTTACTGCACTGAGCCTGAACCCCGATCAGTGGAGGAGCGCCAACTGGGCCAAAGAAAAAGGTTTGTTTCAGGAGGTTTTCCCCAGCGTACAAGAAATGGATGCCGCTGTTAACGAATTCTGCGACCGACTGGCCAGCTACAGTCCCGAAGCACTGAAAGGATTGAAAACCATCTTCTGGGAGGGTACCGAATCGTGGGACGAGCTCCTCTTCAACCGCGCTGCCATCAGCGGCAAACTGGTGATGACTCCGGAAGCGCGCGAGCGCCTGCTGGCCTTCAAAAACAAATAGGCTTACTCAATCTTGCCCCGGTCTTTTTTCTCCGGTTTTTCAAGCTTATCCGGCCGGACAATATTCCGAACCACCCAACCTTCTTTTCCTTCAACAAAGCCCCGCTCCAGAAAGACCGTATATCGCCGCTCCTGATCGTCCTCCGTTGAAAAATATACTTCAAAGTCGATCTCCTGTACATCCTGTAATTCTTCAGGAGCCATGCTTTCCAGTTTCTGGTAAGCTTTCTTTTTTATAGCGTCGTCGTCGTGCATATCGTACAGACAAAAAAAAGGTGACTTTGTTTGGTAGGCTTTCATTGATTCGATTCGGTAAAACTTTTTGTAACCGCATTGCGCGAATTTGAACAATTCATAAAAAGTTTTCGGATTTTAGTACATAACGCTCGAGTAAGTTCTATATTTAGTAAGACCAATTATGTAACCGTATGAAAAAAAACCTATTCCGGGGAGCTTTAGCATTTGTTTCGCTGATTCTTCTGGCGTACCTGGCTTTACAAATTCATAACTATAAACGCAATCAAGCAGACAGAGCCAGTACCATATCTGCATATAAGAGTACACTCGACGAAATCGACGCTCGAACAGGAGATTTATTTCCAGATTTAGTGCTCCTTGATGAAAACGGAAAGGAACGGCGGTTAAACGAGTATGCTTCGAAAGTAGTTTTTCTTGACTTCTGGTTTACCCGTTGCGTTCCTTGTATCGAACAGCACCCTTCAAGTGCTGCGTTGCAAGCCAGGTTTAAGGCAGACACCAATGTAGTATTTGTAAATATTGCTATAGAGGATAACTTCAACCGGTGGACATCCTATCTCGCTGCAAATGAAGTTGCCGGCCAAAATTTGTTTCTCGAACGCACCCATGTTTTTGTTGGAGAAGAATTTGGCGTCACCTCCTTTCCGACCTACGCCGTACTCGGTACAGAAAATAAAATTATGGGCATATCTTCCGGTCACCAATTACGCCCAGGCACTGGCAAAGCGGGGAGCGACAAGATAGTGGGAAATATCAACGTCGATTGGATATTACTGGAGGCCAAAAAAGGTATTACCGTAAGAGACGCTTTGATTAAGTCTTATACCAGCGACCGTGAATATGCGTCGTGGGCGGCTAAGTATCGGAGTAAGTATAAAGATGATTTTTAGAGCTGTTGGATCTGAAACGTAATGTTCAAACCCCTATTATTTTGTAAAGAAGACGAATCACATCCAGGTGAATATCGAAAACCGAAGGATCAAAATACCCGACAATAAAGCCGGCAATGGTCGAATAGATTATTTTCGCAGTAAAAACCAATAAAAACGGATTATCCTTCCTGAAATTGATTTCCAAAAACGTTGCTGTTGTCATTTTCATCGGTGACATCTGAAGTTAATAACTAAATTGGTTCAGGAACCTAGAATGAGTCCAAATGATATTAGTATCCCGTTAAAAGCGACATGGTACGCTACAGCATGTTTAAAAGAGTAAGTCAATCTGACAAACGTCAGGATGATTCCCAAAACTAACTGTGAAATAAAAGAAGCGACAAATTCGAGTCCGTTCATCTGTTCGATATCGGCTAATGAGTAATTCCCGATGTGTATTAATCCAAAAAGGATGACGGATATAGCAATCACAGCAAATTTTAGATAGACATTTTGTTTAACCCAATACATACAAACGAAAAGGATATAGACTCCTGTCAATATCTTCAGTGCCAAAAGTTCAACACCAAGAAAAAACATTACACCCAGCATGACTGCCATCCACATGTATCTGTTACGGATGAACGGCAAGCGGAACACAGCCTCTTCCCATAGTGGAGCAACCGTTATGGCGAACAGAGCATATAAAAGAGGGGATTTTTCGAAGCCCGACTCAACACTCGTCTCGAAATCGCGCATATCGAAAACCACATCCGAAAGAACGACCCAGCAAATGAGCAATAAAACATGAATCCCGAATATTCTGGCAAGTCGACCGGCAGCAGTCGAATTGTTCAGTTGTAGCAGATGTATTGGTCTTGTCGGAATCATTATCTAATTAGGGTACTCTTATTAAGTTTAAAATCGACGAAGTCTCCGGCTTATAACGTAGGTTACCGATATAAAACGCCAAAATGTATAAAATATCTAAGAAATAAGAATGAATCTGCGATTCCGAAGTCACGTACGTCCGCGTCATAAACATCGACTCGATTACTGAGTACAGGAAGTATCCTGCCGACAAGAAAAAGCGTCAGCACTAATAGCTCTTGCGCATCGATATAGTTTAGAGTTCCCAGGCCGGTTGCGCCTGGGAAATTTTTAAGAAGCAGACGTGCACCTATATAAATCACATAGGTCGTCAATTAATTTTCGATGCTATGTAACATCTACCCGTCCCAAATATACGCTATCCGACCGGCTGCTACTATCGGCCGCCACAAAGGCCGCATAAACATGATAGCTTGCCGTCTCAGGAGGTATCTCTACTTGATAGGCCCCCACCTTTCGTGACACGCCGTAAACCTCTCCATAAACATCGCCGTTCTCCACATCGTAGACTGCCAACATCAGTTTATCGTCGTTTGCGGCCTTCCTGGCTCCTCTTCTTGAGCTTGGAAGATTCGGATCCCAGCTTATGCAAATCTCCGAAGTATCCGGATTATAAAGCATCTCGAAACCTTTTCCCAGCGGCAGGTCGCCCTGACTAATCATCATTTTCGAGGAATCGATCACTTTCTTGGTTCCATCCAGCACGATAGCATGTGCATGCAAATACGATTTTGCCCCGTGAAAGCCCCAAAAATCTGGATTATCGCCCCGAAAACCCGCCCGAAAAAAATCCGTAAGCGGCGAAAGCCATTTGGAAGCACTACCAAAGGAACTGCGATTCGCCAGTTCACTTTCTCCCGCCTTCTTCTTTCTGACCGGCCTGCTTTTCAAATAAGGCTTTCCCCGCCAGCTACTCGCAACCAGATCGCCCACCAGGCCTGTAAATGCTCCGTTAATTCCATGTTTAAATTTTCCCATAAGCAGTTCTATTTAGGTTAAACAATAAAATGATTAAAAGAAAGATGGTTTTATTCGCCTCGAGGGCTCATAATAGGTTGCTGCAAATTTAAAACTCCTTTTTATAAAAACAACAGGAAACACATAGGAAAAAGATCTTAAATAGATACCTAAAAGGACCGCAATCCTTTTTGGAACCTCTTTCGACCCTGTTTAGGACCTGTTTGGTATCTGTTTGTTTAAAACGAGATTGAAACAAGTTATAATCTCACCTATCAATGTACTTCTTGGATTCGTAATGCTTTTTTGCCCAATCCGACACCCTGGATTAACAAACAAAAGCGTATATTGCAGTAACCAACGCATCCACCTATGCTTGACCTTGTTATCCAATCGCGCGCCGCCGCGATAAGCCCCGAAATGCTTGTAAAACGAATTCTGCCATTCCGCCAGCGCCGGATGGTGGGACCCTTTATCTTCATGGATCACGCTGGCCCAGTGAGCGATATTGTAACACCCCCGTCGAGCCTCGACGTGCTTCCCCATCCTCATATCGGCTTATCGACCGTGAGCTACCTGTTCGGCGGAGAAGTAACGCACCGCGACAG
>DAIRDA010000176.1:0-4924 GCA_036796375.1 Albibacterium sp.
CCAGAATATTTTTGATAGCAAAAGCGGCTTCATGCGGGCCAGGAACAGTGACGGTACCTGGGCCGAACCGTTCGACCCGTACTTGTCGGAGCACGATACGAAGAAAGCCCACTACATGGAAGGAAATGCCTGGCAGCATTCGTTCTTTGTCCCACACGATGTGCGCGGTCTGCAGGCGCTGTATGGTGGCGACGGACTGGAGCAGAAACTGGATTCACTGTTTAGCGTGAGTTCCATAATCACCGGACAGAATGCAAGTCCGGATGTGAGTGGAATGATGGGGCAGTACGCCCACGGGAACGAGCCCAGTCATCATATTGCCTATATGTATAGTTTCCTGGGCAAGCCCTGGAAAACCCAGGCGCTGGTCCGCAGCATCGTCGACTCCATGTATCACGATCGGCCCGACGGATACGCAGGGAATGAGGACGCCGGACAAATGAGTGCCTGGGCCGTCTGGAACATTGTCGGACTCTACCCGGCTAATCCGGCAGGTGGACATTACATGATTGGAAGCCCAATGGTAGACCGGGCGCGAATTCAGTTGAAAGACAATAAAATACTGGATATTGAAGTGCTCAATAACAGTAGCGCCAATCCCTATGTCCAATCGGTCCGATGGAATGGATCAAACCATAAAAAAGTATATTTCCATCATAAGGACATCCTTGCCGGCGGAAAAATCACCATTCAAATGGGGCCGCAGCCCAATGAAAACTGGGGGGCAGATGCGTCCTGGTTGCCACCGGTGCTGAACTCTCAGGCAAGCCAGAAGGCGGCACGTACCGACGCGGATAAAACCGGTTTCTTCCAGCGGGTATCCGAATTCTTCAACAATCTGTTTAATTAAGCAGGGCGGTAGGCGGGGATATCGTGCAAGAACTTGTAGGTTCCCGCCTCGAAGTCGGTCTCGCAGTAAAAATGCGTCAGGCCGTTGCTCACAATAAGCAATGGAACACGGTGGATAAAGTTATAACGGGCAATCTGGTCGAATGCTTCCTGGGTAATTTTTACCCGGGGCGCCTTGAACTCGGCAATCAGGATTCGTTGATGTTCCCGATTAAATACAACCAGGTCGGTTCTTTTTTGCAAGTGGTTTAATTTCAGCCCTCCTTCCGACTGAATCAGGTTCTTTGGGTATCCCTTTTGGTTGATCAGGTATTGTACCCAATGCTGGCGAACCCACTCTTCCGGAGTCACCAGAAGATACTTCTTACGCAGCTCATCAAAAATATAGACTTTGTTGTTCGCTTCTTTCAAACGGAACGGATAGGGCGGGAGATTGAGCGGGGTTCCTTTAAATGAGAGTTCGGATTCCAAAAAAATACGGGTTTAGCGGTGTCAGACCAAAAGCGATTTAAAAGTAGATAAAATTAATAACATAACCATAATTCCTATATTTGGGCTCTTGCCGGCGGGTGAGCATATTTTGTAATCCATGAGTTTTCAGACTATACTTAGTGATTTAAAGAATCGGAAGTTCTACCCCGTGTACCTGCTGCATGGGGAGGAATCGTACTATATCGATGCAGTAAGCCATTACATTGAAAAAAATGTTCTTTCGGAAGCAGAAAAGAGTTTTAACCAAACCATACTTTACGGAAAGGATACCGATTTTATAACGATCGTCAATAACGCTAAACGCTATCCGATGATGGCCGATGTGCAGGTGGTAATGGTGAAGGAAGCGCAGCATTTGGAATGGAATAAAGCGGGCGCAGATTTGTTAAACACCTATCTGGAAAACCCCTTATCCAGTACCCTGCTGGTATTTTGCTATAAGTATGGGAAGTTTGATAAGCGGAAGAAACTTTACAAGCTTTTCGAGAAGAACGGCGTTTGTATGGAGTCGGCTAAAATTTATGACAACAAGGTGGCACCCTGGATCACCGATTTTTCAAGGGATGCCGGGCACAAAATACATCCTGCTGCCGCCTCGCTTATGGCCGAGTACCTGGGCACAGACTTGTCAAAGGTGGTGAATGAGCTGGAAAAAATCTTCTTAAATGTCCCGGCAAACCGCGAAATCACCACCGAAGACGTTCAGAATAACATAGGAATATCGAAAGATTTTAATGTTTTCGAATTGAATAAGGCACTGGCTTATAAAGACGTATTGAAAGCCAACCAGATAGTAGACTATTTCATTGCCAATCCGAAATCAAATCCCGCACCGGTTGTTCTTGGAGCTCTGGGAACCTATTTTACCAAGGTGCTGAAATTCCATTATGCAGATGATAAGAGCAAGCCAGCCCTGTCGAAGTTGATTGGGGTGCACTCCTTTTTTGTCGACGAGTATCTTGTAGCAGGCCGGAATTATTCAAAATGGAAGACCTTTCAGGTGCTGAGTCTGCTCCGTGAGTATGATCTGAAGTCGAAAGGCGTGGATTCCGCCAGCAACGAATTCGGTCCGCTTCTGAAGGAAATGGTCTTCCGGATCTTGCACTGAACGGGCCGGATATAACCTCAGCGCTTTTCGATTTTCCTGCCCAGTAACAGGCGAAGCTGGGTTCCCCATCCGCCAATCAGGGCATCGTCTACTCCATCTCCGTTTACATCGCCGATGGCAATGTCCCATCCGCGTGCTACTGTCTGGTTTGGAATTGCGAAATCACTGATGTCGCGGAAAACACCCTTCCCGTCATTTTCATATGCCCGTATTTTGTCGGGTTTAAAACCAGGAATCTGGATGGTTCCCACCAGCAGATCGAGGTCGCCGTCGCCGTCGAAATCGATAAAGTTCGATGCATACGATGAAAAGCTGTTCTGGGGCATTCTGCCATCGGTCTCGTCCTGAAAGTTACCCTGTCCGTCGTTTATCAGAATGCGCATCTGGGGATCTTTTTCGTAGTCACGACCGTTGCTGGTGAGGTTTGAGAAGACAATATCAAGATCGCCGTCTCCGTCGGCATCAAAGGCCAGCACCATCCGGGTTTCCAGCGGTACCGGCAAGTCGATCCCTTCGGCATGTTCGGCAAAAACACCGTTTCCGTTATTGATTAACAGACGGTTTGGGGGTACTTCATTCCCTATCAGCATATCCAGATCACCGTCTCCATCTACGTCGGTCAGGTTAATGCTTTGTGTAGCGTCGTTCACCTGCGGTAGTGTAGCATTGGCATCCAGAAAGTTACCGGGATTGTCCGGATTGTTAAGCCAGAGAAAATTCTGCCCTTTTTCGCCTGAGTTTCCAACAACGATATCCGGGAGCTCATCGCCATTTACATCGCCCACATCGAGACCATTTGCCTCACTTCGACCCAACAGCCGGGCAGACATGTCCTGAAAAGATCCATCACCCTTGCCAAAATACAATTCGTGATTCTGATCGTCTTCCGCCACGAATATCAGGTCGATGTGGCCGTCCTGGTTGAAGTCGGCGGCCCGAACATGCTCGGTATCGTGCTTCACGGGCTTAAACACATTTTTTTTCCAGGTAAAGCGTCCGGTTCCATCGTTTATGTAAAGACGGTTTTCGTCCAGCTCCATTGCGAGCACCGCATCCAGATCGCCATCACCATCGATATCAACCAGCAGCGGATTCAGGGCATGCGCTTCCGGATCGAGCGGAATGTGCGTGTCGGTTACATCGTCGAAATAAAAGCGTGCGCTGTCTTGCTGCTGGCTATATCCGGAGCATGCATAAAAAAGAAGTGCCGACAGGAGTAACGTCGAGAAATAGCTTGGTTTTTTCATGGCGATGATATTGGGTTAAATCTACATGATCAGGGTTATACTTCCAATATATAAAAGGGAAAGTCGTGGTTAGCGCTTCGCAGTACGGGCAATGCCACATTGAACACCCTGACCCCTCCTGAGGTTACACCCTCGAACTTTCCTGCATGGGCGTGCCCATGAAAGGTTGCAAAAACATTCCGCCTGTGCAAAGGTTCAACCAGGCGCGAGGAGCCAAGGAAAGGATAGATCTGCTCGGGTTCACCCACAACGGTTTCCTTGATTGGCGAATAGTGCAGCAGGGCGATTTTGGGAATGTCGGGGTACTCCTGTTCCAGACGTGAAAGTGCGCGGTCGAGTTTAAGCGACTCGTCCACCGCTTCTTGTACAAAGGCTTTCATGGAATCTTCCCCGAACATCGAAAGCATATAGCTGTCGAAGCCGCCTCCGAAACCTTTGGTTCCGGCAAAACCAACATTTTCGATCACGATCGATTCTCCTTCGAGAATCGTTACCTTATTATCGGTTAGAATCTGGCGGATAATTTTCTGCCGGCCTTTTTCAAAATCATGATTTCCCAATACGGCTACAACGGGTATGCTGCATGCTTTTAATTCTTCCACCAGTACTTCCGCTTCTTCCTCATCGCCTGTATCGGTCAGGTCGCCGCAAATCAACAATACGTCTGCGCGCCGCGACACCTCGGAGAACAATTCTTGCCATTGTCCTTTGTCGCTAATCCGTGTATGTATATCGCCAATAGCTGCTATTCTTGTTTTTTCTCGCTCCATTATACGGTGGTTATCGTGTAGCTCTTGTAATTCCATTCTTTGATATCGACCTCATAGGATGTCTGATCGATAAGCGGTCCGCGACATACCTTCTCAACCGAAGACGGCAAATCGTATTGTTCGTGTGCGCGGCGCATCAATTCGTCGAAAAGCCATTTCGGAACAATGGCTCGGTAGTCGGCCGGATAGACAAACTGGAAGATGAGGATCTGCGCCAGCAGCAGGTTCCAGTGCTGATCGAGCCTTCTCAGCAACAGTTCCCAATCGAGGTGTTTCCCATGGTGCAACAGGGTGTGGTTGATATCGGCATTGTCGTTCCGTTCGCGGTTTTGAACATAAATTTTACACCAAATCAGTTCCTCTGCCGGAATATACCTCACGGGTACACCCAAAAATTCACCGGCGGGAGCCCGCTCGTACCAGGAATCATCGACCGTACAGATATTGTTTACGGTGTC
>DAIRDA010000177.1:0-4872 GCA_036796375.1 Albibacterium sp.
AATCGATGCTTTGGTAGCGCTTGAAGTTTTCCTCGAAGGCGGCGGCCAATTTTTCGGCATGCACGCGGTAGGCTTCCTTGTTTTCCCAGGTGGCTTCCGGATCCAGAATTCCGTCGGGGATATTGGGGCAGCTTACCGGATAACGAAGTCCGAACACGGGGTGCTGCTGATAGCTTACCTCGTCCAGTTCACCGGCCATGGCGGCACGGATCATCGATCGGGTATAGCTGAGTTTGATGCGCCTCCCTACGCCGTACGGACCGGCAATCCAGCCGGTGTTCACCAGCCATACTTTGATGCCTCCCTGGCGTATTTTTTCGCCCAGTAGTTCGGCATAGCGGTTGGGATGCAGGGGAATAAAGGCCTCGCCAAAGCAGGCGGAGAATACCATCTTGGGCTCGGTGATGCCTACTTCGGTTCCGGCTACCTTGGCGGTATAGCCGGAGATAAAATGGTGCATGGCCTGCTCCGCTGTCAGCTTGGAAATGGGCGGAATCACGCCGAAGGCATCGGCGGTGAGGAAGAAGATATTTTTGGGTGCTGCGCTGAGCGGACTGCTCACGGCCCCTTCAATGAAGTCGATCGGATAGGCTACACGGGTATTTTCGGTTTTGCTTGTGTCGTTGTAGTTGGGAACGCGCGTGCCGGGGTGGAAATTGATATTTTCGAGCAGGGCGCCGTATCGCACAGCCTCGAATATCTCGGGTTCTTTCTCTGCGTCGAGGCCTGCACACTTGGCATAGCAGCCGCCCTCGATATTGAAGATGCCTTCATCGCACCAGCCGTGTTCATCGTCACCGATCAGGAAGCGCCCTTTATCGGACGATAGCGTTGTTTTTCCGGTACCCGACAAGCCAAAGAACAAGGCGGTTGATCCCTTCTCATCGGTATTGGCAGAGCAATGCATGGGAAGGATGCCCTTTTCATGCGGAAGCAGGAAGTTGAGCACGGAAAAGATTCCTTTCTTGATTTCACCGGTATAGCCGGTCCCTCCTATCAAAATCACTTTCTTCGTAAAGTTGAGGATAACGAAATTGCCGTTCGGCACGCCGTCTACATCGGGGTCGGCAAGGAAGTTTGGGGCGGCAATCACCGACCAGTCGGGCCGATTGGCAGGGTCGGTACTGGTTGGACGAATAAACATATTGTGAGCGAACATGCTCTGAAAGGCCGATTCGCTGACGACGCGGACCGAAATCTGATGTTCGGGGGCAGTGCAGGCCAGCACATCGCGCACGTATAAGCTGCGTGAACTGAGGTAGTCGCCCACCTTTTCAAAAAGCTTATCGAACACTTTCGCTTCTACCGGGCGGTTGATATCGCCCCACCAGATGGCCTCGCTCGTAATGGCATCGCGGACGATGAAACGATCTTTGGGCGACCGTCCGGTAAAGGTTCCGGTGTCGGCCGCTAAGGCGCCGCTGTCGGCTAAAAAGCCTTCACCGTTTTTAATGGCTTCTTCAATAAGTTCCGGTACACTAAGCTGATAGTGTCGCTCTCCCGCATCGCCTATCTGCAAATAGCTTAGATCTGGCTGCATCGTTTCTGTCCTGTTCATATTCCCGCTGTAAATGGTAGTCAAAGGTAAATATTTATTCTTCACAAACTGAAGCCTAAAAATACACTATGTACGGCGTACACTATATCTAAACAACTGTATAACAGCTTGATGCAAAGCAAACAAAAAATAAATAATTTCACTTCTTTCTTTTGTATCTTCGTAAAAACACGAAAAATATGCAATTACACAGTATCGATACCGGTTTCTTTAAGTTAGATGGTGGGGCCATGTTTGGTGTTGTGCCCAAATCGCTGTGGAGCCGCACCAATCCGGCGGACGAAAATAACCTATGTACCTGGGCGATGCGGCTGCTGCTGATTGAAGATGGCGACCGCCTGATCCTGATCGACACCGGTATCGGCGATAAGCAGTCGGAAAAGTTTTTTTCACATTATTACCTGCACGGCGAGGATACGCTCGACAGTTCCCTGGCAAAGAAGGGTTTTCATCGCGATGATATTACCGATGTGTTTTTAACGCACCTGCATTTCGACCATGTGGGCGGCGCGGTGAAGCGCGAAGGCGATCAGTTGGTGAATGCCTTTCCGAATGCGGATTACTGGACGAATAAGCAGCACTGGCAATGGGCGGTGGAACCGAACGATCGCGAGAAGGCTTCCTTCCTGGCGGAGAATATCCTTCCCTTGCAGGAAAGCGGGCGACTGAAATTTATTGAAGATCATGAGAATGGGATCGGCCACGAGGATATTCAGATTCGCTTTGCATACGGACATACCGACGCGATGATGCTGCCGCAGATACGCTATCAGGATAAGACAATCTTGTATATGGCCGACTTACTTCCCTCGGTCGGGCATATCCCCATGCCTTACGTGATGGCTTACGATATGTTCCCTTTGAAAACCCTGGAAGAGCGTGCTGAATACTGGAAAGAAATTGCCGATAAGGGTTATATTTTGTTTCTGGAACACGATCCGGTAAACGAGTGCTGCACGCTGCAGCATACCGAAAAGGGGGTGCGGCTGAAAGAGACTTTCGCGCTTTCAGCAATTCTATAGTTCAGCGGTTCCTCTTTCACCAATTCATCAGAGGGCCATCTTTTAACGGTTCTTTCAACGGTTCTTTAAACGGTTTTTTAACTAGCGGATGCCCAGGTTCCGGAAGGTATCGCCGGCATTCACATCGCCGGTTTTATAGCCTTTGGTAAACCATTCCATGCGCTGCTCAGAAGAGCCGTGCGTAAAGGTTTCCTGGTTGGCCCGGCCTTGCGTGCGTTCCTGAATGGCATCGTCACCTACCGCCTGCGCGGCGCTCAATGCCTCCCGGATATCGCCTTCTTCCAGGTAATCGCGGTTATGGTGAGTCCACACGCCAGCGTAGAAGTCGGCCTGCAGTTCCAGGGCCACCGATAGCTGATTGGCTTTTGCTGAGCTGGAATTGCGCATGGCCTGTTGCGTTTCGCCACTGGTGCCCAGCAGGTTCTGCACATGGTGCCCTACTTCGTGAGCAATCACATAGGCAATGGCATAATCGCCTCCTTCCGCTCCGAAGCGTGATTTCAGTTCATCGAAGAAAACCAGATCCATATACACGGTTTTGTCGGCCGGGCAATAGAAGGGTCCGGAAGCCGAACTCGCACCTCCGCAGGCGGTCTGCACTGCCTGGCTGAACAGTACCAGCGTAGGTTCCTCATACTGCATATTGTTTTCAGTAAATATCTGATGCCATACCTTCTCGGTATCGGCCAGTACCACCGACACAAACTCGCCCATCTCCTTTTCCGCTGCGCTAAGCTCCACCTGCTCGCCACTGGGGGCCGACTGTGTTATGTCGCCAGGGAGAATCTGCGAGAGGTCGGCACCCGTAAACATTTGCACCAATAATACAATCACCCCGATTACACCACCACCCATCAACATGCCTCCGCCCGACATGCCGCGGCGGTCTTGCATATTGGAACTTTGTTTACGCCCTTTCCATTTCATAATTTGTTTTTTAACTGTTGATGAGTTGTTTAGCCGTTAAGACTTGACATTTAAAGATCTTTGGCTTATATTTAACCTTAACCAATGATGCTAAACAAATTATATGCCTGATTTCTCATCCAAAAATCATAATCGATGCGTTTACCACGAACGCACCCTCAAATCGTGTAATTGGAACAATATTTGTGCATACAGAGGCAGCCCCAAAACTTGATAAATCCCTAATTATCAGAGAACATTTACCCCCTTTTAATCGTTAAACGATTAAATAATTCGTATTTTTGCACACTTTTGCGTTATAGAGCAACTTTAAAATAATTTAATGAGACAGCTTAAAATTACACAATCGATTACCAATCGTGAATCGCAGTCTTTGGACAAATATCTGCACGAGATTGGAAAGGTCGATCTTATTACTGCCGAGGAAGAAGTTATTCTTGCTCAAAAAATCAGAGAGGGCGATCAAGCCGCCCTGGAACGTTTAACAAAAACAAATTTGCGTTTTGTGGTGTCTGTAGCGAAACAGTACCAAAACCAAGGTCTTACCCTGGGTGACCTAATCAACGAGGGAAATTTAGGCTTAATTAAAGCCGCAAAAAGGTTTGACGAAACCAAAGGATTTAAATTCATTTCTTATGCCGTATGGTGGATCAGACAATCGATTCTGCAGGCCATCGCTGAGCAATCGCGTATTGTACGCTTACCTTTAAACCAGGTGGGTTCGTTAAGCAAAATCAGTAAAGCTTTTTCAAAATTAGAACAGGATTTCGAACGCGAGCCTTCTCCGGAAGAGTTAGCCGACCAGCTGGAAACTACGGTTGAGAAGATTTCCGATACCCTGAGCAATTCCGGACGCCATGTATCCATGGATGCTCCCTTTGTACAAGGTGAAGAAAACACACTTCTCGACGTATTGGAAAACCGCGATCCGAACACCGACAACAGCCTGATTGATGAGTCTCTTTCTGAAGAGATCCGCCGTTCACTGGCTACCTTGACCGACCGCGAGCGGGAGATCATTGTATTGTTCTTCGGATTGAGTTCCAACCATCCCCTGTCGCTGGAAGAAATCGGCGAGCAATTTAACCTGACCCGCGAACGTGTTCGCCAGATCAAGGATAAAGCGCTTCAGCGTTTGCGTCATACTTCCAGAAGCAAAATCCTGAAAACCTATTTAGGTTAATTCAAAAGTCTGTTGTATTGACAGAGCCTTTTGTATCCGTATAAAAAAAGGGTGGCCTCGAAAATTTCGAGGCCACCCTTTTTTTGAGATCTGTATTATATTTAGATCAGGCTTACGCTGCGGTTGACGAATTCCGTCAGTTCCGGACCGGTCAGCAATCCGCGGCTCAAAAGCGCCAGGTC
>DAIRDA010000178.1:0-4800 GCA_036796375.1 Albibacterium sp.
AAGCCCTGATCAATATAATGCTGCACGGCCTCGACCACCACAATGGCATCATCCACCACAATCCCGATCGCCAATACAAAACCAAACATTGTCAGTACGTTCACCGAGAAGCCCAGCAGGGTGAAAAAGATAAAGGTACCGATAATCGAAACCGGAATTGCCAGTACCGGAATAAGCGTAGCTCTCCAGCTCTGCAGAAATATAAACACTACCAGGGTTACCAGAATAATGGCTTCAATCAAGGTGGTTACAACCGATCCGATCGACTCATTTACAATGGATACCGTTTCATAACCGATTACATAATCCATATCTTCCGGGAAGCCTTTCTTCAACTCATCGAGCGCGGCGTATATACCTTCGGCCGTTTGAACCGCATTGCCACCCGGGGTCTGCATAATTCCCATCATCGAGGCCGCATCGTCGTTCACCTTAGCGCTGATATTATAGGCAAAGGAACCCAGTTCTACACGGGCTACATCCTTTAAATAAACCGCAGATCCGTCGGCATTCGTTTTCACGATCACATTTTCAAACTCTTCTTCCGTGCTCAAAGCTCCGTCCAGGATAACCGAATACTCGAAAGTCTGGCTATTCTGTTGCGGTGGCCCACCCACGCTACCACCCGGCATCCGGGAGTTTTGCTCCTGAACAGCCGCAGTGACCTGCGCCGGGGTAATGCCCATGGCCGCCATTTTGGAGGCATCCATCCAGATACGCATACTGAAGGGTTGTCCGAACGAGTTTACGTCACCCACACCGGGTACACGCAGCATGGCGTCTCTCACAAAAATATTTGCATAATTGGCCAGAAACTGTTCGTCGTAAGTACCGTTCGGCGAAATCAGTCCCAGTACCATCAGCATGTCGGTATTCGCTTTTTTGGTAGTCACCCCGAGCCGTCTTACCGGTTCAGGCAAAGAAGGTTCGGCAATGCCTACGCGGTTCTGTACATCGAGCGCCGCAATATCAATATCGGTGCCTACTTCAAAGGTTACAGTAATGGTCGAACGTCCGTCGGAAGTACTGGAAGAAGTAATGTACTTCATTCCAGGCGTACCGTTAATCTGGCTCTCTATCGGGGTGGTTACGGTTTGTTCCACCGTCTGCGCATCAGCGCCGGTATAACTTGCCGAAACCGTTACGGTAGGCGGGGCAATATTGGGGTATTGACTGACGGGGAGACCGGTTAAAACGATCGTACCCACCAATACAATCAGTATCGAGATGACGATGGCCATGGCCGGTCGCCTTATAAAAATGTCTGATATCATAATGTGTGTTACGAGTTATTCAATTTATGGATTGGAAGGTGTCGGTGTAGCATTGCTTGGTTGAACCACCGCGCCCGGCCGGATTTTCATAATTCCTTCCGAAACAATCACTTCTCCCTCTTTCAATCCCTCACGGATCACAATGCGGTCGTTTACGCGGCTTCCCAGCTCCACCAGGCGCGATTCTACCTTGCTGCTGTCGCCCACCACATAAACCGAGTATTTACCCAGTTGCTCCACCACCGCTTTGTGCGGGATGATCAATTGCGGCTCAGCTGCCTTGTTGCGCACATTTACGTTGCAGGTCATGCCCGATATCAGGATACCGTTTGGATTCGGAAAGCTGATACGCACCGTAATGGTACCCGTTCCCGGATCCACCGATCGGTCGATCGCCACGATATTTCCATTCAGCCGGTAGGTGTTTCCGTTCTGCTCAATGGCGAATACCGAATCGCTTACGCTCTGTCCCGGATTCTTCTGTAGCGCAATAAAGCGTTGCACATCGCGCTGGTTCACTGAAATATCCACGGCCATCGGATTGTTGGTCGATACCGTGTTCAGCAGCGTAGAGCCCGGACTTACCAAAGCACCCAACTTAACCTGGGAAATACCAATGGTACCGGTTAGGGGCGAAGTAATTACCGAACGGTTCAGGTTCGCCTGCGCCGTTGCCAGATTGGCTTTGGCAGCGGCCACCTGCGAGGAGGCATTGGCCAGATCGGTTAATGCATAATCCACCCGTTGCTGGGCAATAGCCTGCTGTTTGGCCAGGTTCGTATAGCGCTGCGCGTCTTTTTCCGCTTTCTGCTGGTTGGCCATGGCCATGTCCAGGTTCGCTTTGGCTGAATTATAGGCAGCCTGGTAATTGGTGCGGTCAATCTCATAAAGTCGCTGACCCCTGGTTACCTGCTGGCCATCTTTTACGTAGATCGCTGTAATGTATCCACCCACTTCCGCACGTAAATCAACCTCGTTTAAGGCCACAACAACACCTGGATACGTATCCGTTGTGCTAACCTCTTCTTTGGCCACTGTATAGGTAGTTACAGGCATCGGAGGAGGCGCCTGTTGCTGGGCTGCCTGGTCAGCATCGCCGCCACAGGATGCAAGAAATGCCGAACTAAAAATTAGTAGACCCGTTTTAATTGCGTTTAAGTTCATTGTTGTTGTTTATTGATTTAAAGAAATGGTGCCGATAGAAATGGTGCCCAGCGCCTGTTTTACATCCAGTTTGGACGAAAGCACGCTGTAAAGGGCGTTTAAATAATTCAGTTGGGTGGTCCGCAGATCCGTCTCCGCAGTCATCAGGTCGAGATAGGTTTTAATACCTTCGTCGTATTGAAGCTTGATGGTATTATAAACATCTTCCGAAATCTCCACGTTTTCACGGGCTGTTCTCCAATCGTTCAAGTTCGATCGGTAGGAAGCCATTGCCAGTTCGTACTGGCTGCTTATTTGGTTTCGTGTGTTTTCCAGGTCGAGGTCAATCCGCTCTTCCACCAGTTGCGAGCGTTTAATCTCCTGAATCCGCCGCGTGCCGCTGAAAATCGGGATGGACAGGCGCAAGCCTACTACCGAACCGGGGAACGACTGGTTATACAGATTGCTGAACTCGTCGTTATTATACGCCCAGCTGTAATTGATAAATCCGGATAAGCTTGGCAAAAACTGAAGCTTATTGTAGTTGGTATTAATCTGCTGCAACTGTTTCTGCGTTTGCAGCTGACGGTACTCCACGCGGTTCTGATAGTTCAGCATATCGGTGGTGTCGAGCAAAATCTGTTGCTCCATTTCCTGACCATTGAAGGAAAGGCTGATCGCATTGTCGGCTTCATAACCAATAAGCGATTTCAGAAATGCGTATTTGTACTTCAGCATTTCTTCGGTCCGTTTTAAATCGGCCCGCGCGTTGCTCAGGCTGATCTGCGCCCGCTGATAGTCGGTTTTGTCCACCAGGCCCACTTCAAACTGGGCTTGTGCGTCCTGAAACTGCTTTTCGAGGCGACTGATGTTCTCCGCCAGGATTTCAAGCTGTTCCTGACTCGTCAGGATATCATAATAGGCCTTGCTCACCTCCACCACGGTGCTGATCGCCTCGTTTTCCGTGCTCAGGTCGTATTGTTCGCGGTAGAATTTAGCTGATTTGGAAGCCTGAATCAAACCGGCGTTCAAAATCTGCTGGTCGGCCTGCAGGGTGATTCCCGAGGAGTTTTTGGTTCCCAGGGTAATGTAAGAAATGTCGCCGCCCATGTTAAGCGGACTTACCTGCTGTTTCAGGTTGTGGTTCAGGGTTGCGTTTGCTGAAATCTGAGGCAACCAACCGGAAAGGGCAGCATTGATATCCCGTTCGCCGATCTCCTCGTCAATTAATGCTTGTTTAACTTCCGGTTTGTTTTCCAGCGCATACTCCACCAGCTCCGGCAACGTCGCGTTCCGCAGAATCGGGTTCTGTCCGGAACCCTGTGCAAACAGCGTTTGCGAGCTTAACAGGGAGGTGAAGCCCAATAGCACAAAGAAGGATTTGGAAATTTTCATTTTTGAATTCTCGTTATTGTCTAAAAAATCTAAGGTGCAAAAGAACGATTAAAAGCCCGGCAAAAAAAGTTCGTAATATCGGAAAAATTGGTCAAAATTTCTTTTAACTTGAATAGTAGAGTTCTGTGACAATCCAAATTATGCCATTTCAGGCTCCAGGATTAATCTTTATTAGAATTTCATTTGATTTGATGATGGTCTAAAATAGAAATTGTGTACTTTTGGTACGGACCTATTAGTACGTGAAAACCAGCCGAATATTACATGAGCGCCAAGAAAAAATCCGATAAGATTCTGACCATAGCCGACTTCGACCGCAATCAGATCAAGTTCGGTCACTCGGTCCTGAACGGACTTTCCGTTTTGGAAGATTTTACCCTTGAGGAGGGAAAGAACCTGAAATCCGATTTCCGTTCCGGATTTTTATCCATCTTTCTGGTAAAAAAAGGGGAGGCCGTGCTCAACCTCAATATGGAGGCGCTGACCATCCGTCGGAACAGCCTTTTTCATATCTCCCCGAACACCATCATCGGCGAAACCTCCGGGGCGGTCACCATCTCGGGTATCAGCTTTTCGAGCGATTTTCTGGCCGAAATCGGTATGCCCGAACGCAGTTCCGAATTCTTTGATTATTTTTCCTCCAAATATCACCGCATCTGGCAGATCGAAGACGAAGATGCCGCCTTGGTCAGCGCGCAGGTCAGCACGATGGTCGACCGCCTCACCAAGTTCTCCACGCATCCCTTCGGAAAGGAAATCTTGATTCATGCTTTTTATATCTTCCTTTTTGAAATTGGCGCCCTGGGGCAGAAATATTCTGAAATGACGCGTATGAACTTCTCGCGACAGGAAAGCCTCGTCATTCGCTTCAGCAACCTCGCTCGCAAACACTTCCGCGAACAGCGCACGGTAAAGGTGTATGCCGACCAGCTCAATGTATCGGCAAAATACCTCACCGAGGTGGTCAAAGAATATTCCGGAAAGAATG
>DAIRDA010000179.1:0-4782 GCA_036796375.1 Albibacterium sp.
TTCGCCAGCACCTTGGTCGGCGCAATGCCCACACTCACCGGAATTCCGGTATTCCGGATCACCGTTTCGCGCATCTGATGTGCATAAGCCTCCAGTTCCGTGAAGCCTGACAGGTCCAGAAAGCACTCGTCAATACTGTAAACCTCCACCTTTGGCGAGAAGCGCGCCAGGTTGGTCATTACCCTGGCACTCATATCCCCGTAAAGCGAATAGTTGCTGCTAAAAACCGCTACCCCCGCACGTTTCAATCCGGCCTCAATCTTAAAAAAAGGTTCGCCCATCCGAATGCCCAGATCCTTTGCTTCATTGCTTCGGGCAATTACACAACCGTCGTTATTACTCAAAACCACCACCGGACGGCCATTGTAGCGGGGCTGAAACAAGCGTTCGCAGCTCGCATAGAAATTATTGCAGTCAATCAAAGCAACCATCTCAGTCTGCCGTTAATTTCACCAGCTCCGCCATCGGGTTGCAGCTCCAGGTAACCACACCAAAAATCGTTATCTCCCGCTCCGCGCTGGTTGCCTCTTCGTCAATCCGCCTGACGCTCCACTCGCCTTCCACGGTGGCCACCACCGTAGCGCCCCGTTTTGGTTTCAGGGAACGGTCTACCACCAGCAAAGCACCCTTGCGAATGCCTGCCGACGCCAGCTCATCGCTGGCCATCTCGAAATAATACGTATTGGTTGGATCCGACACCAGGCGTTGAACAATATGCAGGCGGTCCTGCAGGTAATCGGCTGCCGGGGAGGCAAAACCACTCACCTTTGTCGGGTCGGCAAGCGGTTCCAGTTCAGCGTCCCTTGCCGCGGTCAAATTTCTTAGCATACATCCTCCTTTATATACTGCAATATTACTAATAATATTAGCTGCAAAGAGAATGTTTGCTAAGAATTTTGTGTAATAATAAGCAGGCGAGCTATTTAATCAGGCGGTAATGATACGTACGGCCCTGCTTCTTGCCGGCAATACGGCCGCTCTTCAGTAAATACGATAAGCGAACCCCAAGTGCATTGCGTAGTTTGTCAGCGTCAAGCTCGGGTTGCTGTTCGGTCAACACCTTCATAATATCTTCCTTCAGTCCGCTTTTCGAAGTGCTCAGAGCGAAACTAATTTTATCATCCAGTTTTCCCTTCGGATTAAATTCGGTAATGCGTTCCAATGCATTATCGGACACCCTGGCAACTCGCGGTTTTCTTTCCGGAACGGTAGCGCCCACTTCCGCTAAAACACGGCTTGAACTTTGAATAACACTGATCGCATCGTCAACTTTTTTCTTTTCGTTAGCCAGCAAGCGACTTCGATTTTCTAAAAATTCAATTACATCGGATTCCTTCATGGGTAATTATGTTATAGTTAATTATATTACAAGTATAATATAATTTACGAAAAAACCCATAGAATTTGATAATTATAGGATAATTAACTCCCTTTTTATTGACTTATAAATACGAGATGTTCTTTGGTAGGTATTTTTTGATATCGTATCCATCAGGGCCCAAATCAAATCCGTTCTCCCAGAGAAAATATTTGGCCATATGCACAGCGAACGAAGTCTCGGTGGCATCCCCTGATTTGCTAAGCACGAGAGGTATACCGAACCAATCCAGTCCTTTAATCATGGGCTCATCAGAAGACACGTACGTTATATCACCCGTGAAAATGAGGGACTTCCCATCGCTGTGAACCGATTTTAATCTATGTTTTACGACTCGTGCCACGTGCTCCGTGTCAGTTTCGTCGCTTCCATATATTACGAACCATTTTTCGTCGGCCGCTCCATCTTGAAGAGTGATTCCCCATACGCCTAATTGCTGCGTAAATGCTTCTCGATCCTCCAGATATTTTGGATACGATGGAATCGCTTCCGCCCATCCTTCCGGCGCATTTACTTTTAACAGCGGACTAGCCTTTACCCGGGCGAGCTCCGCCAATCTTTCGGTGGCTTTTTTAATGGAACTTACTACCGATTCGTTTTCTGACAATACATAAAACTCAATGACGTCGGAGCGTAATGCTTTTCGACTAAGCACTTCGCCTTTTGCAATTTCCCTGTGAAATAAATGGTCGCTGTCAAAATTCAGAACGACATGAGTTGGATTCTTCTCATTGCGTTCAAAAACTTGAATATCGCGGAAGCTAGCCCAGTCTATATACCAAAAACCCACCTCCATAACAGCTTCTTCAATCTGATAGGTGTTTTTTATTCCATTATTTGAGTATTCCGCTTTTGTTAACTTGGTATGCTCACCATATGAAATTGATTTACTTATAAAGTCCAGACATTCCTCGGCGGTTGAATTAGCTGTGATATTTTGTGCCCACAAGGCGCAGGGAATCGCTACCAGGGCGATCACGCTTATGATAATCTTTTTCATCGTGTCGTTAGTTTATATAGTTTATTCGTAATGCACAAATAACCAAAAAGATACTGTGAAAAAAATACCCCAAAAGAGGTATTTGTAACAGAAAAGTTCAGTATTTTTGCTAGCATGGATGGCTCGCCATCCGATGTCGACCGATTAAACCAGCAATCCTCTATGGAGATTCGCAGACGAACGTTATCATCATTATGGGCAGCAAAGCCAACGTGTATTGTCGCGGAAGGCGTGCTCAGTCGCCCCGATCCATTCATCGAACAGCTCGCAGGTGCCCTTGCTGCCGGACCCTGCTATTACTACAGCATCCATCTTGCCGATCATGAAATTCATCATCATACTGACCGTATTCTCTCCATTCATGGGTTAAGGCGGCTGCCCGTCGCCGTGCAAGATATCATCGAATTAATCCATCCCGACGATATAGACTTTGTTATCCGCGCTGAGCAAATCATTCTTGAAAGAATGCAGGGAGCAGGAATTAACGAGCTTCTTCAACTTAAAACGAGTTACTGTTTCCGCATGCGTATCGCCAACGGCAATTATCATATTTTCCACCATCAAACCGTTTACCTCACGGTCGATGAACACGGGCAAGCCGGCACTGCCCTTCACATCCATACGGATATGCATCACATTCTGCAAAGTAACAAGCAAACGATTGTGATAAAAAGCATTGGCAGTAACCATCGGTTTGAAGAGATGGATCTGTCTGCCGGCTCCGCAAGGCAGCCGCTTTTGGTTGTTGATAATGCCCTGGTGCGTCTAAGCCCGCGGGAAAAAGAAGTATTGCGTCTGCTTTCAAAAGGCCTTTCCAGTCAAGAAATCAGTGAAAAGCTATTTATCTCTAAGCAAACGGTTCTTGTTCACCGCCGAAACCTGCTTCGAAAAACTGCCGCACCCAATACTGCCTTCCTTATTGACCGATGGTTAAACAGCAGCCTTGCCTATGAAAAATCCTGATCATCTGCTAATGCCTGTATGGGCGAAGTTTCCCGAATTGTTTTTGCCCGGCGATCGTCCCTTACCGCCTGTCGATATCCGGCGTCTTCTGTCCGAGCTGTTCGTTATCGGCGACTATTACCATTTCCTAATCGATTTTCGCGATCAGAGTATTATTCACCATAACCGAAAAATCTGCAGCATGCACGGATTGGAGCAGCCTCCGGAAAGCCTGCAGCAAATTATCGATCTGACGCACCCCGACGATATCGAATTTGTCGCACGCGCCGAGGAACATTGCTATGCGAAAGTCGCCGAAATTGGAGCACAACACATTCAGTATTTAAAAAGCAGTTATTGCTTTCGCATGCGTGTAGCCGATGGCTCTTATCGGCTTTTCCACCACCAGGCCATCGTACTCGACGTCGATCCCGAATATCATGTCATGCGCAGTTTAAATATACATACCGATATCCAGCATCTCACAGCCGAAAATAACTACAAAGCGGCCGTCATGGGCATTAATGGTCGGAACGATTTTTATCAGATCGATCCTTTCCCAAGCCAAGAAAGCGAAGAGCCAATAAAAAGCAAGCACATATTGAGTAAAAGGGAAATGGAGGTTCTGCCCCTTATCGCCAAAGGATTCTCCAGCACAACCATTGCTGCGCAGCTTTCCATTTCGCCCTTAACCGTGCGCGTGCATCGGAAAAATATCTTACGGAAAATGAACGCGAAAAACAGCAACGAATTAATTGCGAAAAGTATTCAGGACGGCTTGTTGTAAATACGGAAAAACTCCTTGACAGGCAGACAAACACCTTATTGTAAAACGGCTGCCAGTGGCTTAAGCAGGTCCATGCGTTCGCCACAAAACGAAACTTTGCGCAGGCCATCCGAAAAATCGCCGTTCTCACATTCAAAGCAAATCTCAATATAGCCCAGTATGGTCTCGTCCGCCCTATAAAAAAGCAGCATATGGCGGGGCTGATAGCAATAGCTAACCAGTCCCTCCTCGCACATGTCATTCCCATACAAGGCACGCTGCCATTTGGCCTGCATGGTGGAGTCCAGCTCCAGACGTGACTGAATGCTATCGGCTGGAATTGTCAGTTTTCCATCCTTCAAAAGGGGGCGGTTGGGATCCCCCAGTTTCCCCCACCATTCCATGCGGTCGTTATAGTTAAGCAGTTCAACGCGGCTTGCTTCAGAAAATGGATCCAAACCTTCCTTTTCCACCATTCGAACAGCCGTATTGCAGGAAGCAAGCGAAAGCAGCATCAGCACGGCGATGCACTTCATTTTCAGGTCGCGTATACACTTCAACACCTGCGACCGATTCTTTGCGGCGCTCATCCATTTCGGCAGCCGCGAAGCAATGCTGCTGTTCTTGTTCGGCAATCCGTTTCGACCTCGGTCGGCCGAGCCAATAAAACGTTCAATCAAATCCAAATGACGTCTG
>DAIRDA010000180.1:0-4685 GCA_036796375.1 Albibacterium sp.
TGCTCAATCCGCCACTGCGCCAAGCGCCAAACCGTCATGGGCAACCTTAGGAACATGATACTAATCGCAAAACAAGACGACAATGAAATACAGCCTAATCCTATTATCACTTTTATTCTTTTCCTTTACAACCTCATCTAAACTCGCTGACGACCGACTTGGCGTTAAAGGACCTTTGAAATTTAATAACATTAACTTTCATCTCGTTTGGGCAGACAAGCCTTCTGAAAAGTATCATTTACAGGAATATTTACCAGAAGGTGAGAAAGTTGAAACTTTCAATGAAATGTTAACTATCCATCTTTTCGACACAGACATAAAGACTAAGGACGCGGTTCAGCAAAAAATCAAGGAATTAACAAAAAGAAGAAAGACCGACCCCGTGTGTAATTATGTGGTAACCGAAAGTCCAGACGGAAAAGAGTTTATGGTTGACTTTCTTCTCAGTGAAAGCAAAGGCTATGAAATGACCATTGTAGAATTCAATGTTTATCGCTACAAACAGGTTGACATAGGAGCAAATAATAAAGGGATTATTGTTTACGCGTATTCTAAAAGAAGTTATGGCGACGACATTACTCCATTTTTCAAAACTCTCAAAACGACAGAACAGAGTACTTAAATCAAATGATTTCAGCTGAAATTCCAGTTGTGACTACTGTTGGAAAATAAGAAAAACACCGGTAATACAGGCTCTGTTGCAATTGCGGCTGACGTAGTTTATGTTATTTCACTGTTGGATATACCGGAGCATGTTGACCCCTCTATTCCGGGCTAGTTTAATTTAGCGTATAGCATTTCTAGCGTTTATTCGCATGCCATTCCGGCGGATACTGACCCGTCTTGATTGTGCAGAGCGTTCCATTCCGGAGCATATTGACCCCTCTGTATGATGTTTTTTGTTTATTAGTGATCATTTGGATATTACGGTTCGGATGGTGCCAGCCATTTCGGTCTGACCGTGCCAAGTATTACGGTTTAAATGATGCCACTTTAGGTTGAATTGAATCATCGTCGGCAACGCCATTAAGGTTCGAATGACGCCAATAACTTTTTTCATATCTTTATCAAAATACCGGTCTTAATCGATGGATTTTTTTAATACATACCGCCCCTGTAAAGAATTAGAAGATATTGTCGAGCTCTATTGGCATTCGAAGTGTTATTTGGAGCAACCCTTGGTTCAAGAAATGTGTACGCCAACTTTACAAGCAATGACCTTCAATCTCAGTGGTCAATCTGAGGATATTGTATCTGAAGAAATGTCTTTGCGGATGGACAAAGCTTGCTACCTGATCGGCCAACCCCTTTCCAAACGGGTTTCGATTAGTAGTTCGATTGGAATTGACATTTTAGGCGTAAAGTTTACAACCTTGGGTTTATACAAGCTGACAGGTATTGATATGAAACATATCACCGACAAGATTATCAACGCTAACGATGTGTGGAAGTTCGAGGTCGATCTGCTATATGAGGAAATTCTCGACAGACAAAATATTTTTGAACGGATAGAGGCGATAGAAAATTTTCTCAATAAAAAGAAAGCACAGCAGCGTTTTAACGAAAAGATTTATTTGCTCGATTATAGCATCCAAAAAATGGAGTCGGATAAAATTTATGATATACCTAAACTCCGGCAGGGTGTATTTACCACAAAAAAAACATACGAGCGGTATTTTTTGAACTACCTAGGCGTTACCCCCAAGCAATACGCGAACATCTGCCGTTTCAACAGCGTCTTGAAGTATCTGGAAACAGCATCTGAATTACCCGATTGGCAGGACTGTGTAGTAAAGTTTGGCTATTACGATCAAAGTCATTTTATCCGGGAGTTTAAAAGATATTCTGGAAAAACACCCTCGGATTTCTACTACCAGCAAAAATCTATTATCGCTCCTGAACCAACTGTTGCCCTTCAACAGATTTTTGGTTAGGATAGAACCCACGTTTTTTTCATTTTAAGTTGGATTGTCTCTTTTATACAATGGGAAAAAATCCTAGTGCCCTAATTTGCACCCGATTTAAGATTTATCATGAAAAGACCAATCACTTATTTTATGAAACCAAAAATTATGAATTCAATAGTACAAAACACAATATGGCTGCTCTTCATAGCCATAACCTGGGCCTCCTGTTCTAAAGAGCAAAACTGCGATCCAAGTGATGAAGAAAGCCCTTGCTATGCAGGTGTGGGAGCCGGTGATATACTGCTGCTTATGGAAGAAAAAACAAACGGTAAAACAGAACTGAGATTTGAGTACAATGACCGGAATCAAGTTATATTGAGACATGTTCATAGCATCGATGGAAGCATAACGAGCGAAAACTTCTCTTATAGTGGTGATAAGCTAACAAAAATGGAACGAATTTCAAATGGCCAACTTGTCATGAGCGAGGAATACTCCTACGGCACGGGGGATAAACCGGAGACAGCTGTTTTGAAAGATAACAAAGGCCAGGTCATCGTCACCATTATATATGCTTATTCTGATAAACGTGTTACTGAAACATCGTTTGATACAGATGGTAATCAAATTGGAAGTAATACCTATACATTCGATCACAAAGGCAACCAGTTAACACGACAAATAGCGGGAGGTGGCAATTCCATGAACGAAACATTAGGAGATTATGACGACAAGCCAAATCGGTATACCAATTATCCATGGTCATGGAAGGTGGGATCTGTTAACAATGAGCAATCGTATTCACAATCTGTACAGATACCCGGTGGGGCAGCCTCCTCAAGGAATTTGCGTTGGGAATACAAGTACAACGAAGCGGGGTATCCGAGTAAGGCTGAAGTGTATGACCAGGCTTCCAATGTGTTGGTGGAAACCCGGACATTTACCTACAAAAAAGCCAACTAATAAGAAAATCCATGAAACTAATAATACAAAAAACAGTATGGCTAATCTTCATAACCATATGGTTGACTTCTTGCTCCAAAGACAAGGAAAACTGCGATCCGGATGATGAGGAAAGTCCATGTTACGCGGGAGTGGGGGCCTCGGATAGCGAGTGCTGGTATAATATAACTATCGATGGTGTAACTACGCTTCCTAATACGTTTGGTCAAGACAAAATGGTCCTCGGTTTCGGTCAAGATCCGGAAAAAGGAAATTCGTTTGTTTTTGATATCTCGCAAGCTAAGGTAAACACATCCAATAAGGCTTTATTTACCGTGGCGGGATTTGCAAACTTGAACAGCAAATTACCCAAAGGCCTCTATTCCGGGATGGCTTTTCAAACCATGCCCTTCAGTACAGCCGAGTTTTCCGCATTTCCTCTTTATACGCATCCTGAAAATGGCGACTTGCCAGCTTTCAAGGTTGACGTTGTTGAAAATTCGACCCAACGATTGTGGCTAAAAATGTCCGGCATGGCTCAGGTGGTTGACGTAAATTCTTCGACAATGGAACAGATCGCACAGGTGGAAATGGAAATGAAAATTGGCAGACAGCACTTCAACGAGATTATACAGAACGGGGAATTAGTCGGCGGGGCAATTTGCGATTGCCAAAAATAACCAATAGTCGCCTGTTGCTTCTGCATTTTGGCTAACGCCAAAGAAAACACTGAATACCAAAAATTAATAATATAAACGATGAAAAAAACGATCCTTATTTTGTTGGCGATCTGTATCGCCCCAGTGTGTTATGCCCAGCCCTTTCAAAAAGGCAAGACCGCAGTCAATGTTGGTATAGGCTTGGGAACCTCTCTTGGTGGTCTTGGCGAATCACGTCCTGCTATCAGCGCTTCTGTCGATCACGGATTATGGGAAATCGGTGGCTCGGGGAATATCAGTTTAGGTGGGTACCTCGGAAATACCGGTTACAGGTATACCGATCTAGGGTATACCGACAAATGGAACTACGTCGTTGCCGGCGTCAGAGGAGCCTATCACTATACTGGTTTTACTTCGGTTCCAAATCTCGATGTATATGGAGGTGCGATGTTGGGCTATAACATAGTCAGTTATTCATCGGAGGGAAATGGTAATAGTCTCTCTGGTAATTATGGAAGCGGTATGGTCCTTTCCGGATTTCTTGGGGGACGTTGGTTCTTTAGCGAGCGTGTGGGGGTTTATGCCGAATTGGGCTACGGCGTGTCGGTACTGAATGCCGGAGTTTCTTTTATGTTCTGAGAAGCTGGAAAAAATCAATTAGTCTTTTAAAAGTATCCGCCACCAGCAAATCCACAAAGAAAGACGAAAAGATAGAATAGCTGCAATCGCAGCTTGCTATGTACAAGCTGCTCCCGTCCTGGTAGATTATATCATCGCAGTGAATTCGAAATAACTCGGCTCTCTCTTTCATAGAAGGTCGTTCCAATGCGCTCAATATGGTCCAATAGAGCTGCATCTAGGATTTGTCTCAAAAGGGATACAGAAGTCAGCTGTGCAGAAAGGACTGGCAATACATCGAAATACGAAGAAACTTTGACAAAGTGGATATTACGGTTCGGATGGTGCCAGGCCTTTTTTGGTTCAGTAATTATTACGATCGTACTTGGTTTAGGGGGTAAGTTAAATTTTTTAGGACGAGACCCACCAGACGTATTTTATCGGACAAGTTACTAGCTAAACCTAATTATAAGAAAATTCGTTTTCCTTCCACATGAGATTCACGAATCGTGTCAAGGAGTTTGTGCAATTTCACTCCTTCTTCAAAATCAGGAACATT
>DAIRDA010000181.1:0-4675 GCA_036796375.1 Albibacterium sp.
GGGGTGTACCATCTGCATAAGCATAAGCTGAATTTATACAGCGCAAATAAGAAAAATATATCGGATGATTATATTCCGATCGAGCACCTGGACGATCCGCAGCTTAACCAGATCCTGGGCGAAGGGCCGGCTGCTACGCTGCGCGACGAAGTGGAATTGGTTGATTCGGTATTTGAACCCTTCGACGTGTCGCTATACCGTTCGGGTTACCTGGCACCGGTTTTCTTTGGTAGTGCGATTAATAATTTCGGGGTTCAGGAATTGCTTGAAACCTTTATTGAAATCGCTCCTCCGCCGCAGGGGCGGTCGACCGACACGCGTCTGGTGGAGCCGGACGAAAAGAAGTTTACCGGGTTTATTTTTAAGATACATGCCAACCTGGATCCCAAGCATCGCGATCGGATTGCTTTCTGCCGCATTTGCTCCGGGAAATTTGAGCGCAATACATTCTATCACCACGTGCGCCTGAACAAAAACCTGAAATTTGCTTCGCCGACCAGCTTTATGGCCGACAGCAAAAGCTTGGTTGAGGAAGCCTGGCCGGGCGATGTGATCGGTTTGTACGATTCGGGTAACTTCAAGATTGGTGATACGCTTACCGAAGGGGAGGTAATGAACTTTGTGGGTATCCCGAGTTTCTCGCCCGAGATATTTAAGGAATTGGAGAATGCTGATCCGTTGAAGACCAAGCAACTGGAAAAGGGGATTACGCAGCTTAGCGATGAAGGGGTGGCGCAGCTCTTTATTCAGAACCCGGGAAACCGGAAGATTATCGGCACGGTGGGAGAGCTTCAGTTCGAGGTGATTCAGTTCCGTCTGCTTCAGGAGTATGGGGCTTCCTGTCGGTTCCGCCCGATGAATACAAGCAAGGCCAATTGGGTGTCGTCGGAAGATCCTGAAACACTTAAAAAATTCCTTTACAGCAACTCTTCCAAAATAGCGTACGATAAGGAAGAGCGTCCGGTATTTCTGGCAGGCTCGCAGTTCGATATCGATTACGCACTCGGACAGTTCCCGAAATTGCAGTTCCATGAGACATCGGAATGGGACAGAGCTGAAATAAAGGCTTAAAATTTCTAACTTAGTGGGATGTACACGAAACTGCTCATCCAGCTGTTGGTTCTGCCGCTTTTGCTTTTTGCCGGATGCCGGAATACGGAACGTTCGGCACCGTTGGTGGGCTTTGTAGAGGCCTTTGAAGATGCGACGATTTCACAGGCCCGCGCGGGATTCGTGGAAGCGCTTTCAGATTCAGGTTTTCGGGAGTCTGACGGGACCATCGAAATTATTTACCGGAATGCGCAAGGCGACATTCCGACGCTGAGTCAGATTGTTAATTATTACCTGACAGAGGAGGTCGATTTAATGGCCACCAGCACCACCTTATCGTCCATTGCAGCCATACAGCGTGTAAAGGATATCCCGATTTTCATGATGGTGTCGCCTGAACCGAAACGCATGGACATTCTGGATGATCAGGGCCAGGCGCCTGCCAATTTGTTCGGCGTGTCGGAATCTCTTGCTTATATTGATACTTCTTTCGCTATCATTCCCCGGCTGGTTAAGCCCAGGGGACAGGAATTGGTGGTTGGCATGATTTATAATCAGGCGGAACCGCAATCGGAAGATGCCTTGCGGGCGGTGCAGGCCATGGCGGAAAAATTAGGTGTACGGATCGAAGCCATGCCTGTCAACAGTTCAGCCGACGCCCAGCTGGTGACGCAATCGCTGCTTAATAAGAACATTGATGCCTTTTTCGCAAACCCGGACAATACGGTATTTGCTTCCTTTGAAACCATTCTGAAAAATTGCAACCAGCGGAACGTTCCTGTTTTTACGAGCGAAGCGGGTTTGGTGAAACGTGGCGCGGTGGCGGCTTTTGGGGCCGATCTGTTTCAGTGGGGCTACCAGGCGGGTGCCCAGGCAGCACGCTATCTTAAGCAGGGTAATGCCGATGGGATGGCTATTGAATTGGTGAAAACCCGAAAGCGTGTTTATAATCCGGAAGCAGCGAGGAAGTTTGGATTGAATTTTCCCGATACGTACGAAGCGATCGACTGATGGATTTTTACCTCACAGCCTTATTGCAGGGACTTTGCCTTTCGTCGATGGCGTTGGGTATCTACCTGTCGATGACGATTTTCAAAATTCCGGATATCAGTACCGACGGTACTTACACACTGGGCGGGGCGGTGAGCGGATTGCTGCTTTCCATGCAATGGTCGCCCGCTTTGGTATTCCCGCTGGTGTTTCTGGCCGGCGCGCTCGCCGGTGCCTGTACTGGGCTCATTCATACCCGATTGAAGATTAATGCGCTGCTGTCGGGGATTTTGGTGATGACGGGCTTGTATTCCGTCAATCTGACGGTGATGGGGCGTTCGAATATTCCACTTCTTCAGGTGGAAACTCTTTTCGATCAGCTGAAGGTGCTGGCGCATCCCAATCTGAACAATTTGGTGATTTTATTTCTCTTTACGCTGGTCGCCGTGCTGGCCATCGGCTTTTTGCTTAAATCGGACTATGGGCTTGCCATGCGCGCTACCGGCAGCAGTGAAAATATGGTGCGGGCTCTGGGGGTGAATACCGACCGGGTGAAGGTAGTGGGACTGGCATTCGCCAATGCGCTTACCGCAAGCAGCGGCTACCTGATGACGCAGTTCCAGGGGTTTTCCGACATCAATATGGGGATCGGGATTGTGATCGTGGGACTGGGTTCGGTGATCATCGCAGAAACCTTTATTCAATGGATGAAAATCCGGTCAGTTTGGGCGATCCTCATGCTGGTATGTCTGGGAGCGATCCTCTTCCAGTTCGTGCTGGCCTTTACGCTGAGCGTCGGCATTGATCCAAGCTTATTGAAACTGACAACTGCCTGCTTCGTACTGCTGGTGGTGAGTTTGCCCCGGTTTAATTTTTTCAAGAAGAGCCTATGATTAAGCTGAGCAACCTTTCCAAAACGTTCCATCCGGGCCAGCCCAATGCGGTGCAGGCGCTGAAAGAGATAGATTTGCATGTGCACCCGGAAGAGTTTCTGGTGTTAGTAGGAGCGAACGGTTCGGGGAAGTCGACACTGCTGAATTGCATTGCCGGAAACATCTTTCCGAGCAAAGGTGAAATTCGGATAGCGGGTCAGGATGTTACGCGTATGCCGGTATATCGCAGGAGTGCCTGGGTGGCACGCGTTTTTCAGGATCCTTTGCAGGGATCGGCGGCCAACCTTTCGGTCCTCGAAAACTTTCGGTTGGCATCGTTGCGCACCTCAAAGAAGCGGCTTCGGATCGGACTGAACACGGCTTTTGCCGACCGGGTACGGGAGCGGGTGGCCGACCTGGGTATGGGCCTGGAACAACATCTCCACCAGCCGATGGGCACGCTATCCGGCGGACAGCGGCAGGCGCTCAGTTTGCTGATGGCCGTGATGGATGATATACGTATTTTATTACTCGACGAGCCAACCGCAGCGCTTGATCCGCGCTCGGCGGAAATGGTGTTGACGGTAGCCGATCAGCTTATCCGCCAGTACCCGGTTACGGCGGTGATGGTCACCCACAACCTGAAAGAGGCCCATCGATATGGTAGCCGCATTATCCAGTTGGAGGGTGGCTCGGTGCTGCGCGATGTTTCCGGGCAACAAAAGGCGGATCTGAGCCTGAATGATCTGTTCGATTGGTTTGCCTGAGAAAACAAAATGCCTGAAAAAACCTTAATAATTGAATAGCTTTGACGCATAAAACAACGATATGGAAAACCAGGTGAATATACCAAGGCTCGATTTGTACGACTATACACAGGGAAGCGCCGAACAGCGTAAACGCTTTTCGGATGAAATCGGAAAGGCCTTTACAGAAACCGGCTTTGTGACCATTGCCAATCATGGAATGGACAAGCCTTTGATTGACGAACTTTACGATGTGGTTCAGCGGTTCTTTTCCCTGCCCGACGATGAGAAAGCGCGCTATCAGATACCCGGATTAGCCGGGCAGCGCGGTTATACCTCGAAAGGCCGGGAGAAGGCAAAGGATGCGCAGGTGCCTGATTTAAAAGAGTTCTGGCAGCGGGGGCAAACGGTGACCGATGGCGACCGGATCGCGGCGGACTACCCGGACAATGTTTCGGTAGACCTTCCTGGTTTTGATGAGATTACTGCCGAGGTTTACAGACGACTGGAGCGTGCCGGACGCGAGCTGCTGAAGGCTATTGCGGTATACCTGAAACTCGACGAAGATTTCTTTGAAGATAAGGTGCACAACGGGAATTCAATTCTTCGTGCTATCCATTACTTTCCTATTCTGAACCCGGAAGCTCTTCCGCCTGATGCGGTAAGAGCAGGAGCACACGAAGACATTAATCTGATTACGCTGCTGATCGGGGCAAGTGCCGACGGATTGGAAGTGCTGACACGCGACGGTACCTGGTTCCCGGTGAAAGCGGCAGGCGACGATATTGTGGTCAATGTGGGCGATATGCTTCAACGCCTGACCAATAATAAGCTCAAATCAACCACCCACCGGGTAGTGAATCCGCCGGTTGAGCTGATGAAAAATTCACGCTATTCTGTGCCTTTCTTCCTGCATCCGAAGGTGAATATGAGCCTGGCCTGCCTGCCGGAATGCATTGACCAGGAGAACCCCAAGCGCTATGCGGATTGCACAGCCGGAGAGTATCTTGATGAGCG
>DAIRDA010000182.1:0-3402 GCA_036796375.1 Albibacterium sp.
TCCGGCTGATACCGCAATCCGGGATCGAGAAAGTGCATATGCAGAACTCTTGAAAAGCGATAGTTGAACGAAGCCAGCAGAAACACCGCCGTCAGGATTACTCCCAGGTAAAGCCATACATTCTCTGAACCACCTGAGAACACAAAGGTAGCAATCGACAGGGTGATCATCTCGGCAACGTTCAATGCATAACTCACATACATCGACACATAGAAATAGCCCGGGTGGCGCTCATAATACAAATCACAATATTCGCAGCGCACGTACATCTTCTGCTTGAAGAAGCCAGGCTCGAACATCCTTCCCTTCCGGCAGCGCGGACATTTCGCTTTAGCGACGGCTGTCCACCCACTTACCGGTTCTATGCTTTTATTTTCCATGATACTATTTGATTTTTTTTTCGGATACTGTACAAATTTACCAATAAATTAACAACAACACGACGCAGCGCAACCCTGATCAGAGCCTTTTTTACTCCGGGTGAACAAATCAATACCGTGTCAGAGGCTTTCGTTGATAACCGAATAGATATCCAGACTAATGAAGCGTCCGCCTTTAAATTCACAGTCGCGCATCCGGCCTTCGAATACAAAGCCGAGCTTTTCAACCGCTCGTTTGGAGTTCAGGTTCTCTGATTCGATCAGCGCCTCAATACGGTGAACTCTCAGGAACTGGAAGGCATAGCCCACAATCAGCGGAACCGCTTCGGCAAGAATACCCCTGCCCCAATATTCGGGCAGCAGCCAAAAGCCGATTTCGGCCTTTCGATGCTCCTGACTTAAGGAGCTAAAGCCCAGGCAGCCAAAAAAAACCGCCCCATCCGCCGAGCAAACCTTCCACCAAAGGCCGGTTCCCGAATCCTCGAGCCCTGCAAACCATTCCATCTGCTCTTCGGTCGCTTCTCTGGAAAGGTAACTCACCCCGTAGTACTGAATCACGCTCGGATCGGACAAGCCGCGATAGATATGATCAATATCGGCGCCCCCGATACGAAGGAGACTTACATGCTGGGTTTTAAAAACGGGGAACTCCATAATCAGGTTTATGCCCCAATTTTGCAAAAATTATTAGAATCCCGAAATAGTACAAGCGTTTTTCCACCACCCTTCATTGCCACCGGCAAGGTTGCAGTCCTTATACAGTTTAGAGCTCGTTAAACATTCGCACTATTGGAAGGCACCTGAAGCGCAGATAAACCGCAGTTGAACCGCACTAAAACCGCACGGCTGTGCGATTCAACCAAGGTAGAACTGGTGTCTAGCCTTGCAAGCAAAGGCTTGCAATAAAAGGGAGTAATAATGAAGTTTTATCGTCAGATATACGCGGGGAAGATCGCTTGTCCGTAAAAAGTTCTATTCATCAGGCACACTGAGAAGGACATTCGCCCGGCAAGAAAAAAAATCGTCGTCATTCCAGGAAATGTTCTATTTTCGTTTCGCTAAATACTACCAATCGAATCCTAAACCGACCCATTGTAAATTTTTTCAAATGAGTTTAAATCGACTTTTCCTTATGTCTGTCGTAGCCATGCTTTTGATAGGCATTTCGTCCTGCGAAAAGACGACGCAGCACGAGCTACCGCCACCCATACCTGTGCCTAGTGCAGGAAAAGATGTGCACGGTATAAATGAGTTTCAGGTAAAACTAGATGCGGATAGTTTGCTGGATTCGGCGAAAGGGCGATGGACCATTATCAGTGGGATGGTAGACAAAAAAGTATTTTTCGATAACGAACACGATCCCAAAACGTATTTCAACGGCCTGCCTGGAGAAACCTATGAGCTCGAGTGGAACGTTAAACGAGGAGCGACAGAGACAAAATCGACTGTAAAGATTTCCTTTAAACCCCTGGTCACATCGATTATCAATATCACTGATGGAGAGACAACCCGGTTTCATCTTAAAGCTAAAAATTATGATCGCGGTGAATGGACAATCGACGCACGTTATGCGCATATTGTCGCGATTGGTGCTCATGGACTTAATGAATCATTTACATCCAGTGAGGTTAGGTTTCAGGGTTACCAAAACACGGCGTATACATTAATCTGGACGACATACTACGGCAGCAAATCGGCATCTGACACGATTCAGTTGGCAACCGGAAGTTATTCGGAAAAAGAAGCACTGGAAGATTTGGGCGTGCATAACAACCCCTACCGCGTGAAATTTAACGAGGAGGGGCGTGTTACGGAACTGGATCTCGGCAACCATCCGGCGGCGTTTAGAATCATGCAGGATACGCTCCACTTCCCTACCATCCAAGTGTTGACAAGCCTTAAGCGTCTTAATGCAGAACGAACTTATCTTAGTCGTTTTCCCGAAGTTTTCGGTGCCAAATACAAGGACCTCGAATATCTCTTTCTTGATGGAAACGAAATTTCCTTTGTACCTGAAAATATTGGAAAACTGACCAAGCTTAAACAGCTGCATATGTCTGGTTCTATGGGCAAGGAGGAACTGGCACTTCCTGAATCCTTCGGCAATTTGAAGAATTTAGAAATGCTGCATCTGGAGAACTCAAATCTGCGCGTAGTTCCGGCAAACATCGGGCACCTGTCTAAGCTGAAAGAGCTCAACCTGAGTAGCAACAGGATTGACGCGCTTCCGGAAAGTATTGGCAAACTGACACAATTGGAAAAGCTTAGGGTCTTTACCTACCGAAGCTTACCGGAATCGGTTTCCTCGCTGACCCGCTTAAAAGAGCTTCGATTTATCACCAGTGATAAAAATGCACGTTTGCCCCAACAATTCGGGAACTTGAAGTCGCTCCAACTCCTTCACCTTGACGGCAACTACCAAAGCCTTCCGCCGAGCTTTAGCGGCTTAACGGATCTGGAAGATCTTAACATCGTTCAATTGGGGCAGCTGCCCGAGGGTATTGGAAAATTAAAAAAACTAAAAAATATTTACCTGGTTGGTTCGTTTACAAAAGTTCCCGAATCGCTTAGCGAGTTAACGCTCGTTGAGAACCTGGTCCTTGAAGGTAAGTATGAATACCTGCCCAAGGATATCGGCAACTTAAAAAATATGAAGTGGTTTAGCTCTGAAAGTAGCTTGCTGAAGGAAATCCCTGAATCTTTTGGGCAACTAAGCGAACTGACACATGTGGTTCTGTATAACAACAAGCTTAAAACCTTGCCGGCCAGTTTCTTCAATTTGCCTAAAATATACCGCTTAAGCCTGTCGTACAACCAGCTCACTCACCTGCAGGAAGAATTCAGTAAAATTTCTGGAACGCTACGCGTGCTTGAAATTCATGGCTACAACTTTAGCAATGATGAGTGGGCAAGGTTCAAAAAGCTTCTTCCGAACACAAGCGTTTCGTTTTAACTCGCACTATTGAGTTCCCTGAACGAAGGCTAGCCGGATAAAACGCGGCCGGTAAAAAGTTGGCTCTTT
>DAIRDA010000182.1:3502-4674 GCA_036796375.1 Albibacterium sp.
GAATCAAGCTGATCGAAACTCTCCGCTTTCGCGCGAGCCACCAACATTTCTTTCTGCCTTCCTTTCACACCATACACATAGATGTAGCCATCGGCAGCGGGCGCTCCGGCAGAGGTAGTGTTCACCAGAATCCCTGCACCGAACGAACCGCTTGTACCGTCTGCCGAATCGCGGAAAAATAGCGGTGTGTTCCTTTGCTGAAGGTTGTTGAACGACTCGGAAATACCTTGCACAGATGTAGATTCAGGACGGGCAATAAGAAGCGAATTGCCAACTTCCTCAAACCCAAAAACAGCCGCACCGGTGTTCCGGACGCGATAGCCAAAAAGATATAGGCGGTTTTCCTGATCAGGATTGACGAAACCATCGCCGAGCCAGTAGTAGGCTCCCTCTTCCGCAATTTCGGGATCAGGAATAAAAACCGACCGCTGCTTTCCATCGTTCCCCTTGTTTTCATAAAAGGTCAGCCGATCCGCTCTGGGTTGCACGCCTTCCAAAATCGCATAGGAATTATTAATCATATGAATTCCTGCTGATTCCTTCCCTCCCGGAGAGCCATAAATGGTATCGCTAAAGACAAGAAGCGTTTTACTGCTGTCGGCGCCTCCCCCCTGTTCGTTTCCGCTTAAGGGGATGGAGTAAATACCATCCGCGCCGATCCATCCCGACTTCCGATGGAAGAGCTGGGTCCATTCAGGTGCTTCGCTGACGGTAAATGAAAGCTGAAATGCATGGGGAGGCGATGTTTCCTGTGCAAAAATTCCCGCCAGCGGAAGCGTCATGAAAATAAAAGGAAAGATCAGTCTTCCTAGCCGTTCGGTACTAAATAGAAAAAGCATACCCGCATTTTTTGATGAAATATACGAATAGTTCGCCTATCATATTATGGTCATATACAGGTATGTGACCATTTATTTACAATCCCTTCTCGCCGCGTATGGCTTAAAGCAATAACTTCGCTATTTATAGGCATTCTAAATAACACAATTCATTGAATAGGGTTTCTCTCTTATTACTTCTGCTGACCTTGTCGGTCATCTCCCTCTTTGTGGGGGTGAAAGATATTTCCCTGACGGAGCTTTTCCGCTTGGAGGAAGATGAAGCCAGGGTAATGGCTATCAGTCGTTTTCCGCGCACGGTTGCCATTGTGTTGGCGGGCGTGGGGATGAGCG
>DAIRDA010000183.1:0-4662 GCA_036796375.1 Albibacterium sp.
GGGGTATTCTCTGTCAGGGTAGAGGGTCGGCTGCGAATTCAGCAATTTGTTATTGCCTGGGCATCACCTCGGTTGATCCGGCGACATTCGATCTGTTGTTCGAGCGTTTTATTTCCCCTGAGCGGAATGAACCACCGGATATTGACGTGGATTTTGAACATGAACGACGGGAAGAAATTATACAGTATATCTATCAAAAATATGGACGCGACCGGGCAGCCATTGTGGCAACGGTTACGCAGCTACATTATAAAGGTGCGGTGAAAGATGTGGGTAAGGCAATGGGTTTATCGGTTGATACCATCAATCGTCTTTCAGAAATGGAAGGTATTAATGCCGAAGATCCGCACATTCAGAAAACCATGGAGCTCACCGCTCAGATGAAGGGTTTTCCGAGGCAGCTGGGCCAGCACACCGGCGGCTTTGTGGTAACCCAGGGGAAGCTGACCGATCTTTGTCCGATTTTGAATGCCCGCATGGATGGCAGAACGAATATTGAGTGGGATAAGGACGATATAGAAGCGCTGGGTTTTCTGAAGGTGGATGTTTTGGCGCTGGGAATGCTTACATGTATCAGAAAAGCTTTTTCCTTGTGCAAGCAACACTATGACCTGGACCTGAATCTGGCCTGTATTGATCAGGAAGATACGAAGGTGTATGATATGATAAGTCTGGCCGATACCATGGGGGTTTTTCAGATTGAAAGCCGCGCTCAAATGGCGATGCTTCCACGCCTGAAGCCACGGGAGTTTTATGACCTGGTGATCGAAGTAGCGATCGTTCGTCCGGGACCCATCCAGGGCGATATGGTGCACCCCTACCTAAGGCGCCGTAATGGAGAAGAGGAAGTGGAATACCCGATGCTTGAGCTTAAGGAAATTTTGGGTCGTACGTTGGGGGTTCCGCTGTTTCAGGAGCAGGCTATGAAAATTGCCATTGTGGCCGCAGGTTTTACTCCGGCAGAAGCCGATGGCTTGCGAAGGAGCATGGCTACTTTCAAATTTAAAGGTTTGGTAAATCAGTACGAGGAAAAGCTGATTGTGGGCATGAAAAAGAAAGGTTATGATGAAGAATTTGCCCGGCGGATTTTCAGGCAATTGGAGGGGTTTGGCAGCTACGGCTTTCCTGAAAGCCATGCAGCGAGCTTTGCCTTACTGGTATATGTGTCGAGCTGGATTAAATGCCACTATCCGGATGTGTTTGCAGCTGCCCTGCTGAACAGCATGCCCATGGGTTTCTATCAGCCGGCACAAATTGTGATCGATGCCCGAAAGCATGGGGTGGAAGTGCGACCGGTCGACATCAATTATTCTGCATGGGATAATCGGCTGGAGGAGCGGGCAGGAGCGTATTATGCGATTCGGCTCGGGTTTCGGCAGATCAAGGGTATACGGGAAGAAGACATGGCTTTGCTGAAGAAGGCTCGCGGCAGGGGCTATTCCAGCATTCCTGCCCTGCGGGATGCTGGAGTAAGTCTGCCGGCTCTGGAACGATTGGCCGATGCGGATGCTTTTCGTTCCATCGGGCTCGACCGCAGGAAGGCGCTTTGGGAGGTGTCTGCTTTACAAGATATGCCGGAAGCAATCTTTCAAGGTCAGCCTTCGGAAAGTGCGCTGGAAGTGCAGGTAGAATTACCGCTGATGAGTCAGGGTGAGCATGTGGTGCACGATTATGCTACCCTGGGGTTATCCTTAAAGGCTCATCCGGTTAGTTTTATCAGGTATCAGCTGGAGATGCTGCGTATTCACTCCACACAGGGCATTAACCTGGATATTGCCCATGGCCAGTTGGTGAAGGTGGCGGGTCTGGTACTGGTACGTCAACGGCCGGGAACGGCCAAGGGTGTGACCTTTATCACGATTGAAGATGAAACCGGTTCAACAAACCTGGTGGTTTTTGAAAAGATATTTGACACCTATCGAAAGGAGATTGTGCATGCTAAGCTGCTCATGGTAGAAGGGAAAGTGCAGCGTGAGGGACAGGTAGTGCATGTTATTGTGAGCAAGTGTGTGGATTTATCGAAGCTGCTGAGCAAACTGGTGCAGCGGCAGTCTAAACAACTGGAAGAGCGTCATTCAAGCGATGCCTTTCATTCGGGAAGGAATTTCCATTAAGGCCGTTCGCTCTTTTTTAAACCCTAAGCTCCTCTTTCTCTCTGCGTTCCCCGATTTGCTGACGCCACATGGAATAGTATAGTCCTTTCAATTCCAATAGAGCTTCGTGATTTCCGCTTTCGGAGACCCTGCCCCGTTCCAGCACAAAGATGGTATCGGCATGCATTACTGTGGAAAGCCGGTGTGCGATGAGGATGGTCATCTGTGACCGCTGCTGCGAAATGTCGCGTATAGTAGCAGAAATTTCTTCTTCTGTCAGCGAATCAAGCGCCGAAGTGGCCTCGTCGAAGATAAGCAGTTTGGGCTGGCGTAGCAGGGCACGGGCAATGGAAAGGCGTTGCTTTTCACCTCCGGAAAGTTTCATGCCATTTTCACCAAGAATAGTGTCCAGACCTTGAGATGCCCGCTGGATAAGACCAGACGCGGATGCCTTTTTTAGGGCGACGAGGATATCTTCCTCCGATGCAGTGGGATTGATAAAAAGCATATTGTCGCGAATGGAGCCGGCATAGAGTTGTGTGTCTTGCGTGACAAAGCCGATCTGACGACGCAGCGGATTGTATTGAATGGACTTGGAGCTCGTATTGTTGAAGCGTATATCGCCACTGACGGGCAGGTAAAGTCCGACCAGTAATTTAACCAGGGTCGATTTTCCTGAGCCGGAGGGTCCGACGAAGGCAATGGTTTGTCCTTTGCGGACCTGAAAGGAAATCTGATCGATGGCGTTGTATCCGGCGGTTTTATGTTTAAAAATAACCTTATCGAATTCCAGACTTTCCAAAGGGCCCAGCTCAACGGAGTTTTCCGGCCGCTTTTCAATAGGCTTTTTCATCAGACGATCGAAGGTGTTTAGCGATGCATCGGCCTCGCGGTATAGAATGATGACGTTTCCAAGATCCTGAAGGGGTGTAAAAATCGCGGTAGAGATAAACTGCATAGCAATTAACTCTCCGGTGCTTAATACATCGCGAAAAATCAACAGCAAAAGGATGAAAAGGACCGATTGTTTCAGCAGGTTGAGCAGATTGCCCTGCAGGAAGGAAAGGACACTCACTTTCCTGGCTTTTTGCATCTCCAGTTCAAAGATATTGCTGGTTTGAATGTTCAGTCGCCTTATCTCAGAAAAGGTTAGACCCAGGCTTTTTACCAGTTCGATGTTGCGCAGACTTTCGGTGATCACTCCGGCCTGACTTTCGGTCTGGCGATTGATGGAACGCTGTATGGTCTTTATTTTTTTAGAAATCAGTCCCGTCAGCGATCCAAGCAACAGGACGCCGACAAAAAATACAGGCACCAGCAGCCAGTTCTTATTGATGCTGTACCATATAAGGAAACCAATTCCGACGGTAGAAGAGAACAGCACGTTTATGAAGGCATTGATAAAGCGTTCGGAATCGGTCTTTACTTTTTGAAGGATGGATAAGGTGGCTCCGCTTCGGCTCTCTTCAAATTCCTGAAACGACAAGCGCAACGTTTGCTTCAGTCCGTCGTTGAAAATCCCCATCCCAAATCGGGCAACGGCTTTCCGGGTAACGAATTCCTGGAGGGCTTTCGACCCTCTGGCCAGCGCGGCAATTCCCAAAGCCAGCAACAGCCAGTAACTTACTTCCTGGATGAGTTGATTTTCCTCCAGGTTATTTTTATTCGTAGAGTATTCATCGATAATATGTCCGAAGATCAGTGGATCTATCAGGTTGAGAAGCTGGGCTACCCCGGCGAGCGAAAGTGATAAGATGATGAGGAGGCGGTGCGGTTTCAGATACTTCCAAAGGATTCTCATAGGCAGGTACAAGTGTGTAAGACATCAGACTTAGATAGGAACCTTTTAAGCAGGGAAGTGTTTGGTGGCTGTCAGTGTTCTTCGACTAATGAAAAGATTTCGTCGAGTTCATAGATGTGTTTCCCCGCACGGTTCAGAGTTCCGGCCTTTACCATGCCTTGTGCGACGGTTGACGCGTGTATGGGCCGGTATTTTCTGAGAATGGAAAGTGCATTTAAGCGGCGGATGATGCTGTATCCAATACTTTCACCAACACGCTTTTCTTTGCGGTCGCCGTAAAGCAGGCTGGGTTGCAGAATGCTGATGCTCTTGAACGAAAGCGTTGATATATCGCGTTCAAGTTCGCCCTTCATGCGGGAATAGAAAATTTTTGAATCGGGACTGGCTGAGGCGGAGGATACGAGCACGTAGTGGGGGACGCCTTGATCGGATGCTGCTTTGGCGAAATCGTATTGATAGTGGTAATCGATTTTATACTGCGCTTCTTTGCTTCCGGCTTGTTTGAGGGTGGTGCCTAAGGTCGAGAAAAGTACATCACCCTGAACCCAGTGTTGCCAGGTATGGGGTTGATCGAAATCGATGATGTGTTCTGTTAATTTATCGTGGGGCCGATTCAGGCTTCTTCTGCCGAAGAGAATGACTTTTTCGAAACGCTCATCGTCAAGCAACTGAGTAACCAGTTCGGTTCCGACCAAGCCGGTAGCGCCAATCACCAGCGCGGTTTTATTTGAATTTTCCATGGTGCTAAAGTTTGATCTGTGCCATCCG
>DAIRDA010000184.1:0-4652 GCA_036796375.1 Albibacterium sp.
TTTCTTTTCTTGCATCATAAAAACTAATTGCTCAGGGCGAGGTTTACGGCAGTACCAATACTGACCTTCTGCATATTCAATGAATCGGGCATCGGCGTTTGACTAACGACCCGGGCAGATAAGCTGTCGGTAATATAGCCCATATAATTTACTGCACCCAGCGACAGCGAAGATCCTTTTAGGGAGAACAAAGCCTCTTCGAGTGTTAATCCGATCACATTCGGAACCAGTACTTCGGAATCGCCCATACCATTTCCAAGAACCAGGACGACCCTGGAACCTTTGGGGATTTCCTGGCCGGCCAGCAGCTTTTCACCTCCGTATTTCACATCCAGAACGACATCGCGGGCGATATCAGCGATGTAGACGGTATCACCAAGCTTTAGCTCGTAGTTATTAAGGATGGCCCGGGCTTCAAGGAACGTCTTTTCCCTGATTTCCGGAAAGTTGACCGTTGGCGGACTCAGGGTGATCATAGTCAGGTAAATGGTTCGGTTATCTTTCACATGCGTTCCGGGAGCCGGATCCTGATCGATAATCATTCCGGGCTTAGCGTCTGTCTGATAAACGGAATCAACCTGGTAGCGAAAGCCGCGCTCTTCCAGTTGCCGCACCGCTTCGGCGATCGATTGATTCTTGAGTTGCGGAACTTCGATCTTCTCGCCATGACGTGTATAGCTTCGAAGTGAAAAGAATATAAGGGTGACGAATACGGCGATAGCGACGATGGCCATGATGAGGTTATTTCGAAACGTCTTAGTACCCAGGTACTGAAAAAATTTATTCATGTTTGTTTTTTAACGGGCTTCGTATGTTTCAGCAATAATTAATCCAATTGCTCAGGAGTGCTTTTTATCCGCCCCAAACTTAATCAAAAAATCAATGATGATTTTAAATTTAATCTATATTTGTGGTTCAAAACTGAATCCATGAAGTTAAAAATTGCGTTGGTTTGCGGTGGTTATTCGGGTGAAGCCGAAGTGTCTATGCGGAGTGCTGCGTTCGTTGAAAGCACGCTCGACCGGTCGAAATATGAGGTTTATAAAATCGAGGTTACACAGCAGTACTGGAGGTATCAACACCTGGAAGAAAGCTATCTGATCGACCGGAACGACTTTACACTTTCTATTGAAGACCGGAAGATCTCGTTCGACCTGGTTTTCATGATGATTCATGGATCGCCGGGAGAGAACGGGCAGCTGCAAGGCTATTTCGAGATGCTGGATATACCATACACCTGCTGCGACTCGCTTACCTCGGCACTGACCATGAACAAGGCGTATACGAAGGCTGTGATCGACGGGATTGAGGATATGTATCTGGCCCGTTCCATTCAGCTGATGGAAGATAATCAGGAATCTGCCGAAGCCCTTATTGCCGATAAATTGCGCCTGCCTTTATTTGTTAAACCCAATGCTGGCGGTAGCAGTATCGGTATGTCGAAGGTAACGGAGGCTGCCGGAGTAAGGCAGGCGGTCGATCTGGCTTTTGAAACCGTGAATGCGGGGCGACAGGTGTTGGTAGAGGAGTTCGTAACAGGCCGCGAGTTTTCCATAGGCGTATACCGCTTTGGTAAAGAAGTGGACGTATTGCCGGCAACAGAAGTAATCACACAACGCGACTTTTTCGATTATGAGGCCAAATATACTCCGGGCCTCACCGAAGAAATAACGCCTGCATCGTTAAACGAAGAACAGCGGTTGCGTGCTGAACGTATTGTTAAGGAAATATACAAAAGGTTAAATTGCAGGGGACTGGTGCGGATCGACTTCTTTTTAGAGGAAGCTACCGACCGGTTTTACTTCATAGAGGTAAACACGATACCCGGGCAGACGCAAACCAGTTTTATTCCACAGCAAATCCGGGCGAGCGGCAGAACCGAAACAGATTTCTACGCTGCCTGGATTGATAGCTCGTACGATTATTTTCGTCCGAATACGGAGAAGTGAATATAGCGTTTGGGGTTTTCCTTCACATCGATAATCAGATTGTCAAGGCTTTTAGAAGCATCTTCCAGATTATTATAGAGCTCTTCGTCTTTCAATAATTTCCCCATGGAACCTTTTCCGCTGTTAATATCGTTGACAACCATTTGAAGATCGGCCACGGCCATATTGGCTTTGGTCATGGTTTCTTCAAAATTCAGGCGCGCTGCCTTGTCTGACACGGTTTCCAGGTTTGCAAAGATCTGATTCAGTTTTTCGCTGTTATTGTTAAAGTTAGACGAAATAGACTCCATATTGCTGAGGATGCCGGAAATCTTGGATTTCTCGGTTCCAACCATACCGTCTACTTGTTTAGCGGTGTTTTCAAGGGTATTCAGCGTGCTGGCGATGCTGGCCAGGCTTCGGTTTATATTCCGTTGAAACTCCGGATTCATGGTATTATTGACGGACGTTAAAATGGAATCAAGTACAGCGAAAACAGATTCGGCTTTTTTCTGAATCGGCTCAACCTGCTCCATAATGTTCTTTTGGATGTCGGCCTGAAGTGTGTCGCCGTCCTGAGCGAATACCGCGCTGTTACCAAGCTCAAAAACAATGGCTTTGCTGCCCAACAGATCGGTACTGGCAATCCGGGCCAATGTATTTTCAGGGAGACGATACTTTTTATCGATTTTGAACTCGGTGAGGATAAGCCCGCTGGGTTGCAAGGTCAGTCCGGAAACCCGACCGATCTGATAACCGTTCACGAATATGGGTTTTGACACGGAAAGCCCATCGACCCGATCGTAGGTTGCGTAATAGGTATTTTCCGATGTAAATACGTCATTACCCTTGAGAAAGCTGTATCCGAGAACTAAAATGGCTATGGCGACGGTTGCAAGAATGCCTACCTTGGTTTCGTTTTTAATTTTCAATGTATGTGATTTTAAGTACCTGTGTTGTAAACGCCGAAATATACATAATGTTTAGCGTTCTACGAGGTTTTTATAATTCTTGATTGCCTGTGCCAGGTTATCCACAATTTCAGCCTGTCCTTTATCAGAGGTCATATAGCGTTCTTCAGCCGGGTTGCTGATAAAACCAATCTCGGTCAAAATGGCCGGCATCCCTGCGCGGGCAAGAACAGCCAGACTTTGTTCCTTAACACCGCGGTTGATCCGTCCGGAGGTGGCAAATTGATCCTGAACCATGGAGGCCAGTTTGATGCTCTGGTCGCGGTATTGATTTTTCATTAAACGGAAGATGATCAGACTCTCTGGGTCGGTAGGGTCGAAATCATAGTTTTCCTCATAATTTTCTTCGAGGAGCATGGAGGCATTTTCGCGCATGGCAACATCTTGCTCGCCTAAGCGATTATACCCCGACACGAAGGTTTCTGTTCCGCTTACGCGCTCATTTCCTGCTTTCTTGGGCATTGAATTACAGTGAATGGAAATAAACAGGTCGGCGTTATTGGCATTGGCGATTTCGACACGCTCATACAATTTAACGAAAACATCCGTTTTTCTTGTATAGATGACTTTCACATCCTTCATTTCCCGTTCAATCTGCTTTCCGAGTTTCAGGGCAATCTCTAATGCGACATCTTTTTCGCGGGCGATGGCTCCGCGTGTGGCGCCATCGTGACCTCCGTGACCCGGATCAAGAACGATGGTTTTGATGCGATAGGCAGGCTTATTGGTCGGCGGGTTAAAGCTAAAAAATGGAAAAAGTAAAAGGAGAAGGAGAAGGGTAAGCGTATTATGATGCGTAAATTTATTTTTCATATTGTAGCTTAGATTTATAGGAGTTATTTTCACTATTTTTGACGACTTACATTATTTTACAAAAGTACTATTCAAAGTCATATTTTGAAATTGATTATCAGCATTTCCAAACTATTTTTATTATTTATAACGCTGTTTACTGCCCTTTCAGTATCGGGCCAGGTGGTTCCGGAAGCTGATACCACAAAGCGGGTACCTGTAGCGCCTCAAATTCCTGACACGCTTGCGGTGCCTGACACCACCCTGACGGATACGCTGAACCGGCCGGATACCAGCATAACTTCGGGCGGCCCAGCGTCAAGAACGGCCGATCCGAATGCACTGGCTGCGGCCATTAACAGTTCCGCGAGCGATTCCACCTGGATGGATTACCGCAACAATGTGGTGCATTTTTTCGGAAATGCAAAAATTAAGTACGAAGATTTTGAGATTACAGGCGATTATATCCGGATTGATAATAATAAAAATCTACTTTTTGCCAGCGGATCGTACGATCATAATCACCGGTACCGCGGGCGCCCCATCTTTAAAACGCAGACCGAACCTCCCACGACCACCGATTCGCTCTATTACAACTTTAATTCCCGGAAGGGGAAAGTATATGGAACCCACTCGGAAGTGGAAGGTGGCTTTATACAGGCTCGCCAGCTGAAGAAAAATCAGTACGATGAGGCATCCATCAAAGACGCCATGTACAGTACCTGTAATCTTCCAGAGCCGCACACTCATTTCGGTATTCATATCAGCCGGGGAGTGGTGAGTGAAAAAAATATTGTTACCGGACCCGCTTATCTGGTGATCGAAGATGTTCCGCTTCCTTTTATTACGCTTCCTTTTGCATTTTTTCCAAAGATGAATAAACGTTCTTCCGGCTTCCTGTTTCCGACCTTCGGGGAGGATTATTCCCGGGGATTCTTTATGCGCGATATTGGCTGGTATT
>DAIRDA010000185.1:0-4623 GCA_036796375.1 Albibacterium sp.
TGATTTATATTTATGGCGATTTAGAACTTATTTAAAATTTTTGAAATGGGAGATTTTGACAAAAGAGATCGTGAGGAGGTTTATTCTAAAAAAGTGAGAGCAGGGAAGCGCACCTATTTTTTCGATGTAAAAGCCACACGTGCGAACGATTACTACCTGACCATCACTGAAAGTAAGAAAAGACTGGAAGATGGTGTATTTATTAAACACAAGATCTTTTTATACAAGGAGGATTTTGAAAAGTTCGTTGAAGGATTAAATGAAACCGTTGACTATATAAAGAACAACCAGGAGGTGATCGAAAAGCGATATGAGTTCTCAGAGAACGCTTACTCCGCTGCAGAAGCTGAAAGCAAAGCGGACGATCTTGCCTATTAGTACCAGTTCTACAAACATAAAAAAAGCCCGGTAGGTATTACTTACTGGGCTTTTTGCTGCATGCTATCGGATCTGACGGTTTCTGCGTTTATTACGAATCAGGCTCAGTACAAGGAAGAAAAGGCCTACGACCAACAGTGCATGAATCGCGAGTCCGACCACCTTAAAGATTAGACCAATTACCCAACAAATCAGCAGTATTACTCCGGCAATTATCAACAAATTTCTCATCAGTTCAATTTTTATAGCTTTTTGACTTAAAAGCAAATTCGAGTCCAAATATCCCGACGGCTGTGAAGGTTTATGAAAAAAATGTTATTTTTGACCAAATAAAACCACTGATGCAAAATTCAATTCTGTTAAGCGGAGCTAAATTTCAAATTACCCTTCAGCGTCTTTGCCACCAGTTAATCGAAAACCACCAGGATTTTTCCGATTCAGTTATTGTAGGTATACAGCCTCGCGGGGTTTACCTTGCCCGGCGAATTGTTAAAGAGTTAAAAAAAACCCTTAGCCTCGATCGAATTCCTTCAGGAGACCTGGATATTACTTTCTTCCGAGACGATTTTCGGATGAAGGGCTCTTTACCCCTGTCGCCCAGCAGCACGAATATGGACTTTATTGTAGAGGACAAGAAAGTTATACTGGTTGACGATGTGTTGTGGACAGGACGAACGATTCGTTCGGCCCTCGACGCGCTACAATCGTTCGGACGACCGCGAAAAGTGGAATTACTGGTTCTGGTTGACCGCCGCTTCGCCAGGCACCTGCCCATCGAGCCAGATTATATCGGACTTTCGGTCGACTCCATCAATTCGCAGAAAGTGATTGTGAGCTGGCAGGAAACCGATGAAATGGATCAGGTTTTATTGATTAATGAAGAACCGGCTTAAAGGCTTACACTTATTTCGACCATCACGAGCATGAAAGACGCAAAAGAGGAACTGAGCACACGACATATTCTGGGCATTAAAGATCTAAACGAAAACGATATTGAGCTGATTTTAAAAACGGCCGACACTTTCAAAGATGTGCTTAACAGGCCAATTAAGCGGGTACCTTCCCTTCGGGATATAACGATTGCGAATATTTTTTTCGAAAACTCTACCCGCACACGACTCTCATTTGAATTGGCTGAAAAAAGGCTTTCGGCCGATGTGGTAAACTTTTCGGCCTCCTCTTCCTCCGTCAGCAAAGGCGAGACACTGATCGATACGGTAAATAATATTTTAGCGATGAAGGTGGACATGGTTGTGCTGCGGCACCCGTATGCGGGCGCCGGAGTGTTTCTGAAAAACCATGTGGGAGCCCAAATTATCAACGCAGGCGACGGTGCCCACGAGCATCCTACCCAAGCACTTCTCGACGCTTTCTCCATACGCGAAAAGTTGGGCGATGTGCGCGGGCGAAAAATTGCCATTATCGGAGACGTCCTGCATTCACGGGTGGCATTATCAAATATCCTATGTCTGAAAAAGCTGGGAGCTGAAGTCATGGTTTGCGGACCTACCACACTGATACCCAAATATATCGCATCTCTGGGCGTACGCGTGGAGCATGATCTGCTTAAGGCGCTGAACTGGTGCGACGTTGCCAATATGTTGCGCATACAACTGGAACGGCAAGACATCGCTTATTTCCCATCGCTTAGGGAGTATTCTATGTTGTACGGACTTAACAGATCGATACTTGATTCGTTGAACAAGGAGATTGTAATCATGCATCCAGGACCTATCAATCGCGGTGTAGAGATTACAAGCGATGTTGCCGACAGTTCACACTCCATTATACTTGATCAGGTAGAAAACGGTGTAGCCGTCCGGATGGCGGTTCTGTATTTACTCGCTGCCAAACGAGGTTAACACTTAGATGATTCAATAATATGGCCTGGCTATATTATTTAACGGTTTTCGCCGTTTAATTGATTGTTAATCATTTATAACTAATACTATTCTATAAAGAGTAATAATCATCTTATCTTAGCACAAAAAGGATATTAGACAATATGTTTAAAAAATTCACTCAAATAAGTCTTGCACTTAGCTTAGTTGCCAGCGGAGCCTACGCTCAGCAAAGTGCCTGGCAGGAAATAGACAAAGCATACAAGAGCGGAATGGAATTGTATGAACGGGGAAAATACGTAGCCGCCGCCAAGCAGTTCGATAAAGTAGAAAATTCAAGGATACTTTCAGTCATACAGGAAGATGAACAGGCAGAGGTTAGCTTAATAAAAGAAAGAGCTAGATTCTATCAGGCTGTTTGCGCCCTGGAGGTGGGAAACCGGGACGCTGAGGATTTGTTTCTTAAGTTTATCCGCGACTACCCCACGAGTGCCAATACAAAGGCGGCTTATTACCAGGTTGGACGTTCTTATTTTGCGCAGAAAAATTACGACAAGGCGATTGAGTGGTTTGAAAAACTTGACGGTGGCGCCCTCAGCGGATCAGAGAGCTCTGAATACCGGTTTAAACTGGCCTACTCATATTTTAAAAAGGACCGGACCAAAGAAGCAAAGCCAATTTTTGAGCGACTTAAGAACGAACGTTCTGCGTTTAGCGAATCGGCCATCTACTATTATGCCTATCTTGCCTATCTGGACGGCGAGTACAAAACAGCTCTTAGTGAATTTGAACGCTTGAAGGGATCGAAAGAATTTGAAAACAGTTATCCCTACTATATCGCTTCTCTTTACTATCTGGACAAGCGTTACGATGATGTATTGGCGTATGCCATCCCAATCCTTGAAAACACAAAACAGGAAAGCGAAACAGATCTTTTCCGTATTGTGGGTGCAACCTACTTTGCGAAAGGGGATCTGAAAAACTCGAAGATTTATTACGATAAATATCAGGCGGCCGATCAGGGGCAAACACAAAGCAACCAGGACACGTATAATATTGGTTATATCGCCTATAAAGAAGGGGACATCAAGAAGGCGATTGCAGAACTTGAGAAACTGGATGAGCCGGAGGCTTACTACCAGGCAGGTATGATTACACTTGGAGATGCTTTTCTGAAGGCTGGTAATAAGGAGAGCGCCCGAAATGCGTTCTTCAAGGCATCCAAACTTGATTTCGACCCTCAGTTGAAGGAAGAAGGTGCCTTAAATTACGCGAAGCTTTCCTATGAACTGGAATTCCATCAGGTGGCTTTGGACGCAACGCAGGATTTCTTGAAGACATATCCGAAATCGGCCAAACTGGATGAGGCCAAAACATTGCTGGCGGAGATTCTGCTAAGCACGAAGAACTATTTCGAGGCAGTCAATATTCTGGAAACGATCACAAAGCGGGGGCCCGAGGCAAATGCTGCTTATCAGAAGGTTACCTACTACCGTGGACTTGAACACTATAACGAACGTGCGTTCGAAAATGCGATTTCGCTTTTTATGCGCTCTGAGAGCAATCCTATCGATCCGGAGATTCAAGCGCTGGCAACCTACTGGAAAGCGGAAGCAATGTATGAAGTGCGTAAATATGGAGAAGCTGTTGTGAACTTCGACCGCTTTCTGCGCTATCCGGCAGCGAAAAACACCTCCGTTTACAACTACGCAAACTATGCGCTTGCATATTCAGCATACCGAAACTCGTCGTTCACGACTGCGGCAAATTACTTTGAGCGCTTTTTGGCTTCGGGCGACCTGGATGCGAATACTCGAAACGACGCTATTGCACGGTTGGGAGATTCGTACTTCTCAATGCGAAGTTACGACCGGGCGATGACGCAGTACAACAAACTAATCAGCAGCAAAGCAAAAGGAGAAGACTATGCCTTGTATCAGCGGGGGATTATTCAGGGCCTGCAGGGACAGGTAGACACGAAAATTGCGACCTTGCTTGAACTGCAGCAGCGATTCCCTAATTCGAATTACTCAGATGATGCTGCTTTCGAGATTCCGTATTCTCACTTTCTTCGTGGAGAAACGGATATAGCCATTACCGGATTGCAGGCGATGGTGGATAAATACCCACGAAGCAGCTATGTTCCGCGCGCGCTTGTAACCATCGGACTGGTTCATTACAACAACCAGGAGAATGATGAAGCGATTAAGGTTTTTCAGCGCGTGGTTGAAGATTACTCGACAACTGACGAAGCGAAACTTGCCCTAAAATCAATTCAAAATATATACATCGATAAAGGCGATGCACAGGGTTACCTGAACTATGCACAGACAACAAGCATCGGAAATTTGAGCACCGCCGAACAGGATAATATTACCTTTCAGGCTGCAAACGGCTTCTTTGC
>DAIRDA010000186.1:0-4622 GCA_036796375.1 Albibacterium sp.
CATATTTGGTTTGATGTTACGCTTTGGAAGGCCCTTGTCGGGCTCACCTATGAGAAACTGGCCGAATTGATGCCTGCGCGGGCTGAGTATTTCAGGCAAAACACCGACGCCTATATCGCGCAACTGGATAGTCTTGAATTGTCTATTCATCGCAGAATGGATCGGGTTCCTAGACACAAGCGCGTACTGGTTACTTCTCACGATGCATTTAACTATTTTGGCGCTGCCTATAACATTGAAGTGATCGGACTTCAGGGCATATCAACCCTCGCTGAGTTTGGTCTTCGCGACGTTTCTGATCTGGTGAAGCTCATCGTCAGTCGCGATATCAAAGCTGTTTTTGTAGAAAACTCCGTTTCGTCCAAGTCGCTTGAAGCAGTGGTGGCCGGTGCATCGCAAGAGGGGTCGCAAGTACGCATCGGCGGAACGCTCTATACGGATGCCCTGGGCGATCCTGAAGGGCCTGAGGGGACCTATATAGGTATGATGAACTATAATGTTAATACGATTATTAAAGCACTGGAATAGATGGACGATCAAGTACTCTCAGTAAAAAGTTTAACGGTTGGCTATACGAGAAAGCCCGTACTTTGGAGTATCGATTTCGATATCCCCAAAGGGAAGATTGTCGGTATCGTCGGACCCAACGGTGCCGGGAAGTCTACACTGCTTAAATCCATTATGGATGTAATACCCGTATCTAACGGGACCGTCGAGATTTTTGGCAAGCCGCTTAGTGAAGTGCGTCAGCGTGTGAGCTATGTCCCACAGCGGGAATCGGTCGACTGGGATTTTCCAGCCTCTGTTTACGATATCGTGATGATGGGACGTTATGGCAAACTCGGATTACTCAAGCGTCCGGGAAAGGCCGATCGTGAGGTGGTTGAAAAATGCCTCGACAAAGTAGGGATGAGCGACTTCTCAGGGCGTCAGATATCACAACTTTCAGGCGGACAGCAGCAGCGGGTATTTATTGCCCGCGCCCTAGCGCAGGAGGCCGACTTTTACCTTTTCGACGAGCCCTTTGCCGGCGTCGATGCCGCCACAGAAGAGGCCATTATAAGCCTGTTGCGGACCATGTCGGATCAGGGAAAAACGCTAATGGTGGTTCATCACGATCTCCAGTCCGTAAAGCGCTATTTTGACTGGACCATCCTTCTGAATGTTAACTTAATTGCTTGCGGCCCTACCGAAGAAACATTTACCGATGAAAATATCCAAAAAGCCTATGGAGGAAAGCTCACGCTTCTTTCCAGTGTGCGGAATATTCTGGCAAACCAACCTTTCCCGCAGGAGGGGAAAAAGAAAAACAAATGAAAGAGATACTCGATTTTTTTTCATTTTCTGATCCTAATATCCGCTATGTGGTGCTTGGATCGATGCTGCTGGCCGCTAGTTCGGCCATTGTCGGGGTGTTTATCGTCCTGAAAAAAAAGGCCCTTATTGGCGATGCAGTTTCACATTCGGTGTTGCCTGGCGTATGCGCTGCCTTTCTGTTTACCGGTACAAAGAATATCCCACTGCTCATAGCAGGGGCGTTTATTTCCGGCTGGCTTTCCATCGTGCTGATCGACTACATTACCCGAAATTCAAAAGTAAAAAAAGATGCTGCGATCAGCATTGTGTTGACGGTCTTTTTCGGCTTGGGCGTGGTCATGCTCACCTACATTCAACATCACGGTTTTTCATCGCAAAGCGGTTTAGAGGGATTTATTTTCGGCAACGCCGCAGCCCTTATAGGAAGCGACGTGTTGGTTTTCTCAGGTATCGGTTTGTTGCTTGTACTTACGGTCGTCGCATTTTTTAAAGAGTTTGCATTGACGGCCTTTGATGAGCCCTTCGCGAAGACCATCGGACTTCCGGTGGGGAAGCTGGAGCTACTTCTTACCACGCTGACGGTGCTTGCAGTCGTGACAGGGATAACTGCTGTCGGTGTGGTCCTGATGGCTGCCATGCTGATTACACCGGCGGCTGCTGCTCGTTTCTGGACCGACAACCTTAAGAAGATTGTTTTGATATCGGCTTGTTTCGGAGCCGTATCCGGACTCGCCGGTGCGTTCATTTCCTACCTTGCTCCCTCCATGCCCACAGGCCCCTGGATGGTGGTATCCTCCTCGTGCATTGCTTTTTTTTCCTTTTTCTTTGCACCGAAACGTGGCTCGGTATTCAGATGGTGGAAGAAGCGTCAATATAGCCGCAAAGCCGATGAAGAAAACATTTTGAAAGCATTTTTCCAGTTGGGCGAACGCGACGCCGCGGTGCTGGCAGACGCTGATGATACGCTTTCCAGCGAATATTCTTCCAGGCAGTTAAATAGCAGGGGTATGATGAACCAGTCAAGATTCTTGTCGGGCCTGGGCCGTTTGAAGCGCAAAAATCGTATAGACAGCAATCCTGATGGCCGGTGGCGACTTACTTCTTCGGGTAAAGCCGAGTCGGCCCGTATTGTCCGACTGCACCGTCTCTGGGAACTGTATCTGACTAAATACATGCAAATGCCTGCACACAAGGTTCATGAAAACGCTGAAATGATCGAGCACGTTCTCAATGCTCAACTTGAAAAAGAATTGGAACAGCAGCTGGGCTTTCCCGAAAAAGATCCACATGAGTCTCATATCCCACGTTTAAAAGAAAAGAGCGATGATTGACTTTTGGATTATATTAACAGGGGCATTGGTAGCCGTTTCTGCCGGATTATTGGGTTGTTTTCTCGTATTGCGGAGAATGAGCATGATTGGCGACGCTATTAGTCATGCCGTATTACCAGGCATCGTTATTGCGTTCCTGATGAGTGGAAACCGCGAGCCGCTTACCATCCTTGTCGGCGCCGCCGCGTTGGGATTGTTAAGTACTTTTCTCATTGAGTACCTCAGTAAAAAAGCCAAAGTACAGGGCGACGCCGCTATCGGGATTACCTACACCTTCCTCTTCGCCATCGGGGTTATCTTAATCAGCCTCTTTGCCGGCCAGGTTGACATCGACCAGGATTGTGTGCTGTACGGTGAAATCGCCTACGTGCCTATCGATACACTTATCACCGACGCTGGAAGAAATTTAGGGCCTCGACCCGTTTACCTGCTTGGTTTTATGCTCATCATAATCGTCCTTTTCATTTCAATTTTCTTCCCGCGGCTATCGCTCACGGCCTTCGATCCCGCTTTCGCGACGGCCATCGGGGTATCTACCGCCTTGTGGCACTACCTGTTAATGGGCCTGGTTTCCATGACAACCGTCGTATCTTTCGAATCGGTGGGAGCCATTTTAATAATAAATTTTCTGATCGGCCCACCCTCGATCGCCTATTTGCTTACCGAGAGTCTGAAGCGCATGCTGATCCTGACAGCCTTCCTCGGAATCGCCATATCCATTTTGGGTTTTTATGCGGCTTCCTACTTCGATGTTTCGGTTGCCGGCGCCATGGCTGTTACGACAGGTGTTATATTCGGCATGGTATTTTTATATGTTCAGTTTAAAAAGAAGCAGGCTCGGAGAGAAAGTCTGGAAACCGTTACCATCTGAGCCAACCAGCGCTCTATTGGTTTGTAAATACCAGCTGAGGGCTTTTAATTATATGAAAGATATATTTCGTTTCAAGCAGTTCGATGTCAACCAATCCGGTTGCACCATGAAGATCAACACGGATGGAGTGTTGCTCGCAGTCAGTGCCGAACAAAAACAAGCCCATCGAATCTTGGATATCGGCACTGGTACCGGCGTCATTGCCCTGATGCTTGCACAACGATTTCCGGAAGCAATTGTCGAAGCCATCGATATTGATCAAGGTGCCGTCCAGTGTGCGGCTGAAAATTTTCGAAACTCTCCGTTCGCAGACAGACTTTCCGTTCAATACACCGGAATCGGCGAATTTGGAAGCAAGCACCGCTTCGACCTGATCGTCTCCAATCCGCCTTTCTTCCTTAATTCACTGAAAAACCCCGGAGAGAAGAAGTCGCTTTCACGACATGGATCGGTCGAGTTTTTCAAACAGCTATTCCGCAAAGCTGAACAGCTCCTAACGCCGTCGGGAAGCTTCCAGATCATTTGGCCGCTTAGCAGTCGCGATCAAATCATATCCATGGGCATTCATGGCAACCTCAGCTTGCATCACGAGCGCCTCGTCAGTTCATTTCCTCAGGGCGAACCGTTCCGGACTATCAGTACCTTCAAGGCAGGGCCAGATTCGGGTAATTATAGCAAGGATGATTTTCCTATCTACGAGCGGCAGGGAGTTTACACAGAAGCCTACAATAATTTATTAAGCCCCTTCTTTATTAAGTTCTAACTTTGAATTATGAAAAGAATAGGGCTGATTTCAGATACGCATGGGTTTTTAGATGAGGCAGTATTCCGCCACTTTGAAAAGTGCGACGAAATCTGGCACGCCGGCGATTTTGGCAATCTGCAAGTAATCGACCGTCTTTCGGCTTTCAAAAAACTTCGCGGAGTTTATGGCAATATCGACGGTAAAGAGATTCGAACCCTTTTTCCCGAACAAAACCGCTTTGTATGCGAGGGGGTCGAGGTACTAATGATTCATATTGGCGGTTATCCCAAGCGCTATCAGCCCGCCGTTCGAAACATCATGCAAACGGATCCGCCGAAATTATTTATCTCAGGCCATT
>DAIRDA010000187.1:0-4621 GCA_036796375.1 Albibacterium sp.
ATTCACCGGCATCTCCAATGAAATTATCTTCGGCGACAATATCCTTCAGTTTGGGCAGATCCTGTTTTGAGTTAATCCCGAAGTGATCCATAAAGAGGTCGCTTGTCCCATACAACAGCGGTTTCCCAACACTCGTAGATTTCCCCAGAATGCGAATCAGCTCCTTCTCCAGTAGCATACGTATAGAATAGTCGCAATTTACACCCCGTATCTGCTCCACTTCCAGCTTGGTGATGGGTTCTTTGTAAGCGATGATAGACAAGGTTTCGAGTGCCGCCTGGCTTAGTCTTTTTTTCGATCTGTGCGACTGAAGCTGGTTTATCACCGGGAAAAATGCTGGCTTCGATAGAAACAGATAACCTTCATTAATCGTAGCCAATTCGAAAGCGAATTGATCGTCACGATATCTGCTTTTAATGTTTTCGATTCCTTGTTCAATTTCACGAAGGCTAATGTCGACTCCGAAGGTGTTAAAAAGTATTACCTGTATATCTTTTACACTAATACTTTGGTCTGAAGCAAAAATCAGAGATTCAATCTGCTGTTCTAGCCGCTCTATCATGCCGTTAATAGTCTATAACCTGCTCTTCCATTCCTTTCGGAATTTCTCTCCATTGGTAGCGCTGGTTTCGAAGTTGCGGCTCAAATCCGGCCTGCCGAATGGCATTCTGAATCGTTTGCGAGGTAAATCGATGGGGTGCTCCAGCAGCCGAAACAACATTCTCTTCGATCATGATTGAACCGAAATCGTTAGCGCCTGCGTGCAGACAAAGCTGACCGGTCTTTTCTCCGACGGTCAGCCAGGATGCCTGGATATTTTTAATATTTGGAAGCATAATCCTGCTAAGTGCTATCATGCGCACATATTCCTCGCTGGTTACGGTATTGGTTATTCCCCTTACTTTTTTAAGCAGCGTCCCATCGTCCATAAACGGCCAGGGGATAAAGGCGATAAAGCCATCAGCATCAGCAGGTTTTTTTGCCTGAACCTCTCTTATCCAAACCAGGTGTTCAAAACGTTCCTCTATGGTCTCGATATGGCCGAACATCATCGTCGCTGACGACGAGATGTGAAGTTGGTGGGCAGCCTCCATAATCTGCAACCATTCCTGGCCGCCACATTTTCCTTTCGATATCAATCTCCTTACCCGGTCGTTCAGAATTTCCGCGCCTGCGCCCGGCAGTGAATCCAGACCCGACGCTTTCAGTTCTTGCAGCACGGTTGTGTGACTCAGGCCTTCGAGCTTACATATATGCGCTATTTCTGGCGGCCCCAGCGCGTGTAGTTTCAGGTCGGGGTAGAGTTCTTTTAATTGTCTGAAAAGGGTGGTATAGAAGGAGAGGCCAAGATCGGGATGATGCCCTCCCTGGAGCAACAGCTGGTCGCCTCCAAAGCGGAACGTTTCCTCAATTTTTCGCTTGTAGGTTTCAATGTCGGTGATATAACTGTCGTCATGACCCGGGCGCCTGAAAAAATTGCAAAACTTGCAGTTCGCAATGCACACGTTGGTCGTGTTAACGTTACGATCAATCTGCCACGTTACTTTCCCGTGAGGTACCTGAATTTTTCTAAGTTCGTTTGCAACGTAGGTCAACGCTGCAGTAGAGGAGTGGTGGTAGAGAAATATTCCTTCTTCTTGGGAAAGGAATTCGAAATTCAACGCTTTTGCTAGTATTTGGTTGCTGTCCATCCATACAAATATACGCAGCATTTAAGCGTTGGCAAAATCGAATTCCATTCCTCGAAAGAAGCTTGATATTATCTGGCTGGAATCAGTTTTAACAACTGACCCGGGCCTTCTGTGATCACATAAATATATCCATCGGGGCTTTGACCAACCTGCCGTACCCTTCCGTGGTTTTCAAGAAGTTTTTCCTCATGGCTCACGCTTCTTCCATCAACCACAACACGAGACACGTGCTGACGAGCCAAGGCCCCAACCAACAAATTCCCTTTCCAATTCGGGTATTTGTCACCCTTTACAAACAACATTCCGCATGTCGCTATAGATGGTTTCCAGAAATGAATAGGCTGCTCCATTCCTTCTTTCTCTGTCAGATCCGAGATAATATCGCCGTTATAATCGATACCATAGGTAATTACCGGCCAACCGTAATTTTTGCCCTTTTCAAGAATATTCAACTCATCGCCTCCTTGTGGGCCATGCTCTACTTCGTAAAGAATGTCATTTTCCCCGTCGTATGCAAGTCCCTGAGGGTTCCGGTTTCCGTACGTCCAAATCGCCTTCTTGGCGCCTGGTGTGTTCACAAATGGATTATCTTCAGGGATACTACCGTCATCGTTCAGACGAAAAACTTTTCCATGATCCACCTTTAAATTCTGCGCATTCTCTTTAGTTCCTCGCTCACCCGCGCTGAAATACAGGTAGCCATCGTTGTCGAACACAATGCGGCTGCCAAAATGGACTTTAGAATCCACAATCGGATGTGTTTGATACAGCTCTTCAAGCCCTACAAAAGCATCTCCCTCAAGTTTAACACGGGCAAGAGTTGTGCTTCCCCCGGTAGGGCCGGGTTTTGCGTAGGTAATGTAAATCCACTTGTTACTATCATAATCGGGGTGAAGCGTGATATCAAGTAAGCCTCCCTGACCCTCCGCGTATACGGCAGGAACGTTCTTTACCTGTACGGAAGATCTGTCTTTCTCATCAAACAATATAACCTTACCGCTTCTTTCAGTAATCAACGTACGTCCGTCTGGCAACCAGGTAAGTCCCCATGGGTTTTCCAGATCGGCACTCAGCGTATCAAGATAGAAATTTTGTTTTTCGCTCTGATAAAGTGTTGAATTCTCTCTGACTTCCAGGGTGTCAGTTACCGGAGTTTCTCCGTTTCCAGCCTCCGTACCATTTTTACAGGCATGCAGGCTGCTGGCTAAAGCAAGTAGCGCTAACGTTATTTTGGTTTTCATACAAATGTGTTAAGGTCAAAAGGTAGGAAATATCTGTTTAAAATGTTAATTTTGCAAATAATTATGAATAAAAAAGTAGCTTTTTACACACTTGGATGTAAGCTGAATTTCTCGGAGACTTCGTCGATCGGACGTCTTTTCCAGGATGCCGGTTATGACACGGTTCAATTTAACGAGGCGGCAGATGTATATGTTATCAACACATGCTCCGTTACTGACCATGCTGATAAGAAGTGCAGAAAAGTTGTGAAAGAAGCACTAAAATACTCCCCCGGTGCTTACATTACGATTGTTGGCTGTTATGCGCAGTTAAAGCCGAAAGAGATTTCAGAGATCGAAGGCGTAGATATGGTTTTGGGTGCGGCAGAAAAGTTTAATATCATTGAGCACATCGACACGCTCACCAAGCAACCCAAGGCTGTGGTTCATAACCAGCCTATTGAAGAAACCCAGGCATTCGTCCCCGCTTTTTCTATAGGTGATCGCACCCGGACATTCTTAAAAGTGCAAGACGGATGCGACTACTCCTGTACCTTCTGCACCATACCGCTGGCCCGCGGAGCCAGCAGGAGTGGGTTTGTTAGCGACATCGTAAGGCAGGCCGAACAAATCGCAGCAACCGGAATTAAAGAAATTGTGCTCACTGGAGTGAATATTGGCGACTTTGGAATTCATAACGGAAAACGCGAAGAGACCTTTCTGGAATTGATCATGGCATTGGATGAAATCGAAGGAATCAGCAGATTCCGTATTTCCTCCATAGAACCCAACTTGCTTTCCAACGAAATCATTCAGTTTGTATCCACTTCCAAGCGTTTTGTGCCACACTTCCATATCCCGCTTCAGTCAGGTAGCAACGAAATCTTAGCGAAAATGCGGAGAAGATACCGCCGCGAGCTTTACGCAGACCGCATCGCCACTATCAAAGCATTAATGCCCGATTGTTGCATCGGAGTAGATGTTATCGTCGGTTTTCCAGGCGAAACCCGTGAGCATTTCCTTGAAACGTACGAGTTTCTCAATCAACTGCCGGTTTCCTATTTGCACGTGTTTACCTACTCAGAGCGGGAAAATACCATTGCAGCACAAATGGAAGGGAAAGTACCCGGTTCGAGCCGGTCGGACAGAAGCAAAATGCTGCACATACTTTCAGAAAAGAAAAGACGTTTATTCTACGAACAGCAATTAGGGAAAGACGTAGAAGTTTTATTCGAAAGCGACAACAAAAGCGGTATGATGCATGGTTTTTCAAAGAACTATGTAAAGGTAGAGACGGCCTATGACCCTTTGTTAATAAATGAATTATGTTCAGTAAAACTGCTTTCCATCGGCGCTGAAGGACATGTTCTGATTGAGCAGTTGTCTGAAATCGACCTTGTATAATAACCCATTTCGGTAGTGTACATCCTAAGAACATGCAGAAACACCATTACCTGAATTTTATCTTGCTCTTCATCGCCGTCATACTGACCGGATGCCTCGCCCGTCCGGAACGGCCAGGTGTTGCGAATCGCCCGCCGGCACCTGTTTATAATATCAAACCGAAAACTGCCGAGCAATTAAAAGAGAAATATGCCGACATCGTTGGCGTGTCACCCTACGAAATCAATAATGTTGCTCTTTACAATTTCATCGAAGAGTGGATAGGCATTCCTCACCGTCTGGGCGGACAAGACAAGCGCGGAATCG
>DAIRDA010000188.1:0-4616 GCA_036796375.1 Albibacterium sp.
TACCCAAGGCATAGATGGTTGCAGCAATGATGATTCCGAAACCGATCGAATAGGACAGATATTGAAGTCCGACCGCGGCAACAAAAGCAGAGATTGCAAGCAAACCCAAGGGAGAAAAACGCTCTACAATCGGACCTGCATAAAAACGTAGAACAGCCATGATTATGGAAGTGTAAACCAACACCCAACCTCCCTGAAGTCCAATTTTCTGCATTTCCGGCGTCATCAGATCGGTGATCCAGCTATCTGTTCCGAGTTCTGTTGTAGCCAGAGGAATCATCAGCAACAGCAAGATAATAAAGAGTGGCCGTCCCAGAGATCTGACAAAAAAACCGAAAAAGGCGACAATCAGGATCGTTATGACCGTACTCGCCATATATGACCAGCCGAACAGTGATCCTAACTGGAATGTACAGAGGCCCACGATGATTAAAATCCCCAGGATTCCAACTTCTTTTAGCATTTCAAGGTAGGTGACACCTGCTTTCACCCGCTCATTTACCGGGAAGTGCCTTTTAGCGATTAACAAGCCGTAGACAATTGTTGGAAGCATGATCACCCCGATAATAACTTCCCAGCTGAATGAATAATGTAGCATGGCAATACCCATAACACCTGCAATGGCAATACCAACCGGCCAACCGGCATGAAGGATATTCAACCATTTTGTTTTTTCCCGCGGATACATGGTTGCTACCACCGGGTTCACTACTGCTTCCGCAGCACCGTTACCCAGGGCGAAAAGGAACGTTCCCACATAGAGCATCCAGTAGCCATCGGCCATAATGGTAAGCAATACTGAAACGGAATGACAAAGAAAAGCGAAGATCATCGATTTCTTATAACCAATACGGTCGATAATCAAACTGAAAACAACGATGCTTATTCCGAATGGCCAGAAGCTCACACCGAAGATCTCGCCCTGCTGCGTTTTACTCAGGTCGAACTGAATGCCCCATTGAGGCATTAAAAAAGAACGGAAAACAAAGCCGAAGGCTGATGCAACCAGGACAATGAAACATCCCCAGAAAAGTATTTTTCTGGACCGTTCATCAACTCCACTTACCGTCACCGGCTTGGATAGATCTGAATTCATAAAATGGGATTATAAAAGGTTAGTTTTAAAAGAGTTTCTAAAATAGTAAAATCAACCGAACATTTGCTTATAAAATGCAAGCCCCTCACTGGCAAGTTCATCGGCACTGTTCGCTAAGGGCCTCCAGATGCTGGCAGCACGCGCAAGCTCTTTAGAAGGCGCCCCAAACGTTTCAATGATTATTGCCTCGTTATAGCCCACTTCCGTAAATGCATCCCGAATGCCGGTCCAGTCAACATTTCCCGTCCCTGGTGTACCGCGGTCGGATTCATTCCCCTGCACATGGCAAAGGTCTTTACCATATTTTCGGATGGTTTCGGGTATACTTTTCTCCTCAATATTATTGTGGAATGTATCCAGTTGGAGTTTTAGGAAAGGGCTTCCCACCTCCCGGATTAATGACATCGCCTGATCTGCAGTATTTACCATATCCGTCTCGAAGCGGTTCAGCGGTTCAACACCTACGGTGATTCCATATTCTTTAGCCACCTGTGCGGCAAGGTGCAAATTTTCCAGACACCAGTCGCGCTCCTGCTGCTTTTGCTCGTCGGAGACCAGCCGAGTTTTTCCGACAGCCGAGTAAACGGGGCCGCCAAAAACAGGACTTCCCATTTCTGCAGCAATCCGGATACAATCGTTAATGTATTGAAGACCCTCTTTACGATAATCGGCATTGTCGCTCGATATATCGCGCGATGCGCCGAAGGCACCACTGATGGAGATACTGAGACCTGCGTCATCAGCCCTTTGCTTGAGCTGTTTCCAGTCAATCAAATCTTTGTCCTCAATCGCCACTTCAATAATATCATAGCCCATACCTTTGACCTTGTCAACAAGGTCAAAGGAGGCTGTACTGAAGGGCGAGACCCAAACAAAGGTACTTACGCCAAATTTCATATGTTATTGGTTTTGGATAAAATTAGTTTGATTTACAATTCAAAATTTGGAATCGTTACACGCTTTCCACCATTCATGGCCGATTCGTGCGCACAAATTCCCGCGCAGGTATAATTGGCAGCCAAGTCTGCATCTACTGCTGATTTCCGGCCTTCAACGATGGCAGCAACAAACTCCTGAACCAGGTGCGGGTGTGAACCGCCGTGGCCTGCTCCCTGTAAGAAGGAAACGTGATTAGGGTCGTCGATTTTTTCGCGTTTAGTGAAATGTTTAATTTCCTCGATCAGTAATTCGTCGGTATCAGGCACATCAATTCGTTTGGCATTCTCACCGCCGTCAAAAATAACGTGGCTTTCGTCTTGCAGCTGCTCCCACTCGAAAGACATCTTTGTTCCGTATACATCATAGCTTTCGCGGTATTGACGCACCACGTCGAAAAGTGAACGCGTTGCCTCGGCCACCACATCAGAGTCCTTTAAGGTAAAGGTTGCAGTTTCAACAGCAAAGGGCGAGCCGTAGCGACTGGCCAGATCGTCAGACAAACGACCCGATCCATGGCACACAACCGACTCCGCTTTTGTATTATTAATTCGCAACAGAGGTGAAATGGCGTGGGTACCGTTCAGCATAGGCGGGTATCCTTTCCAATAGTCAGCCCAGCCTTCCATGCTCATATCCTGAATATGCGATCCGCGTACAAACTGGATGCGTCCAAGTTCTCCGCTTTCTGCCAATTTCAGACCATATAGAAACTCACGGGTATACAAAGCCGTTTCCATCATCATATACACTTTATTTGATTTTTTTCTGGCTTCTACAATGGCTGTGCAGTCTTCAACAGTCATGGCCATCGGAATGGTACAAGCCGTATGCTTGTTAGCATTCAAAGAAGCCAAGGTCATCTTTGCATGCTCAGGAACCGGTGTAACGATATGGATAGCGTCTACATCCTCCCTTTTGGTTACATCCTCAAAGTGGGTAAAACATAAGTCGTCATCCAGATTGAACTTGTTTTTAAGTTCGTTAAGGGTGTTTTCATTCCTGGTGCAAATACCCACCGCCTTAATGTTTGGATGTGCCTGATAAATGGCAATAAACTCTTTACCGAAACCCATTCCGACAATTACAACGGTGATTTTTTTCTGATCCATAATTTTTTTTTTGAAATTATTTTAGGTGATTGATTAATTACTTGTGAAATGTTATTTACATAAGAACTCTTATTTCCCTGCTACCCACTTTACTGCATTGCGGATAAGTGTCTGATAGTTGGCAATTTCATGCGACTCCGCATCGTGACCAAGCGCGATACCAACGATTCGGGCTTTCGGGTTTTTAACAACAAATACCGATGGAAAAGACCCTTCTGCATCGATACGGCTTGCTTCGGCAAGAACCTCAATACCCGGACCTGCCGGATCTGTTTTATAATAATACAGTTCATCCTTCAGTTCAAAGCTTTTGTCCAGTCCTTTCGTTACCGGATGCTTCTTCGTCAGTGAAACCCTGAAGTTACCATAAGCGTCGTGACCGTTAGAGCCACCGCTAACCAGTTGCTTGTTGTACTCCGGCCAGTCGGCCCAGTTATACCATAAGGCCGCATGGGCCAGCACCAGTCCTTTACCACTTTCAACGAAACTGAAAATCGCTTCCCGCGTAGCAGGGTCGTTCATCGGTTGATTATTGCTTAAAAATAGAACATCGCTTGAGGCCAGATGCTTCAGAATTTCCTGCACGTTGTCGAGATAGACAACTTCTGCAAATCCATCCCGCTGGAGCGTATTTACATCCGACCCCTTATACCACGTATCAAAGTCGTGCGAAGATCCCCCGCCAACCATCAATACTTTAATTGGTTTCCTGGCAGCTGCCTGGGCAATCTCCGTAGAGGAGAACAGCCCAAGCAACAGAAAACCAGCCATTAATAAACTGAAATAACTTCTTTTCATGTCTTTTTAGATTATTTAGTTACACGCATAATACCGTTCATACCTCGCCAGTGACCCGGGAAAGTACATACGAATGGATAATCGCCCGGAGTGCCAGGCACCGTAAATTCAAGCGTAACCGACTGTCCGGTGCTCAAAAGCTTCGTCGCAAACAATACTTCCGGTACAGAAGGAACATAGTGTTTATCGGCCGCTTTTGGATCCCGCAACATGGCATCTGCAGCAGCGCCTACCTTATTCAATGTTCCTGGCTTAATGATCAGCAGGTTATGTAACATTCCATCCGGATTTTCAAAGCGCAGAGAAATCTTTTCACCCGCTTTTAGATTGATCAGTTTCTTGTCGAATTGCATAATATCCTTCACCACACTCACGACGATGGTTCTGGCTTTTGCAGGAGCAGGTTTCGCGGCTTCCTTGACAGGAGCTTTTGCCGGAGCTTTTTCAGCAACTTTCACGGGCTCTTTCGGCTTCTCGATCGGGAATTCCTTATCCAGGGCCGCCAGAACAGTTCCTGTTAAAGAAGCCTTTTGAGCGGCACCTGCTTTTTCAGCAGCCTTCCGAAACCCATCACGATGCTTCACCGCTGCGCCGTATAAAGCTTGCGACAACCATTTGTCGGTTCCGTTATCCTGGTTTTGGCTCGCTTTGAACAATAGCTCGCCGACATGATC
>DAIRDA010000189.1:0-4585 GCA_036796375.1 Albibacterium sp.
CGACTGTCCGTAGATAATTCCGAAATTAACAGCCTTGGCATTTCGGCGCATATCCGAAGTCACCTCGTCGAGGTCAACTCCATATACCTTCGCAGCGGTTGCCGTATGAATATCAAGCCCCTGAATAAACGCGTCCCTCATGGCGATATCACCACTGATTTCAGCAACCAACCGAAGCTCGATCTGGGAATAATCGGCTGCAATAATTACATGATTCTTGTCTCTGGCAATAAAAGCCTTCCGAACCTCCCGTCCGCGTTCCGTTTTAATGGGAATATTTTGCAGATTAGGGTTGGTCGAACTCAGCCGCCCGGTAGAAGCCACTGCCTGGTTGAAACAGGTATGGAGACGTTGCGACTTTTCATTTAACAGCTGAGGCAAAGCATCCACATAGGTCGATTTCAGTTTCTGCAATTGCCTGAAATTTAAGATGTCTTGCACAATATCACTTTTAGATGCCAGCGCTAAAAGTACATCTTCCCCCGTCTGATACTGTCCTGTTTTGGTTTTCTTCGCCTTCGGGTCTAATTGAAGCTTGTCGAAAAGCACTTCACCGAGCTGCTTGGGAGATGCGATATTAAATTGTACCCCCGCTTTCTCGAAGATCGTTCTTTCATGATCCAGAATTTCCGCTGTCAGTTTCGTCGAAAGTTCCGACAACACTTCCACGTCGATCCGAACGCCTTCCTTTTCCATTGCTGCCAGCACATATATCAACGGAAACTCAACCTCACGGGCCAGCCGAAGCGAGCCGGTAGTCTCCAGCAGGGGCTCAAATACCTTCTTCAATTGCAAGGTAATGTCTGCGTCCTCACAAGCATAGGGTGTCACCACGTCAATGGCAATATCACGCATATTGCCTTGCTTTTTACCTTTCGGACCAATCAGTTTGGTGATAGGAATGGGCGAATAACCCAGGTAATTTTCAGCAAGCACGTCCATATTGTGCCGTGAGTCGGCATCCAGCAGGTAGTGGGCCAGCATGGTATCGAACAGCTCGCCCTTCACTCTTATACCATACCAGCTTAACAGCAGAATGTCGTATTTGAGGTTTTGGCCAATCTTAGCGATGTTTTCATCTTCTAATAAGGATTTAAATCGGTTGAGGGTGGCCACACACTCTTCATTGACCTGGGAGAAAGGCACATACCAAGCCTTTCCAGGCTCCACCGCAAAGGAAATCCCCAGGATATCGCAGCAATTTGCATCCGTACCGGTCGTTTCTGTATCGAAACAGAAAGCCTTCTGTTTGCTCAGCAAGGAGATCAACGCCGAGATTTCCTCGTCGGAATCAACCGTTATATAATCGTGGTCCGTATTTTCAATATTTTTCCCCGTTTCAGCCGGGGGCGCCGGATCGGGCGTAACCGACCGCGTTATGGGCTGACTAAAAAGATCGATTTGCGATCCTTCGATACGCGCCTCATTCACGTTGAACTCATCCCCAAACACACGCTTCCCTAACGTTCTGAATTCAAGCTCAGCGAAAAGGGGTTCTAACAATTCCTTGTCTGGGCCCTCCAGTCGCAACGACTCCTCGTCGAACTCGACCGGCACATCCAATAATATGGTTGCCAGCTTTTTGGAAATTAAACCTTGCTCGGCAAAGTTCTCAATGTTTTCCCGTTGTTTTCCCTTAAGTTCATGACTGTGACGGATAATCTCTTCCATCGAGCCATATTGTTGAATCAGCTTCTTGGCCGTCTTTTCACCGATTCCCGGAATGCCCGGGATATTGTCAACAGCGTCACCCCATAGTCCCAGAATATCAATAACCTGATCTACCCGTTCTATTTCCCATTTTTCCAACACTTCGGCTACGCCATGCACTTCAGCACCGTTACCCATCCGCGCCGGGCGGTAAAGAAAAATCTTATCAGACACCAGCTGCGCAAAATCCTTGTCAGGTGTCATACAATAGACGGTAAAATCTTCTGCCTCTGCTTTTTTTGCAAGAGTTCCGATAATGTCGTCGGCCTCAAAACCGTCGTAGGTTATCACCGGTATCCGGAAACCTTCGATCAAACGATAGATGTATGGAATGGCCGCTGAAAGATCTTCCGGCATCACCTGCCGATGCGCTTTGTACGCTTCAAACTCAATGTGACGAGTCGTCGGCGCCGCTGTATCGAATACCACGGCAATATGAGACGGACTTTCTTTCCTCAATATTTCCATCAGCGTATTGGCAAAACCCATTACCGCAGATGTATTAATTCCAGCGGCTGTATACCGCGGATTTTTACTTAAGGCAAAATGAGCACGGTAAATCAGCGCCATTCCGTCCAACAAAAAAAGTTTTTTCACGCTATGTTGTGTTTTGACAAGAGCTATTCTACTTCCGTGCGCGGCGAAACGGTTGTTCGCTTGCCCGCCTCCAGGATAGGCAGATTCCCTTCCGTCGGAATGTAAATGACGGTCTTGTCGTTTAAATTATTTTGCTGCCTTACCCACAGGTATTGAATGTATTTGGATGTAATACTTCCGTTTTCAATCTCAATGGCCTGAGCAGCCCCTTTGGCACGCTCAACCTCGGCCTGAGCATTCAATTTTTCAGCCTCCAGGTAAGCCTTCGCTTCTTCAATTTTGATTCGTCGGTTCTGTTCCGCTTTGGCGAACTCGGCTTTACCCTCCATTTCCTGCTGCCAGACGCGGTAGGTCGGACATCCCCACAATCCGAATACGATTAGTACAACAAATAGCCAGGCGAGGATGGTTCCGAGTAAAATTGGTGAATTTCTCATTGTTCGTGGTTTATATAGTTCATTAAGTCAAATCCGATGTCGGTCCGGAAATAGCGCCCCTTATAAAAAATCCGCCCTGCATCTGCCGTGGCCTGCTGCAATGCATCGAACAATCCGTCTTCCAGGGCCGTCACCGCTAACACCCGTCCGCCGTCGGAAAGCACTTCGCTGTCGACCAGCTTGGTTCCGGCATGAAAAACGAATGACTCTTTTACATTTTCAATCCCGGTAATGGCTTTTCCCTTTTCATATTTCTCGGGGTAACCGCCCGATACCAATACAATGGTAGCCGCGGTTTTCGGAGAAATTACAAAGTCGCGCGCTGCCAGGTTTTGCTGGGCCACGCCCTGAAGTAAGTCGACAAAATCGCTCTCTATCCGTGGCAATACACTTTGTGTTTCCGGGTCGCCCATCCGAACATTGTATTCGATCAGGTATGGATTTCCCGCTACGTTCATCAGGCCAAGAAAAATAAAGCCCTTGTAAGGAATCTGCTCTTGCTTTAAGCCTTCGATGGTTGGCTTAATGATTCGCTGTTCAACCTTCTGCAAAAAGTCGTCGCTGGCAAACGGCACCGGCGAAACCGAGCCCATACCACCTGTATTCAAACCCGTGTCTGCTTCACCAATTCGCTTATAATCTTTTGCCGAAGGCAACACTTTGTAGCTAAGTCCATCAGTCAGCACAAACACAGAAAGCTCAATGCCATCTAAAAATTCTTCCACCACTACTTTGTCTCCTGCACGTCCAAATTTTGAAGCAGTTAACATTAACTCAAGTTCCGTTTTCGCTTCCTCCTGACTCTGGCAAATCAATACACCTTTCCCCGCAGCCAGTCCGTCAGCTTTTAAAACGATGGGAAGAGAATGATGGTCCAGGTAAGCAAGGCCATCGGTCAGTGTTTCTCTGGTAAAGGTTCGTGACGCTGCAGTCGGAATGCCATACTTCGCCATAAACTGCTTGGAAAAATCTTTGCTCCCCTCCAGCTCTGCTCCAGCTTTTTGCGGACCCACAATGGCAATATTTTTTAAGTCGTCACGTTCAAGGAAGTAATCATGAATGCCGTTTACCAGCGGTTCCTCCGGACCTACAACAATGAGCTCTATGGCATTTTCCAGCGCGAATGCTGCGATCCCTTCAAAATCATTGATTGAAATTGGAACGTTTTTTCCATAAGCCTGCGTTCCCGCATTCCCTGGAGCGATAAATAACTGGCTAACTTGTTTGCTTTGAGAAATCTTCCATGCAAAAGCACATTCTCTTCCTCCAGCGCCCACTATTAAAATATTCATGATTGGTTTTTAAAGTCGTGTAAGTGAATCAATATGTACAAAGATATTTTTTTAAAAGTTAACTGGGTGCCAATACGTAAAATATTCCACCCCTCCCTCGTGCCGGCCATTTAATTCGTATCTTTACGAAGCGCCAAACCTCAAATTTATGAAAGTTTTTTTCATAGTCACCCTGATGATTGTCTGTACGACAATGGCAAAAGCACAAAGTCAGACACTCGAGAGCACCGTTAGCCGACTGAATAATTATTATGAGAAGCTGCCGCGCGAAAAGCTGTATCTGCACCTCGATAAGCCTCAGTATCATCCCGGCGAGCGAATCTGGTTCAAAGCCTATCTGACCGCAGGCAACCTCAACCAGCTTTCGCCAATAAGCAAAATCATTTATGTGGAACTCATCAATGCCAAAGCAGAAATCGTATTTGCGGTGCGTTTGCCTGCAACGAGCGGTATCAGTTACGGCGATATCCTAATTCCTGAAGAAATTCCTCCTGGCGCCTACCAATTACGCGCATACAGCAATTGGATGCGCAATTTTAACAGTGGCTA
>DAIRDA010000190.1:0-4585 GCA_036796375.1 Albibacterium sp.
AAACCTAAGCCATGTTTCTTTTATTAGCCGATTTAAAAGACGTTGTTCAAATAGACCCCGATTACTTCCAACTGGTTCTTCGGGGAACCGTGTTGTATTTTATGCTGTTGTTTTTAATACAGTTTTTACGTTATCATACAAATCCGAAATTCGCCACTTATACCTCATCCTTTTCTGAAGCAGTTTTTGTCGTTATCGTACTGATCTTCATACTCGCGAAGTTCAACTCTTATATCAGTGGGTATTTTACGCTTCCAAACATTCTCATCCTTACAGCGATCTTGGCTTTTTGGAATTTTCTTTTTAACCTTTCGAGTAATCATTACTCATTCGTCAACAAAATTGTCCTGCCTCCGCCCCTGCTGCTGGTGAAAAATGGAAAAACACTACGCATACATATGTGGTGGGGAAGTATGACCAGGGATAAATTAACAGAAAAGCTTCAAGAACAGGGCATAAGCGATTTATCAAGCCTGAAACGAGTTTTTATGGAACCTGGCGGAAACCTTGTTGTGCTGGAGAAATAGTTCCCCGTTCTATCCTCGCTATACCTTCACTATATTTTGCCTTCTTTCTTTCCTGTCAAATAAGTCTATTTAGGCTTGAGGACGGGTGAAGTGAGCCTATGGAATGAATTTTGACGATATGGCTGTTTGAAATGGGTATATGGATAAGAACGAACACGGAAATAGAATGATATTAAAAAAAAGGATTGGCTATAACTACCTGAGATACCTGCTTACCGGGGTCTTTTCAGCAGTGCTGGTTATGGGCTATGCACAGGAAGATAAGAAAAAAGAGGAAGGGACGCGACAACCTGGTGAGCAACAAGTCGAAAATCAACCTGCGGTTATAGAGTCTATGGACGTTGTACGTGAATATCGGCCGATATTGGCCGATGCCGTCAAGATACGTCGGACTCCGGATATGAGTTTTGATCGTCAAGCGCTGGAGATTGAACTTAACAAGATCGCCGCCGCCAGGTATTTTAAAAGAAACATATTCAAACAAGCTTATTACGGCGATGTGCTGAAACGGCACGCTGATGCTTCCCAAAACAATATCGATAATTACCGGATCGGCTATCTGGCCTACCAGGCACGCGAATACGAAAGAGCGGCTTCTTTTATGAAAAAGGTGACGACTTCGGATGCCTTTTATCAAAGCTCGCTGATTACTTTAGGCCACATCGCTATGGAAAGCGGCGATAAGCAAGGTGCCGGTAGTGCATTCGCCCAGGCTTCGCAGCTGGATTTAGATCCGATAATGAAATTGGATGGGTTGTTTAATTATGCTAAAATCTTATATGAATTAGACTCCGTCGCCGCTGGCTTGAAAGTCGCCCGGCAATTCATTGCTCAGAAATATGCAGGTCGTGATCCGGAGACCAGAGAAACGGAGACGGAGACGGAAGAAACGCTGTCGATCGATATTTTGTTGGGAACAAGCAATTTTCATGCAGGTGTAAGTTTGCTGGAAAAGATCGACAACAGGGAGCGGGAAGGTGATATCATCTATCAAAAAGCAACCTATTATCGGGGACTGGAGTTTTATAATGAGCGCGCTTTTGAAAACAGCATATCCATGTTCATGCGATCCGAAAAATTTCCGATCGATGCGGAAATGGCGGCCTTGTCTACCTATTGGAAAGCGGAGGCGATGTATGAAGTGCGCAAGTACGGGGAAGCTGTTGATAACTTTTCACGGTTCCTTCGGTTGCCCGTTGCACGCAACACTGATGTATACAATTATGCGAACTATGGCCTGGCTTATGCGGCTTTCCGAAATAACAGCTATGGTATGGCGGCCGAGTATTTTGAACGCTTTATGTCTCTTGAGGGAAGTTCCATCGAGGATAAAGTACGTTATGACGTGATGGCACGTTTGGGTGATTCGTATTTAGCCGTGCGCAATTACAACCGGGCTAATCAATACTATAATGAGTTGATCAACAGCAATGCTCCCAATCAGGACTATGCATTGTTCCAACGTGGTATTCTTCATGGATTGCAGGGCGACAATGAAACCAAGCTCAGTATCCTGCGGTCTGTTATCGAACAATTTCCAAAATCGAACTATGCAGATGACGTAGCCTTTGAGATACCCTATACGTATTTCACTGAAGGAGACTACGATACCGCCATTGAAGGCTTACAGAAGATGATAGAACAATACCCGCGCAGCAGCTATGTTCCCCGGGCATTGATGACCATCGGATTGGTTCAATACAATAAAGATGAAACCGAAGCTGCGAAGGCCACTTTTCAACGGGTGATAGAGGAACATACCGCGACTCCCGAGGCTGCGCAGGCGATGCGTTCCATTGAAAATATTTACCTCGATCGGGGTGATACAACGAGCTATATTAACTACGCCACCAATATTAATGTCAGTGCTCTGAGCCCGGCAGAACAAGATAACATGGCTTTCCAGGTAGCCCATTCCTTATTTTCCAGAAAAGCGTATGGGGCCGCCGTGGAAGCGATCAATGCATATTTTGATAAATTTTCAAAACCCAGACAGGAAAAACATGCCCGTTATATCCGTGGGGTGAGTTTGTACCATAGTGGGCGCTCCAGGGAAGCGCTGCACGACCTGAATATTATCCTGAACGACTGGACGAGTCAATATACAGAAAACACCTTGCTGACGGTAGCAGCCTTATACCTGGATTTGGAGGAATATAACGAGGCCATCGTACACCTTAAAAAACTTGAGCTCACTTCAGAATACGAAGAGCGCTATGGCTATGCGGTAACGAACCTGATGAAATGTTATTTCGAAATCGGTGATTTGGCGCAAGCTGCCAAGTATTCGATGTTGGTAAAGACTTATGATCGGGCAACTGAAGAGGAAATTGCCATGGCGCATTTGTATGATGCACGACTCATGTTGCAGGAAGGAAACACGGAGCCTGCCATGCAGGAGCTAAGTCTAGCCGCGCAAAAGAGCCAAAAGGCAGTCGGTGCAGAAGCGCGGTATCGCCTGGGACAATTACAGTATGAAAACAAACAATATGATAAAGCTGAGAAAACAGCCTTCGATGTGATCAACAACATGGCGTCGCACGACTATTGGGTGGCCAAAAGCTTCATTCTACTTGCTGATGCCTATGCTGGCAAAGGCAACAAATTTCAGGCGAAGAACACGTTGGAAAGTGTGATTGAAAATTATGAAGGAAGTGATGATGTCATCCCATTGGCAAAAGAGCGTTTAAAGAAATTGAACAGTAAGTAAAGCGCAAAAAAGCGCTATACTTTCACAATCATTTTGCCTTCGTTCTTCCCGTCGAATAAATCGATAAAGGCTTGTGGTATATGTTCAAAACCTTCCACAACGGTCTCTTTGTAGGTTAGCTTACCCTCCTGCAGCCAGCCAGCCAATTGTGTGATGGCATCCCGGAATTTATCCTGGTAGTTGGATACGATAAAGCCTTGCATCAGTACGCTGTTTTTTACCAGTATACCCTGAACGCGCGGTCCCATAGACACGTCGGTATCGTTGTATCCAGAGATGGAGCCACAAACGGCTACACGAGCGAACTGGTTTATGTTTGCGAGTACTGCATCGGAGATTTCGCCACCAACGTTATCAAAATAAATGTCGACCCCATCAGGCGCGGCGTTTGAAATGGCTGCGTTCATATCGGTGGTGGTTTTGTAGTTGATGGCTGCATCAAAGCCGAGGGTATCGGTCAGCATCGAAGTCTTTTCGTCTGAGCCTGCGATGCCAATAACCCGGCACCCCAAAATCTTTGCGATTTGTCCGGCCACACTGCCGACGGCACCCGCAGCGCCCGAAACGACAACTGTTTCACCGGATTTCGGCTTTCCGATTTCAGTAAGGCCGACGTAGGCTGTTAATCCGGTCATTCCCAACACACCCAGGTAAGCCGACAAAGAGGCCGTATTGCCATCCACCTTGCTGAGGCCGCGCCCGTCGGAAACCTGTGATTCTTTCCAATCCAGCATACCGGAAACATAATCGCCTGCCTTAAAGTCGGGCAGTTTAGACTCTATCACCTCAGCAACGATTGCCGATTGAACGGGTTTGTGAAGTTCGAAGGGTGGAACGTATGATTTCGCACTGCTCATCCTCCCCCTCAGATAGGGATCAACGGAAACGTAAAGGGTTTTCAGAAGCACTTGCCCTTCTTGCAGTGCAGGGTTTTCTTCTTCAATAAACTCAAAATCATCTAAGGTAGGCTTGCCTACGGGTCGGTTCTTTAACAAGATTGCTTTATTCATGCGTATGGTAATTACTGGATTTCAATATGTAAGGTGTTATGATGGTTAACAAGCCGGACGCCCGGGTGTTTGCCAGCAAGGCATCTTCGCGAGATGAAAACATTTTGCCGATTCAAGAGTTGCCTGTGAAGAACCAGTATTACAAGATATGAATCTCTTATTAATAGATTTGAACGAGCTTTTTCAGATTGAGTCGTCTGTGCTCGCTCTCATGATTCGGGGCACCATCTTTTATTTGGGAATTCTGGCGCTGATAAGGCTTCTCCCTCATCGCACCGGAGGTGAAATTGGCACCATGGATTTGGTTTTCATATTATTGCTGCTTGAAGGCGCGGCCC
>DAIRDA010000191.1:0-4584 GCA_036796375.1 Albibacterium sp.
CCCAAACTGAAGGATATTGTCGCCGAAGATAATTTCATTGGAGATGCCGGTGAATGAACAGGTTGGTGAATAAAAAGCAGAAAATATTTTAGGATTTTATTTTAAATACTTTGTACTTTTATCTTACAAAAAGAGAGACAATTACAAGTACTATGAAAACGCCGGGAAAATATTTACAGTCTGATAAAGTATCGGGGGTAAAGGAGAAAACAACATTCTCTGATTCGTTTGATGAGTTTGATGAGGATTTAGATCTTGATGGATTCGATGATTTTGACGACCTCGACACTTTCAACCTGGACGATGAGGATGATTTCTAAAAAAAAATCTAGATTAACGCATCCGTTAATCTAGATTTTCCAAGCTTGTTGAACAACGCTCTCTGTTACTTTGCATTTTTTATAGCATGCAACTCTTCGTAAAGATCTATTACTTTTTTCTGCAAGCTTAACACCTCTTCCTCCCTAGCCTTCAGTTTTTCAACTACCGAATCGAGTTCCGAGTTATATTTCTTCTGATCGTCTGCATCATTATATGTAAGCAACTGGACGATGGAAAGATCGAAAAGCTGAGAAATCTGGTCCAAGCGAGAAAGATTTACATCTGTTATCCCTGTCTCTATTTTGGAGAAGGCAGGAATTGATATATCTAAGCGTTTTGCAACATCTTCCTGGCTCCAACCACGTTGATGTCTCAACAATCTTATTTTTTTTCCTAAATTTTTCATTTACAACCTATTAAGTATCTTGATGTTTGTTTACAAGTAATTTAACTAATGTTACTTGTTACAAAGATACAATTAACTTATTAGGAAATAAATACATCGGCAAAATTAATGATACTGAAGCCTCCAAAATTTCCCGAGCTCATAAATAAAAGATTTTTCCCTTTAGAATCGATTGCTTTCAGATAATCACGCAGACCCTGCGCGCTATTGAAACAGATTATATTATCATTGTTGAAAGCCTTTTTCAATTGGTCTTCGCTGACAGCGACCAGATTACGCTGCTTGAAGTTTTCCTGATTGATGAAGATAAGAGGAACCTCGGCACCATTCATCGAGTCTTTATATTCCGTTAGGAAACTTTCGTTGAAGCTAACATTGGATGGAAGTTCCATAACTGCCACGAGCGTTTTATCGGGATACTGCTCTTTCACTGCCACTATGGATGCCTGGACTTTCGAAGGCGTGTGTGCATAATCTTTATAAACAACGCTTTCTTCATTGCTCACCACAAATTCTAATCTTCTGGAGGCGCCCTTGTAGGTCTGTATTACCCTGAAGAAGTCTTTACGGCTTATCCCCAGCCACTCGCAAACAGTATATGCGGCAGCTAAGTTTGACAGATTGTGGCGACCGAATATCTGCAATGGTATATCTCCTTCCGGAGTATTCACCGAAGTAAGACTTTTATTAATGGTGAATTCGGGGGTACGGTAGCCGTGTTTGTTGATTTTCGAATTATCATTCGACACCAGCTCCTGTACTTTTTTGTCTTCCTTATTGTATATAAGTGTTCCTTTGGGAGAAATACTTTCAATAAATAACCTGTATTGTTCAAGATAAAGTTCGAAGGTAGGATAAACATCGGCGTGGTCCCAGGCGATCCCACTGATCAGCGCAATGTTAGCTTTATAAAGCAAAAACTTAGGACGCTTATCCTCTGCAGAAGCAAAATAGTCGTCTCCTTCAATAATAACGACCGGTGCGTCTTTACTGATCCGGACCATGGTCTCGAATCCATCCAGCTTCGCTCCGACGACGTAGTCGAAGTCGCGCCCTAACTCTTTTAGTGCATGCATAATCATGGAAGTAATGGTCGTTTTACCATAGCTCCCACCAATAACCACCCTGATCTTATTCACACATTGCTGATAGATGAATTCGGGATACGAATAAACAGTGATTCCCAGCGCTTTTGCTTTTAACAATTCAGGATTGTCTGCCTTGGCATGCATTCCGACAATGACTGCATCGATCTGCTGGTTGATCTTTTCCGGGAACCAGCCATTTTTGTCGGGAAGCAAATGGTGCTTTGCCAGATTGGAATAGGCCGGTTCGTATATATAATCATCAGACCCACTTATAATATTCCCTTTATTGCTTAAAGAAATAGCCAGATTATGCATTATACTTCCCCCAATGGCAATAAAATGAATCTGCATAGTTTGCTTTTTACTTGTTAAAAATAAATTTGGCAGCTGCCCAATTGTCAAGACTCTTAAAGTTGACATAGGCGAAACCACATCGCTCGGCTTCTTTCTTAAGCAGGTCGAGATCTTCACCTGCATAGAAACCACTCAAAATCAACTCGCCTCCGTGGACAATATGTTGTGAATAATGAGTCAGGTGATCCAACAAAATATTCCTGTTGATGTTTGCCAGAATCATTTCGTACTTGTCTGCAGGGATTACTTCCACAGATCCTTCAAGCACTGCCATATCATCCACCCCATTAAGTTCTTGATTCTCCCGGGCGCTTGATACGCAAACGGGATCATTATCGATGCACATGATTGTGCCTGCCGAAAGTTTTGAAGCAAGAATGCCAAGAATGCCAGTCCCACACCCCATATCCAATACTTTCTTTCCATTGATGGATTCATCCAGAAGATACTCCATTACCAAACTGGTGGTCTGGTGATGACCGGTACCGAATGCCATTTTCGGGTCGATCAGTATTTCGATGGGATATTCTGGAAAACGAGCATGAAAGGTTGCCCTGACACAAACCTTGTCTTTGATAAATATAGGCTGAAAATTACTCTCCCAAAGCGCGTTCCAGTTCTGAGAGTCGATGGCCTCGGTATTATAGTCTACTTTAAAAGCTGGATCTTGTGATAGGAGCAGCGTCTCCAGCTCAACAGGATTGAAGTTGGGTTCCGGAATAAAGGCCTTGAACCCACCCGAGGTGCTTTCAAATGTATCGAATCCGATGGATGCCAGCTGGTCAATCAATACATCTTGCTGCCATTCACCTGCGGGCTGGCACAAGAAATTTAGTTCGAGATATTTCATCTCCCTATTGGTTGAAAACCTTTACAATATCCATAAAATCCCTCGACTTCAGGGAGGCACCGCCAATCAGGCCGCCATCAATGTCCTTTTGAGCAAAAAGTTCAGCCGCGTTTTTTGGATTACAACTTCCCCCATATAAAATGCTGGTTTTATCTGCTGTCTCCTGATCGAAATTCTTTGCGATCTGCTCCCGGATGAATGCATGTACCTCCTGCGCTTGTTCTGGCGTCGCTGTCAACCCGGTTCCGATAGCCCAGACCGGCTCATAGGCAATTACAACCTTAAGAAATTCTTCTTCAGAAAGATGAAACACGGTTTCATGAAGCTGTTTTGATAGGATATCCCAAAACTGTCCGCCTTCACGTTCGTCCTGCGTTTCTCCGACGCAGAATATCGGCGTCAAACCATTTTTAAGTGCCTGATCCAATTTTACTTCGAGAAGTTTTTCGTCCTCACCAAAGTAAGCCCTGCGTTCCGAGTGGCCGAGGATAACGTGCGTAGCACCAGTCGACTTCACCTGGCGGGCAGAGATCTCTCCTGTATAGGCGCCGCTGTCGTTCTGATGAATGTTCTGTGCTCCGACAAACACATTGCCTGAATCTTTAGCTTGCTGAGCAATATGGTATAAATGTATAAAGGGACTGCAAACAACTACTTTCTGATTGCCTCTTGCTTCGTCACGTACCATGTTCAAAATTTCAGAAAACAAGCTAAGTCCTTCCTGGAAATCTTGATTCATTTTCCAGTTTCCGGCAACGATTTTATTTCTCATGATTATCTTTTTTTAATTTTTCTATTTTTTGTGGTGATTTGATAAATAGAATTCAACATTTTTTTTTCAATCTCGTCAAATTTACAATTACGCCTTTGAAAAAGCAATTCACAGGTCTGAAACATTTTTTCCTTGTCGTAAAGTTCATTGTCTCCCCAGGCGAAGTCAGGAATATATTTTGAGGGAGACAACTGACCGAATACATTTGCTCCTACCCCCACGACCGTCCCCGTATTGAATGAAGTGTTAATTGCGGACTTTGCGTAGTCTCCCATGATCATTCCACAGAAACCCAGTTGTGTATCGCGGAAAGTTTCAGACGAATAGTCGTACATGCGAACATTCCCCAGGTTATTTTTCATATTTGAATTACTGGTACCTGCACCCCAGTTACACCATTCACCAATCACCGAACTTCCAAGATAGCCGTGATGCCCCTTGTTTGAATTCCCCCAGATCACACTTGTATTTAACTCACCCCCCACTTTACTATAAGGGCCTACCGTTACATTGCTATACACGATTGTCCCCATTTTCAAAACGGAGTAATCGCCTAAGCCGAAAGGTCCACGCACCATGCTTCCCTCCCACACTTCACTCGACCGGCCCAAATAGATGGGGCCTTTCAGGGAATTGAAAGTCGAGAATTCAGCAGTTGCTCCTTCTTCCAGGAAAATCTGATCGCCCAGAACCCGGTTGGTCTCACTTATGGGCGCAGAGACCCGCCCGTTGGTAAGAATCTTGAAGTCCTTTCTTATTTCATCTCCGTTTAGCAGAAAGATATCCTCCGGAT
>DAIRDA010000192.1:0-4571 GCA_036796375.1 Albibacterium sp.
CCCATTGGAATGTATTCCTGCAGAAGCAAGCGATTAATGGTGGTCTCCTCGCCCAGGTCGACAAGCAAACTGGCCGTAAGATCTTTCTCCGGAGCTGCCCAATAGCTCTCAAAGTCGCCATCCGTCAAATTCTCTGAAAATGGTTTATTATCACGGATCACCACTTCCTTCCCAAGGGCAAGGTTGGTTTTGAAACTTTCATCCAGCACCTGTCGAAGCTCCATTAAAGCTGTAGAATCGTTTTTATGGATCAGACCCTCCCGGCTCACCGGAACATTCAGCAGCAGATTGGCATTACGGCCAACCGACGAATAATAAATAGTCAGAAGTTGGTTTAGGGTCTTGACTTTATCGTTGGAATTAGGGCTAAAAAACCATCCCGGACGTACAGATACATCGGCCTCGCCTGGAATCCAGTGGCTTCCATTTTCATTTCCCGTGTTCAGCACTTCTTTCGCAGGTGCTTTGTTTCCCACTCCGAAACCTTCAATATTCAGCGTACTCCAGTTGGTTTCGCCGGCATAGCCCGATTCATTGCCGATCCAGCGGGTGCCCGGACCGATATCACTGAAGATAATGGCTTGCGGCTGATGCTCATAAACCGTTTTGTGAAACAGTTCCCAGTCGTATTCCTGTGTCTTTCCGTTAGGGCCTTCGCCGTTGGCTCCATCGAACCAAACCTCGAACACTTCTCCATAGCTGGTCAACACTTCTTTCAGCGTATTGGCAAAAATCTGGTTATACTTCTCGGTACCGTAGTCGGGATGATTCTGATCCCAGGGCGACAGGTAAACACCGAATTTCAGTCCGTATTCCCTGCAGGCATCAGAGAGTTCTTTCAGGATGTCGCCCTTCCCGTTTTTCCAGCCACTCTCGCGTACCGTATGCGTACTGTACTGGCTGGGCCACAAGGAGAACCCGTCGTGATGTTTTGCCGTAATAATGATGGCTTTCATCCCTGCTTCTTTCGCTGTACGAGCCCATTGCCTGGCATCCAGGTTGGTCGGATTAAACACCTTCGGATCTTCCCGCCCATCGCCCCACTCTTTATCGGTAAAGGTATTCGGCCCAAAGTGGATGAACATATAATACTCCATCTTTTGCCAGCGCATTTGATCGTCGCTCGGCAGCGCTCCGTAGGGTTTTACAGGCGGATTGGTCTGCCCATTAGCCGTGGCAGTAATGAAAACGTAACTAAGTAATAACAGAAAAATTCTCTTCATAGGTGGTGGTATATTTATTCGTTTTTATCTATATGACAATTGATATGCAGTTCCGATTAATAAATTATTAAATTGGTCCCGCTAAAATATCAAAAACTCAATAAGCATCATGTTCAAAATTCAACTTAGTTTACTTTTTGCCTTTCTTACCTTTTTCAGCTTTTTCATGAACTGGGGAGAATCGAAGGCCCCGCGCCAGCAAACATCGGTTTCTGTCGCCGACACCCTTCCCCGTGGGATTGCTTTTCCTGACGGACTCACGATGACTCCCTTTGCCGGACCGCACATTACGCCAAGTCCGGCTGTTCTGGCTGTAACACCTACCGGCGAAGTTTACGTCGGCGTGGATAAGATGGGCTCGCTGGGCAAAGAGCCCGGAAAAGGCAGTATCGTTAAACTGATCGACAGCAATAACGATGGAAAGATAGATAATCATACCGAATATGCCAAAGTAAATAACCCGCGTGGCATCATCGCCAACGGCGATCAGCTCTTTGTTTTGCACGCCAACTTCTCTGAGCAAACAGGCAAAGCCACCGGAATGGACCTGGTTGTATTTGAAGATAAGAATGGAGATGGAATTGCCGACGGTCCTTCCAAACCACTTATTGAAAACATCAGCTCACCGAAGTTTATTCAGGATCGCGGAGTAGATCATGCGACTAATGGAATTCGGATGGGAATCGACGGATGGATATACATTGCGGTCGGCGATTTCGGCTTTTACAATGCGGTCGACAGAGAGGGAACCAAATTGACCATGCATGGCGGCGGAATTCTGCGGGTACGCCCCGACGGAACGGAGATGGAAGTATATACGCACGGCATGCGGAATATCTACGATGTGGCCATCGACCCATACATGAATATCTTTACCCGCGGAAACACCAACGATGGCGGAGGATGGAATATCCGTTTCAGTCATCATATCCAGTCGGGTGAATACGGTTACCCTTTGCTCTTCAAAAACTTTACCGAAGAGATTTTACCCGGACTGGCCGACCTTGGTGGCGGATCGGGAACCGGAGCGCTGTTTATGGACGAGCCAACCTGGCCAGCAACCTTCAATCAGGTGCCCATGATGGCCGACTGGGGAAACAATAAACTTTATATCCATCGTGTAACAAAAAACGCAGCCAGCTTCACGCAGAAGGAAGAAGATTTTATTCGCCTTCCGCAAATTACCGACCTGGATGTCGACGGATCAGGCCGACTGTTTCTGGCAGCATGGGATGGCGCAGGCTATTCAGGCAGCCCCGACAAAGGATTTATTGTGCGTGTAGTGCCGGAAGGATGGACCTTCAAGGCCTTCCCTGACGTCAAAAAATCGTCGGTGAAGGAATTGATCAGCCTGTTAAAATCAGCAAGTGCCGTAGCTCGCCTTGCAGCACAGCAGGAACTGCTCACCCGCCCGTCGAAGAACACCGCAAAGCCGGTACTGGCTCTTGCTTCTGACCGTTCTCTACCGCTTAGCAACCGCGTAGCCGCTATCTTCACCTATGCCCAAATCACCGGTGCCGATGGTATTTCTGCACTGGCTAAACTGGAATCCGATGCCGACGTTCGCGAATTTATATTGCGCGCCATGGCCGACCGGCGCAAGACAGCTGCGAAGGCTCCGATGAACCTTTACGTAAAAGGCATTTCTGATGCATCACCGCGTGTTCAGGCAGCTGCCATTGTAGGTTTAGGACGACTGGGCCAACAGGATGCGATTAGTCACCTACTGCAAATCAAGGTTCCCGCTTCTTTTCAAGCACCTGAAAAAAATACCGAAGGTCCGCATGCCACACCGAATGCTGAGATCATCAATGCTCACCTGGCGGTGCAGGCACTCGTTGGGCTAAACGCAGTGGAAGCCTCGGTCGACGCGATCGGCGGACCAAATTCGGACCTCGCACTTTGGGTATTACGCTATATGCACCATCCGAAAGCGGTCGACGGACTCATTGCAGCTTACGGAACAACCAGTGATCAGAAGCTGAAAAATCAAATATTAACGGGCTTGTCTCGACTTTATAAAAAAGAAACGCCTTATCAAGGACAAACCTGGTGGAGCACCCGCCCCGACGGCCATGGCCCTTACTACGAGACCACCGATTGGGAAGAGTCGGCTAAGATTAAAAGCTTCCTTGCGGCCGAACGTGCCAAAGCGAGCACAGCCGATCAGGCATGGTTCGCCGATCTGAACGAGAAATTTCAAATGAGCATCCCCGAATTCGGCCCGCAGGAAACTGAGCTAGCACAAAACAACGAACCAGCCGTCGACCTGACCGAAATTCAAAGCAAGCAGGGGCAAATCGGAGAAACATCCATTGAGGATGTCATGCTTGCCATCGAAAAGATTCCAGGCAATGCAGCGCAAGGCAAAGCCATTTTCCAGAAACAAGGATGCGGCGCCTGCCACAGTCTAAACAAAGGAGAGCCTCTGAAAGGACCTTTTATGGGTCAGGTAGGGTCCATAATGAACCGCGAGCAAATTGCCGAGTCTATTTTAAAGCCCAACGCATCCATTGCTCAAGGATTTGCCTCGGTGCTGATCATGACCAAAGATGACAATAGCTACATGGGCTTTGTCACTTCGCAGTCGGCTACCCGCATTGCATTGAGAGACATTGCCGGACAAGAACATATCATCAACACCAAAGACATCGCTTCGCGCGAAACACTGGAAATGTCCATGATGCCAGCCGGATTGGCAAATTCACTTTCTATGGAAGAATTTGCTTCCCTGGTGACTTTCCTGTCCCAACAGAAATAAATACCTTCCTATTTAAGAGGAAACGCATAAAACTTCAAAAAGCGAACGGCTACCGGTATATTCCGGTAGCCGTTCGCTTTTACAGTTGAAGGAAAGCTAATCCCTTTCGGCGATTCCTTGTCAACAGCCAAGGAACGCTTATTTCCCCGGAAAATCGGCGTGTGATTTAACTTCTGCAATCTGCAGGGTATGGCGGCCCGTATGTCCTGCGATAAATAAGAGCGAGTGATACGCGTTTATCGGACCAAAGGGGGAGTCGCTAACATGATCTTTCAGCTTATCAATGTCGACCTGACCCAGAAAAGCCTTTATCCCCTTCCGCTGACTTTCAAAATCTTTTAACGCCGCGTCCGCCTGGGAATATTTTCCCGCCGGCTGAAGACCCTCCGGTGCTTTTGCCTGGAAGCTTCTGTCGAGAATCCCTGAAATCAATTGGTCGCTCGTCATCTTCACCTCGTTGCGGCGAGCTGGGTTAGCTGGCCCGGCAAGGCTGTCCTTCGTCATCGCGAACAGCATTTGTTCAGTCAGCACAATATGCTCCAGGCACTGACTGATCGACCATTTTTCAGCGGAAGGCTTAAATTTCA
>DAIRDA010000193.1:0-4549 GCA_036796375.1 Albibacterium sp.
CTGCGTTCTTTTAAAATTACATCGGCTGCCCGGCTGACCAGATCGTTGGAAATTCCCTGGGCAATCCTTCCGATGGTGCCCATGGAACAGGGACAAATAATCAGGCTTTCAAAGCCCGCAGAGCCTGATGCAAAGGGTGCGAAAAAATCATTCTTTCGATAAAATGTAAAGGGATATTCCGTATAGCCGGAATTTCCGAGTTCCAGTTCCCAAACCTGCCGGGCATTGTCAGACATGACCACTGCTACCTCATCGAGCTGCGACTCAAGTTTCACAAGCTTATCTAAAAGAACCTTCGCATACACAGACCCGCTTGCTCCGGTGATGGCTACCACTACTTTCTTTTTCCCCATAATGAATTAATATTTCAAAGCTATAATAAAAATTATTAATTTCTTTAGTTTTGTTCAGGGATGATGGAACTACTATTATTGATTCTGGGTTTGATGGTCGGTTGCTTCGGCACCATGGTTGGGGCCGGTGGGGGATTTATCCTTGTGCCCATTCTCTTATTGCTTTATCCAGATAAAAACCCTGAAGTGATTACCAGCATTTCCCTGGCGGTGGTATGTCTGAACGCAAGTTCCGGAACGATTGCCTATGCATTTAAAAAGCGCATCGACTACAAATCGGCCTGGCTATTTTGCATCACTACCCTGCCCGGCTCGGTATTGGGCGCGCTGGCTACCTCCTACATTTCCCGAAAATCGTTCAATATCATATTCGGTTTAATCTTACTGATACTGGCCGTGGTGCTGCTTATTAAGCCGACCAAAAACCTATCGAAAACCGAAGGAAGACCTACCAAATCGTTCTGGCAGATGGCTCGGTACCTGATTGACATTGACGGGGTTCGTCATATTTATCGCTACAATTTATTGCTCGGTATTATCCTGAGTTTTTTTGTCGGCTTTGCATCCAGTCTCCTGGGCATCGGCGGGGGAATTATCCACGTGCCGGCCATGGTCAATTTACTCAATTTCCCTATCCATATCGCTACGGCGACTTCGCACTTCGTTTTAAGCCTGATGGGATTCAGCGGCAGTGTGGTTCATTATTTAAAAGGCGACTTACAAGAGGGTGTCTTCCAGATCATCTGGCTGGGTCTGGGAGTTATCATCGGGGCACAATTCGGCGCCCGCCTGTCGACCCGGATACGAGGAAAAGTGATCATTCAATGCCTGGCAGTCGCGCTTTTGCTGGTTTCCTTACGGATTTTATGGAGCGCCTTTGTATAATTGTTATTTTTGAAAAGACTTTCATCCAAATTAACTTACTATGAGTTTAAGCCTTCTGGAAGAATATATAGAAACGGGAAATGCACCCGCCATGGATCACTTGCTGCACAACAACCCCAGCTTGAGTAAGCAACGGACCAGCCACGACATTTCTCCTATCCTGCTGGCCTGCTATTACCACAAGCCCCAGCTGATCAAGGTACTGCTGAAACATATCGACTTCATTGATATTTTTGAAGCATCGGCAATCGGCTTGTTAGAAGACGTAGTAACATTGATTGATGAAGATCCAAACGCGCTTTCTGCTTATTCTGATCACGGATTTACAGCGCTCGGCATGGCCTGCCATTTCGGAAACGAGGCGGTGGTACGGCACCTCCTCCTAAAGGGAGCAGACCCGAATCAGGTATCTGATAACGGTTATCAGGTGAACCCGCTTTTCACTGCGATCAGTTCCAATTTTGATTCTATTGCAAAATTACTTGTGGAAGCAGGGGCCGATGTGAATATCGTTCAGGCCAGCCATACGCCCTTACACGCAGCGGCAGAGAACGGAAATATTGAGATGTTGATTCTATTGCTCGAGAATGGAGCGAACGTTCATGCAAAAAACGAAAATGGACAGACTCCCGCAGACCTTGCGGCCGGAAAGGGTCACCATGAAATCGCTAAAATATTAGCCTGATAAGCAGGTTTAGAGATCTAACAGGGGGCTTCGTCGCTTCTTGACATAATTCCGGATATCCAGAACGATTCCGGCCAATAAATAAAAAACGACGGGAAATCCTACCGCGAGGAAAGAACTATAAATAAAAAATAAGCGAATTTTTGCAATTGATATGCCCAGGCGTTCGCCCAAATAGGAACATACGCCAAATGAACGCTGTTCCAGAAAAACCATTAAGCTATTCATTTCTGTTCTTTTTAATAATCTGTAATCCTATTTCACAATCTAAACAACGCTTATTATCGCAATATATTGTCTTTAAGTGCTTTAGCGCTTGCGACTCGACTGCCGAATTGACCTCTAGCCCCATCAATTGATAACGGTCTGTTATCGAATTTTTTTCTGCCCTGACGCTGCTCATTCGTTCAAAACTTTGATCCATCAATCCGACATCGTCGTAACGCCTTCCGTAAGCAAAAAGCAACAGGCAAAGCGAATTAATAAATATGGTCTTCGCCGCCGCTTCACCAACCGCTCCATGATGTCTGGCAGACCGCTCGCCAAATCGGTAGTGTTCGAACCAATATTCATTTAAAGACAAACGTTTAAGATGCAGACTCAGCAAATTTAAACTTTCTATTTCAAACACCGGCGGAAAAAACTGATCGAAATTTTGGCAGAATGCTGAGAACTGAGCGATGCGTAAGGTCGGAAAGTTTGCGGGACGCATTCGAAGAAAGTTCCAGTGGTTCGGACTCATCGGTTTGAGCCCGTATTGCTTTTGCAGATCGGCATAGATTTCACTCAATCGTAAGGGATATTCTTCCTGGGGCGGCTGATTAAGCATTCCGGCCTGACCAAACATCAGGGCGTCCATACGAAGCGAATGGTGCCTGTTCTCTCTGATCAAATGTAAGGGAACGGCCCTCGCCAGTAAATCGAAGGCATGTGCGTTCACCGAATGGCCAAAGCTTCTTGCGAAGGACAAATAGGCTACCTGTTCCCAATCTTCGTTAAACTCATCGAGCAAACCGAAAACAGATTCCGTTTTTTGTATCATCCGTTCGAACAAAAGCCGGTTGAGCCAATGCGCTACATAAAAGGAATCGACCGAGCCAATCAGCGACTGACAGGGAATCCAGGTGTTGGGGCTGGTCATAGACCGGTATCGGTCGAAGGTACGAGCGTCAATCAACGGCTTCAGCACAAGGGTTTCGGGGCAGCTTCCATCCTGCCGGTATATCGGCACATCGTATTCATATACAACGTGCAGTATAACACTGTTATATTTTTGGTTGAGATGATGCCGGTGCTTATTCCAGTCGGACGAACACCTGTCGATTTCTATATGCCCTACCAGGCGTATATCGTCAATGTCTACCACCGCATTCAAAAAATCGGGGCCTTCGTTAAAATTTTGCGTCCCTGTTCGCTCTATACGAACGGGCTGTTCTGCCACTGTCAGCAGATCGTGTTGGTTAAAAAGACGAAAATTCCAGATAAACTGGATAACGTTTTCGGAAAGTTCCATAAAGCAAAATAAAACATTCGGGAATTAAAAGTCAATCTCTTAGGCGGAAAGCTACTGTTTTTAGGAAACCAAATAAAAGGTCTATATTTACGGTATGGAGGCTTTAAAAATTACCACTTTCCAGGCATACTTATTCTGGGAAAACAAGGAAAAAAATCTTAGCAACCTTGCCTTGCGACTCTCATCGCTTCAGACGTATACGGATATCATTATTCTTCCCGAGATGTTTAACACCGGTTTTACCATCAACGTGGAGAAATGTGCGGAGGAAATGAATGGCCCAACCATGACATGGATGAAAAACCATGCAGTTAAATACGATTGCGTGGTGGTTGGCAGCCTGATAATAAAAGAAAACCTGAACTATTATAATCGTTTGATCTGGATGCGGCCTGACGGCAGCTTCGAAAAATATGACAAGCACCACCTATTCAGCTTAAGCAAAGAAAACGAGGTGTTTACCGCCGGAAACGAACTAATTACTGTAGAACTAAAGGGCTGGAAGATCCGTCCGCTTATTTGTTACGACCTTCGTTTCCCAGCATGGTCGCGAAATAGGAAAGGTGAGTTTGATATTTTACTTTATGTGGCAAGCTGGCCGGATTCCAGAATAGAGCATTGGCGCCAGCTTATTCCTGCCAGGGCCATTGAGAACCAGTGCTTCGTAATCGCCGTAAACCGGGTAGGCTACGATGGGCACGAAGTATATCACTCCGGCGGCTCCATGTGTATCGCCCCTTCCGGTGAAGTGGTGTATTATAAGCCCGAAAATGAAGACCTGTATACCTTTACTATTTATCCGAAAGATTTGGAGGAGAACCGCGAGAAGTTCAAATTCTTAGACGACGCCGACGACTTTACCTTCAACCCTTAGGTATGAGGGCGGTCCAGGATGGCTTTCATAATGACCGCTTCGCGTATGTCAAAGCGGATACGGTTACCCGTCTGCACGCTATCTTCTTCGAGTTGCTCTGTTTTCAAACGCCTGATCCCAGCTCGCTTGGCCTGTCTTGCTTCCCGCGCTCTTCGGATGACCATATCTTCATCGTCGTAAGCCAGGCTCCTGTACTCGGCGAGTAAATTAGGGGGTCTTTCGGTCGGAACGTATTTTTG
>DAIRDA010000194.1:0-4531 GCA_036796375.1 Albibacterium sp.
GAACGGATGCTGGAAAATAAATCCGTCGGTTCTCACATTCAGCACATCGATTTCAACAGGCATCAACGGAGTCACATTTTCCGGGCGGTTCAGGAAGGTATTGCCTTCTCTTTCCGCTACGGGCTCGACATCATGCGGCAGAACGGACTACACCCATCAATCATCCGGGCCGGTTGGTCGAACCTGTTCCTGAGCGAAGTTTTCACTCAGATTTTCGTCGATGCTACCGGCGTGCCAGTCGAGCTCCATCGAAACGACGGAAGTGTCGGCGCCGCTATCGGAGCTGCATTAGGAAAAAAATATTACAAAACCCCTGCCGAGGCGTTTCAAAGCTCCGCTCGCCTGACCATCGTCGAGCCGAGACAAAGCAACGAATACGAATCAATCTATCAGGACTGGCTAGCCCTGCTCCAACATAAACTCAATCATTAATCATTTATAACAGAAAAGAACATGGCAATCATTACAGGTGACAAAGAATTTTTTACGGGCATTGGACAGATTAAGTACGAGGGACCTGACTCTACCAACCCTCTTGCTTTCAGATGGTACGATGGCGATAAGCACGTCTTCGGGAAACCAATGAAAGACTACCTGAAATTTGCCTGTGCGTACTGGCATTCCTTCAATGGCGACGGAGGCGATCCTTTTGGCGGCGCAACTCACCTTTTTGCCTGGGATAAGGCAGACAATGTGCTCGACAGGGCAAAGGCGAAAATGGACGCCGCTTTTGAGTTTATCACCAAAGTCGGACTTCCATACTATTGCTTTCATGATGTCGACCTGGTTGATTTCGGTGACAATGTTGTTGAGAATGAAAAGAACCTGGAAGCCATTGTACGCTATGCAAAGACCAAACAGCAAGAAAGCGGCGTAAAACTTCTATGGGGAACTGCAAATCTTTTCTCGCACAAACGCTATATGAACGGGGCGGCTACCAATCCCGATTTTCATGTATTGGCTCATGGCGGAGCACAGGTAAAAGCTGCGCTCGATGCAACCATTGAGCTGGGCGGCGAAAATTACGTTTTCTGGGGAGGCCGGGAGGGCTACATGACCCTATTGAATACCGATATGAAACGTGAGCAGGAGCATATGGCAAAGTTTCTACATATGGCGAAAGACTATGCCCGTGCGAATGGCTTCAAAGGCACGTTCTTCATCGAACCAAAGCCCTGCGAGCCTACCAAGCATCAATACGACTATGATGCCGCTACTGTCATCGGTTTCCTTCGGGAATACGATCTGCTTGGAGACTTCAAGCTCAATCTGGAAGTTAACCATGCGACGCTGGCCGGTCATACCTTCCAGCACGAGCTGCAGGTTGCCGTAGATGCAGGCATCCTCGGTTCCATCGATGCCAACCGGGGTGATTATCAAAACGGTTGGGATACCGATCAGTTTCCAAACAACCTGAACGAGCTAACCGAAGCCATGCTGATCATCGCTGAAAGCGGTGGAATTCAGGATGGAGGAATCAATTTCGACGCCAAAATCCGAAGAAACTCAACCGATAACGACGATCTTTTCCATGCGCATATCGGAGGAATGGATACGTTTGCCCGTGCATTGATTAGTGCAGAAAAGATCTTGAATAATTCGGAATACAAAGAACTAAGACGATCAAGATACGCCTCTTTTGACTCAGGCGAAGGCAAGCGCTTTGAGGCCGGCGATTTAACTTTAGAAGATCTTCGTGCCTATGCGATCGACAAGGGAGAACCTGCCGTTCGTAGTGGTAAACAAGAACTGTTTGAAAACATCATCAACCGTTATATCTAGCATCCGATGGAAATTCCGATGAATAATACACTTGACATCCGGGACTACCTGGTCTTTCTGTTCTACTTTCTGGTTGTGGCCATTTACGGCTATTGGATTTATAATAAGAAAAAGTCGAAGGTTTCTGACTCGAAAGACTATTTTCTGGCAGAAGGATCACTAACCTGGTGGGCAATTGGTGCTTCCCTGATCGCCTCCAATATTTCTGCCGAGCAATTTATTGGTATGAGTGGGTCGGGCTTCCAGATGGGACTGGCCATTGCCACCTACGAATGGATGGCCGCATTCACGCTGATAATCGTAGCAGTCTTCTTTATTCCGGTCTACCTGAAAAACAAGATTTTCACAATGCCGCAGTTCCTGAGTCAGCGCTATAATGAAACGGTGGCCATGATTATGGCTGTCTTCTGGCTATTACTTTACATTGTAGTCAATCTTTCATCTATCTTATTTCTCGGTGCCCTGGCGGTCAGCAGTATTTCTGGCTTGGATTTTACCGCTTGTATGATCGGCCTGGCCGTTTTCGCGATTATCATTACCCTGGGCGGAATGAAGGTAATAGGTTATACCGACGTAATTCAAGTTTTCTTTCTTATCCTGGGTGGCTTGGCAACTACCTATCTGGCGCTGGAGCTGGTCGCATCCCATTACGGCGAAAGCGGCGTAATCCAGGGCTTTACAATCCTGACCGATCAGGTAGACGACCACTTTCACATGATCTTCGAGAAGGATAACCCGAATTATATCGACCTTCCCGGACTGTCGGTTTTGATTGGTGGAATGTGGATTGTGAATCTGAACTATTGGGGTTGTAATCAATATATCACCCAGCGCGCTCTGGGGGCCGATCTGAAGACGGCCCGCGCTGGTATTCTTTTCGCTGCCGTTTTGAAATTATTGATGCCCATCATTGTTGTACTTCCCGGCATCGCAGCGTTTCTACTTTATAAGCAAGACGTTTTTAGCGGCGAGATGATGGTCGATGGTAAAGTGATGCCCGATCGTGCATATCCCGTATTGTTGAATTTGCTGCCAACGGGATTGAAGGGGCTATCATTCGCGGCGCTAACCGCCGCTGTAGTTGCATCGTTAGCGGGGAAGGCCAATAGCATTGCGACCATTTTTACGCTCGATATTTACAAAAAAACATTCAATAAAAATGCGAATGAAAAGACGCTGGTGAATGTCGGAAAGATATCCATTATCCTTTCGGTACTTCTGGCCGTCGCGATTTCTCCGTTTCTAGGGATTGAAAAGGGTGGCTTCCAGTATATTCAGGAGTATACCGGTTTTGTATCTCCCGGGATCTTTGCCATGTTTATCCTTGGCTTCTTCTGGAAGAAAACCACTTCCAATGCAGCGTTGTTCGCAACCATCGGCGGATTTATCCTTTCGGTCATCTTTAAGCTGATGCCTGGTTTTGTCGATCTGGAGTTCCTATACCCAATGGGATTTGCCGTTCCGGTCAACGGCGTTTACGAAATTCCCTTTATTGATCGTATGGGTTTCGTTTTTCTGATCAGCGTTATCGGGATGGTTATCATCAGTCTCTACGAAACGAATCGTGGCGTCAAAACCAAAGGGCTTGAAATTGATGCAGGGATGTTTAAACCCGATCCCAAATTTACCGTCGGCTCCCTGCTTGTCATTGGAATTATTGTAGCTTTGTACACAATCTATTGGTAATACATGCCCTATTTTTGGGTTAATACAAGCCGCTATTCATGACTAAACAGCAAATTATTGACAGTTTCGACCCCAATCAACCGGGGTCGGCCGATGCATCCATATTTGGTTTACCGTTCTCCGCAGAAGAAAGTGAAATCATTGTTATACCTGTTCCATGGGAGGTTACAGTGAGCTACGGAGCAGGAGCATCGCAGGGGCCTGAGGCCATTTTTGATGCCTCTTTTCAGGTCGACCTATTCCATCAGCAATTCCCGGAACTATGGAAACAAGGGATTTTTATGGCTGATGCACCTGAACACTGGATGCAGAAAAGTATTGCACTGAAGCAAAAAGCACAGGAAATTATCCGAATTCAGGAAGAAGGGGGCGATTTGAACGAGCATCCGAACCTGCTCGACGACCTGAATGAAATCAATCAAGCTTGTCAGGAACTCAACCAGGAACTCGAAAACCTGGTGCTTGAATGGCAGGCAAAAGGCAAGAAGGTAGCCCTTGTCGGGGGCGATCACAGCACGCCGCTCGGTTATTATCAGGCGCTGGCGAAATCGCACAGCAGTTTTGGTATCCTGCACTTCGACGCGCATATGGATTTCAGAAAAGCATATGAAAATTTCACCTATTCACATGCCTCTATTATGTATAATACCCTGCAATTGCCCGAGATTTCACGCATTGTTCAAGTGGGGATACGCGACTTCTGCGAGCAGGAATTCGAAGTGGTGAAAGAGGCCGGCGAACGTGTGCGTATATTCTCCGACGCGGACATAAAGGCCGATCGTTTTGAAGGGAAAAGCTGGAAGACCCAGTGCGATGAAATTCTTGCAGCCCTTCCTGAGAAGGTAAGCATCAGTTTTGATATCGACTGCCTCTATCAGTGGTATTGCCCTACAACAGGCACTCCGGTTCCCGGCGGGCTATCGTTCGAGGAGGCTACTTATTTGCTGACCCAGCTGGCCAATAGCGGCAAAGAAATCATCGGATTTGATTTGGTTGAAGTATCACCCGGTGAAACAGACTGGGATGGAAATGTAGGTGCGCGACTGCTCTTCCACTTGTGCGG
>DAIRDA010000195.1:0-4512 GCA_036796375.1 Albibacterium sp.
ACTAAACTTTAAAAGAAAAAATTATGGGAAATCTATTGTACATTATCGCGGTAATATTAGTTATTATTTGGGCGATCAGTTTTTTTGGAGGATATGCTGACGGAGGAATCATTCACATCCTGTTGATCATCGCAATTGTTGCTGTACTGTTAAGAGTGATACGAGGCGGAACGGTCTAGTCCAGCTCTATTAGCTTGTCTGCAATGACAAGGTCTATAGGATAGGTTACTTTTATATTCCGGGTATCTCCTTCGATGATTCGAATGGGATATCCGGATTTTTCAACCACCGATGCGTCATCCGTAAAGCTTGGATCAAAACCCTGTCCGTACGCCTTTTGTAAAATAGAAGAGCGGAAGACCTGGGGCGTTTGAACCAGCCGAACCGTGCGGCGGTCAATGGCCAGGGAGGTTCCTTTTGAATCGGCAAGCCGCACTGAATCTGTACTGACAACTGCAGGGACAGCACTTCCGTGCGCAAAGGCTGTTAGATAGGCCTTTTCAATAAGTTCTGCTGAAATCAGCGGCCGTACTCCATCATGAATGGCGATTACCGGATCGTCACCAATCTCTAATACTTCTTTATTCTGCCATATAAAGTGTAGACCGTTTAACACGGAATGGAAACGTGTGTCACCACCTTCAATCACATGATGAGGTATGGAAAATTTGTACTCTGAACACATCTTTTTCCACTGGCCGATAAAATCTGGGTGTATAACGAGTATAATCGCTGTTTGAGGTCGATGCGCATAAAAGGCCTTCATGCTATGCATAATAACAGGAAGGCCTTTTAGGGTCATCAATTGCTTGGGAATCGGACTTGCCATTCGGCTGCCAATTCCCCCGCCCAATATGATAGCGTATGAGGTATACACTAGTTGTTAGATAATAAGCATCGCGTCGCCATAGCTGTAGAAGCGATACTTCTCTTTCACTGCCACTTCGTAGGCATTCATTACATGTTCGTAACCTCCAAACGCACTCACCATCATCAAGAGCGTTGATTCTGGCGTGTGGAAGTTGGTGATCATGCTGTTGGCTATACTGAAATCGTATGGAGGGAAAATAAATTTGCTCGTCCAGTTGTTAGCCGGTTTCAGGTGATGGCTAGCCGAAACAGCCGATTCAATGGCGCGCATGCTGGTAGTTCCCACGGCACAAACTTTTCTTTTCGCATCGATCGCTTTATTTACCAGTTCGGCCTCTCTTTCGCCGATAAAAAATTGTTCGGAGTCCATTTTATGTTTGGTAAGGTCTTCTACCTCTACGGTGCGGAAGGTACCTAATCCAACATGTAATGTTACTTCAGCAAAGTCGACTCCTTTCAACTCCAAACGTTTCATCAGTTCGCGGCTGAAGTGAAGACCCGCAGTAGGTGCGGCTACGGCTCCCTCGTGCTTGGCATAAATCGTTTGATAGCGGAATTTATCTTCAGGAACGGCTTTCCGGTTGATATATTTCGGGAGGGGCGTTTCTCCAAGAATCTCAATGTTTTTTCTGAATTCTTCATCGGTGCCTTCGAAGAGGAAACGGATGGTACGGCCTCTGGAAGTTGTATTATCAACTACTTCGGCAACCAGCAGATCGTCTTCACCGAAATACAGCTTATTGCCTACGCGGATTTTACGAGCCGGATCTACAAGCACGTCCCATAAACGAAGTTCTTTGTTCAATTCTCTAAGCAAGAAAACTTCAATGGTGGCGCCGGTTTTTTCCTTATTGCCATACAAGCGGGCAGGAAAAACCTTTGTATTATTGAAAATCATGACGTCCTTATCGTCAAAGTAATCAAGGACATCTTTGAATATTTTATGTTCAATTTCACCCGTGTCTTTATGAAGTACCATTAAACGGGATTCATCTCGTGATGGCGACGGGTGAGAAGCTATTAGGGATTGAGGTAAATTGAATTTAAATTGAGATAGTTTCATAGAGAGATGTAGTATAATTTTTGAACTCAAACATTTACAATTTGTTTGCTCAGAAATTAGTTTGATTAGAATGTAATTCAGCGCGCAAATATACGACTTTTAAGCGAGAAAATTAAATTTCGTTATTTTGTTTATTTTTCTATGGTATATTGCTTTTTCTGTGTAACTAATCTGGCTGAACTGAGTCATACATCATATGATGTTTCTTAAACTGCTTGGTGAAAGTTTCGGGTTTGCATTCTCCGCATTGAGGGGAAATAAAACACGTACCCTGTTGTCTCTTTTGGGAATAACGATTGGGATTATGACCATAATTGGAGTTTTTTCGGCCGTTGATACCCTGCGGTCGAACCTTGAGAGCAGCGTGGAAAAGCTCGGCAGCAAAAGCATCTATGTATCGAAATGGCCCTGGGACGGTGGTCCTGATTTTCCCTGGTGGAAGTATCTCAACCGGCCGGAGCCTACCATGCGCGACTTTGAACAGCTGCAAAGCCGACTAACGATGGTGGATGGGATTTGCTATGACGTGACCCTGGGCAACCGTACCGTTAAATTTTTAAATAACAGCATTGAAGGTGTCAGCATTTCGGGCACGTCTCACGATTTCTACAAAATCCGCAGCCTGGAATTCGAGTCGGGTCGTTACTTTACAAGCATGGAGTCGGATAGGGGTACTCCCATTTCGCTGATCGGATCGACCGTGGCCGAGGGGCTTTTCCCCGGAATGGATCCGCTTGGGAAACAATTGGTCATACTTGGTCGCAAAACCACTATAGTGGGCGTATTTAAACAAGAAGGCGAAGGAATGCTGATGGACGTTTCGCTCGATAAATCAATTGTAGTACCATTGAATTTTATAAATAACCTCATTCACGTTGAAAACTATGGCCCGAACATCGTTGTACAGGCAGCTGCCGGATACCCGCTGGAAGAGACTGAGAGTGAATTGAGGGGCGCGATGCGGTCGATCCACCGCTTAAGTCCGATGCAGGAAGACGACTTCTCGCTGAATAAAACTACCCTCATCACCGCGCAGCTGGATCAGATGTTTTCGGTCATCAATGCTGCAGGATTATTTATCGGTATCTTTTCGATTTTGGTAGGTGGTTTCGGTATCGCAAATATCATGTTCGTTTCCGTAAAGGAACGCACGCCACTCATAGGGATTCAGAAATCACTGGGTGCAAAGAACTTCTTTATCTTATCGCAGTTTCTGATTGAAGCGGTTTTGTTATGTATACTCGGTGGATTGATCGGGCTGGCAGTTGTGTATGCCCTTACGCTGGGCGTACGCCTGGTGTTCGATGTGACAATTATCGTTGATTTCGGTAAAGTGATTTTAACGCTGGTTCTGTCGACTGTTATCGGGCTTATCGCAGGAATTGTACCGGCGCTCATGGCTTCCCGGATGGATCCGGTGGAAGCGATAAGAAGTTAAATCAAGTTCTTTTGTAGCTTTCGTTTAGAGTATGATAATGGCTCGGCGGCTTTGGGTGGTTACCATTCGGAATCGTTGGATGGTTACAAATAGCTATCTGTAGCTAGTTGTGGGTGGTATCTGTCGGTTTAAAGATAAAATAAACAAAACAGGGAGCGAATTAATCGCTCCCTGCTTCATTATATATGGTTGACTTGCCTTTCGGGTTTAACTCAGACGAGTTTTGCCAAAGCTTCTCTGATTCGCTTAAGCGCTTCTTTCAGGTTTTCTTCAGAGGCTGCATATGAAAAGCGGATACAATCATTATTGCCGAACGAATCACCGCCTACGGTTGCAACATGTCCGGTATTTAATAAGTAAAGGGCCATGTCTGCCGAATCTTTGATGATTTCACCATCGGCTGTCTTCTTTCCGAAAAAGGAACTAATGTCGGGGAAGAAATAGAAGGCACCTTCAGGCAGGTTGGTTTTCACACCCGGTATATCTTTCAGCAAGTCGTAAACCAAATCGCGACGCTTCAGAAATTCCTCACGCATTGCCAGAACGCTTTCCAAACCTCCTTCATAGGCGGCTAGGGCAGCCCTTTGAGCGATGGAGCAGGTTCCGGAAGTAATCTGGCCCTGAAGTTTGTCAGTAGCTGCAGCAATAGTTTTATTCGCCGCCAGGTAACCCACTCGCCATCCGGTCATGGCATAGGCTTTTGAAAAGCCATTGATAACGATTACGCGGTCTTTTATCGCTTCAAACTGAGCGATCGATTCGTGCTTGCCCACAAAGTTAATATGCTCATAAATCTCATCTGAGATGATATAGATCGATGGATTTTTTTCGAAAACAGCGGCGAGCGACTTTAGTTCCTCATAGCTATACAAGCTCCCGGTGGGGTTACAAGGCGATGAGAACATAAACACCTTGGTTTTAGGGGTAATGGCCTGCTCTAGCTGTTCGGCGCTTATTTTAAAATCGCTCTCTATGCTGGTGTCGATAAACACCGACTCGCCATCGGCGAGCTTAACCATTTCGGAATAGGATACCCAATAGGGGGTCGGGATGATTACTTCGTCGCCGGGGTTGACAAGACACATAATCGCGTTCGCGAGCGATTGCTTGGCGCCGGTCGAGACAACAATTTGAGAGATTT
>DAIRDA010000196.1:0-4511 GCA_036796375.1 Albibacterium sp.
CGGCTGTCTTGCAAAGTATAGTTGTTGTTTGTTTTCGAGTTAAGCCGATGCTATTTCGGAATGATGCTGTAGGTGATGGTACCTGTATATACGGTAGGGTTTTCCAGATTTACATATCGGTCTACGTATTTATTAACCCCTGCAGCGCGGTAATTTATATTGAACTTTCTATTGATGCCGCCGGTGGTGCTTGAAATAAGCTCCTGAGCGGTGGCCTTCAAATTTACTTCAGGGTAGTGAATATCGGCTGCTTCTGTGGAACCTGCACTTGGACTGATAATAATATCACTAACATCGATCTCTTCTGTAGATCCGCTTTTTTGCAGCGAGTTGGCCGACTCGACACGTACGGCAAAGCCTCCGGTGCTGTAAACGCGTAGATGGTCGGGTTGATCGACATTGACACCATTTTCGTAATCGGCTTTTGTGACGTAATCCAGATTCACTACTTTCTGAAGCGGGGTAACTTCAATGGTTTGAATGGGGTGCAATCTGATATTAAATGTAATTAGATCCGACGCAGATTCATTGCTCTGGGCCGATGCCTGAAGACTTAATATGACTAGGGAAAGTAACGTTAGTGAAATCTTTTTCATGTCCTCTTTGAATAATCAAAAGTAGGAATGTGAAAAAAATTAAGTTGTAGTATAAGGCGGAACCATGTGTAGTATATTTACTACAAACGTTCCGGTTCACGGCAGAATTAGCGGGCCTCCATGGAGTAAACAATCTGCGTGGTGTACTGTGTAGGGCCGGCTATCGCATTGGAATACTTGGATAAATATGCGTTGTTCCCTTTCGCCTTGTAATTAATTCCAAAGGTATTGTTGATACCACCGGTGTCGTTGGTTATAATGACGCTGGGTTCGGAACTTAAATCGACGGAACTAAAACTGGCGCTCTGTAAAGGGTTAGCGGCTCCTGGAAGTGGAGTGATGGTAATATCGGAAGATGGAATACTTTCCCCCTCGGTAAGGCTTAGTATCTGATGGGTTGAATTTACGCGTATGGTAAAACCACCGGTACTGAAGGTGTTTATATGATCTGGTTGATCCATCTCTACACCCTTCTCATAATCCTGCTCGCTGATGTAATCCAGATTGACTACTTTTTGTTGGGAATTGATTTCAAGTGTTTGGATAGGATAGAGGTTGATATTCAGGGTAACCTGATCGGACGTTTGCGCGAAGGCTGCCATGCTGAAGGCGCTGAATGCCGCTGTGATAATTAATTCCTTTTTCATACCCCTAAATTTTTCCGTCTGTTTGCTACATGAAATTCTTTTTTGACTCCATTCGTAGATAACTCACTGTCGACCACAAAGATCAGCAAAAATGATGTGAGAAAAATACGCTATTTTCTACTGTCGAATACGTTATTTTTTCTTGATTTAAAATACGCAAATAGTTGAAAGGATGTGCACTATTTTATTAAATTATCATAAAAGCGGAAAACATCGATGAGTTCCGGAATGGAATGCACCTCCAACTTCTTGAAAATCCGAGTTTTATATGTACTGGCAGTGGATACATGAAGGTTCAGGTCGTTCGAAATTTCCTTCAGCGACAGGCCCGTAATTAACTTATCAGCGATCTCCATTTCGCGGTCAGACAGCGTAGTGAGCGGATTTTGACCTACCGAAGCATTTTTATTCAAGGAGTTGATGACCAATGTATCCTGAATTTCTTCACTGACGTAGGTGCCCCTGTTAAACATTTTCTCGAGCGCTTTTGCCACCGTAGCATCATCTGATTTTTTGGGAAGGAAGCCGTCTGCACCCAGTTTAAGATAGCGGATTGCGTAGGTTTTTTCATCCTGGGAAGAGAATACCAACACTTTTGCTTTCGGCTGCTTTATTTTGATCAGATCGAACGTTTGCTGAAAATTCCCATCGGGCATATTTATATCCAGAATAATCAGATCAAACGTACTTCCGCCGATGATATCTAAAACTGCTTTAAAACTTTCGGCTTCTTCAATATCGGCTGCGGGCCTTAGCTTTTTAATCATGATAGACAAGCCAATTCGAACAATACTATGGTCGTCTGCAATGAGTATTTTCTCTATCATTATTTTTCGTTTTACCGATTATTTGGGATTTCGTGAACCGGAAGTGTTAATTCAATTTTTGTGCCGCTACCTTCAGCAGCGCTTACGCTCATATCAAATTGGTGCAAATCAGCGAATTTCTTTACTACGATAAGAGAAAGCCCTGCACCTTTCTCGCCTTGTGTACCGGTATAGGGTGAACTTTTGAAGCTAAAAAGGTCGGCAATGACTGTTTCGCTCATTCCCGCACCTTCGTCTTCCACACTAAGCTTCGCTTTATCGCCAGAGTTCTCCATGCGCATTGTAACGGATCCGCCAGGGTGTGAATACTTGATTGCGTTCTCTACCAGCGCTTTTACAATAAACTGAAGGATAACTTTGTCGGCCGTCACACGAACATTCTCCGGACCTGCAAAATTCAGCTGTATTTGTTTATGCTCGAGGTTGGCTTTAAGAACATCATTAATATAAGCATATATTTCCATTACCGCTACATTCTCCGTCTTCAGCGCGAATTCAGATTCCTGACTGTTAACCCAGGCAATGGTATTACTGATGATTTTCTGATTGCTCTCAGCGGCAGATTTCAGTTCATCGTATAAGGTCTGAAAAATTTCCAGATCGATACTCCCTTCTTTCAGTGCTTCGATTACCCACAGCAAATTGCGCGATACTCCTGCGAAATCGTGCGTAATTAAGGATAGGCATTGGGTTTTAAGTTCGAGCTCCTTTTGAAGGGATTTGATTTTTTGGTCCTGGTCGTTTAATTTTTGCTGGAGTTCTTCCGCGTTCATATGGGTATTAATTTTCTAATTGCAGTAGCTCTATCAAGAGGTTGAGCTCATTGATTGTTTTGTCTAAAAGTTCTTCAATATAAGAACTTTCGGTGTCACTTAACAACTCGAATGCCACAGATAATTTACTTAGTTCAGTAAGGCCGGCAGTAAGGCTGGTACCTTTTAGTTTATGGCCGGTTTTCTTCAGCGATTCGAGGTCGTTGGCTTGAACTTGCTGCTGCAGATTTTCCTTGCTCGCCTTTAATTCCTGAAGCAATAATTTAACAAATTCAGCCTTGAAGACCGGATCGGTAGCGGTATATTCATCAAACCAGGCCCGGTCAATATGTTCCGGACCAGCATCCTTTTCAGGTACATCGTCGTGCGATATTTCTGAGCCAACCCACTTACTGAACATAAGGCCCATCGTTTTTTTCACTACGGGTTTGGTCATAAAGTCGTCCATGCCAGCTTCCAGACACTTTTCACGTTCTTCGTTCATGGCACCTGCCGTGAGCGCCAGGATTGGAACATGGAAATGCTCCTGCAGGGAACGAATTCGTCGGGTAGCTTCTATTCCGTTAAGGAGCGGCATTTGCACATCCATTAGGATCAGGTCGGGCATGCATTCAAGATACTTTTCCACGGCCTGCTCGCCGTTGACAGCTTCGATAATAATGCTGTCGGGGGCGATCTGACCAACGATCGATTTGCTGAGAAACATATTTACTTCATTATCCTCAGCAATTAGAACCTTGAGGCCTTTCCTAAGTAACAACCCACTTTCTTTTGCTGCGGCCGCGGAGACTTCCTTTTCCTGACTTTCCTTTTTCAATTGCGCCAGAACCTGATACATTTCCCGCATTTTAATTGGCTTGACCAATCTGGAGTCAACCTCGAGCTCATCGCAGGCGTCCTGCAATGCATCGTCGTCGGAGGAACTGTAGAGCATAATGATCGGCTGGGTGGTGTGGTTCATATTGCTCTTTATTTTCCGGATGGTTTCTATCCCATCCATAATAGGCATATGATAATCCATGATGATCACATCGTATTCGTTACCCTCCTGGAGAAGGATGAGCGCTTGTAAACCGCCTTCCACAGCATCGACGTGAATTTTTTTCAGCTCGAGCATATGCTGCAGGATTCGTCTGTTGTTCTCATTATCGTCTACTACCAAAACCTTCTTGATTTCCTTCAGGCTTATTTCATCGTCTTCATTTTCACTTTTAAAGGCGACGTCAAAATAGAAGGAGCTACCTTTCCCTACGATACTCTTCACATAGAGACGGCTGTCTGCCAGATTCAGTAAGCGGTTTGATATGGTTAAACCGAGGCCCGTTCCTCCGTATTTTTTTGTAATGGAACTGTCCTCTTGGGCAAACGCTTCGAAGATCTGATCGAGCTTGCCTGGTTGAATGCCAATACCGGTGTCGCGTACTTCAAAGCGAATGACCGTGGTGCCTTCACTGGGTTCTGCAATGGGTGTAATTTTTAATTCGACTTCACCCTGCTCAGTAAACTTAACAGCGTTGCTTAACAGGTTAACCAGAATTTGCTTCAGACGGGTCTCATCGGCCCAGACATATCGGGGGAGCTTTGCTGAAAAGTCAAAAAGCAGTTCCAGCTTCTTCTTTTCTACGGCATAGCTGATAATGGTAAGGGCCTGAGCAGCGATATCTTGCA
>DAIRDA010000197.1:0-4507 GCA_036796375.1 Albibacterium sp.
GTTCCACGTTGCTATGGGGATTGTAGCGCTTTTTGCCGGTGTTTTTACGACCCGCGCATCGTTACGAACCCGTTATCAAACACTTCATTCAAAAGCCTGACTTTGATATGGTAGCAAAACGATCGTTGTAACGCTTCCCATTGGTCATCGTGCGTAGTTTAACACGCGATTTCCAGTAATTGCATCGCATCTTCTCGTATTTAAACGCCAAACTTTTCGAAGCAAAATGGGTTTATTTGAGCACTACCTTTCACCTTATGTTATGAACAATCATTTCGCTGACAAAAAGATACTGGCCGTGACACCCTTTTCCCCTAACGGGAAAAGCCTCGCGATGAATGCCGTCGGATTCGCTGATAGAATTCATGCAAATCTTTTGTTGTTAAACCTCGCAGCTGACAAAGCCGGGCAAAGCAGTTCTTCTGCTAAAGAAAAACGTACGAAGTTGTTGTCGGCGAAAGAGTTCATCAGTCAGCTACAGCATTCCGGACAACCCTCCCTTCGCGATCTTCAAGCCGTTACGAAGGCGCCGGAACTTCGGGAAAGCAACTTCGATTTGGTTATTGCGCCGTCGGCCGAGAAAGCAGAAGAATATGAAAACTACCTGATCGATTCCTTAAATCCGTTTAAAGAGGCTGATTGCAAGGTTCTTTACCTCCCCGAGGGAAAGAAATTGAATTATATTGATAGGGCGCTTTACATTACCGATATACGGTATTGCGATCTGAGTGCCTTAAAATCCATGATAGAATTATTCCGCCCCTTCAACACTGAAATTACGCTCGTTAACCTTTCTGCCAGCGGACTTCCCAAGATGGACGACGAAATGGCCAGATCACTGGTGGAGTCCGATCTGATTCCTCTGCTGAAGTATCGCCGCATCAACTTCCTGAACGTGAAAGCCGCTGACATTATTGAAGGTATGGAAGAAATCGTAAAAAAAACCAATCCCAGCTTAATTGCATTTGCGAGTAAAAAACACGCGGTCTATCAGCGACTATTTAAATCAACACAAAAAAAAGAACCCAGCTTTTCAAAGCTACCCTTACTGGTTTTTGGGTGCTAACTAAAACAAATAAAACACATGAATCTAATTACTTATGCCGGCAAACCCTACCCCTTAGGCGCAACTTACGACGGCAAAGGGGTGAATTTTGCAATTTTTTCTGAAAATGCCACCAAGGTTGAGCTATGTCTGTTCGACGCCAACGATCATACCCGGGAAACTGCCCGAATCAGACTCCCCGAACGAAGTCATCAGACCTGGCATGTGTATATTCCGGAATTGACGCCTGGACAGCTTTACGGCTATCGTGTGCATGGCCCCTACGAGCCCGAAAACGGGCATCGGTTTAATCCGAATAAGTTACTGATCGATCCATATGCGAAGGCGATATCGGGCGTTATCGATTTAGACCCCTCCATGTTTGGGTATGAAATGGGTCATGAAGACGAAGACCTGAGCTTTAGTGAAAGCGATAGCGCTCCTCACATACCAAAGTCAGTGGTCATCGACACATCATTCGATTGGGGGGATCACCAAGTTCCGAAAATACCGCTTCACAAATCGATTATTTATGAGATGCATGTCCGCGGATTCACCATGCTGCATCCGGAAATTCCAGACGAAATTAAAGGCACCTATGCTGCCATCGGGCATCCAACCACCATTCAATATTTACAGGAGCTCGGGATTACCGCTGTAGAATTGATGCCGGTTCATCATTTCATCAACGATAGTAATCTGTCAGACAAAGGATTGAGCAACTATTGGGGGTATAATACTATAGGCTTTTTTGCACCCGATGCACGCTATTCAAGTTCCGGCGCACATGGCCAGCAGGTAGTCGAATTCAAACAGATGGTCAAAAATCTTCATGCCGCCGGCATAGAGGTGATTCTCGATGTGGTTTACAATCATACGGCTGAAGGAAATCAAATGGGGCCAACGCTGTCGTTCAAGGGGATTGACAACGCTTCATACTACCGGATGGTCGACGACGATAAACGCTATTACATGGACTATACCGGCACGGGGAATACCTTAAATGCTTCCCTTCCTAATGTCCTTCGAATCATCATGGACAGTCTGCGATATTGGATACAGGAGATGCATATAGACGGTTTTCGGTTCGATCTGGCCTCCACGCTGGCTCGCGAACTCCATGAAGTCGACCGCCTAAGCGGGTTTTTCGATATTATTTATCAAGATCCGGTGATCTCGCAGGTGAAGCTGATTGCCGAACCCTGGGATTTGGGCGAAGGCGGATACCAAATCGGAAATTTCCCCCCGGGCTGGGTAGAATGGAATGGTAAGTACAGGGACTGCATGCGCGATTATTGGAGAGGGGCCGACAGTATGCTGGCTGAGTTTGCCGAACGCTTCACCGGCAGTAGTGATTTGTATCAGGACGATTACCGAAGGCCAACAGCAAGCGTCAACTTCATTACCGCGCACGATGGCTTTACCTTGCACGACTTGGTGACCTATAATGAGAAGCATAATGAACAGAACCAGGAAGATAATAACGATGGCGAAAGCCATAACCGATCCTGGAATTGCGGAGTGGAAGGTCCTACCGACGATCCCGAGATCAACAGGCTTCGGAATCAGCAGAAAAGAAACTTTCTGACAACACTGTTTCTCTCTCAGGGTGTACCGATGCTTGTTGCAGGCGATGAATTCAGTCGCACCCAACACGGCAACAACAACGCCTATTGTCAAGACAACGAAATATCCTGGCTAAATTGGGGTCAGGTTGATCAGGACCTTCTCTCCTTCACCCGAAAGCTCATTGCGATACGTAGGAAACACGATGTTTTCTGCCGCAGAAAATGGTTTTCGGGAACAAAAATAAAAGGAATGTCGCTGCCTGATATCAGCTGGTTCCTTCCTGAAGGTGACCAGATGACGGAAGAGAACTGGAGTCACGACTTTGCCAAGTCGCTGGCAGTGTTCCTGAACGGTTATGGCATCCCTTCTCTGGGTGAAAAGAACGAAAAAATACTCGACGACAGTTTCTACGTCATATTTAATGCGCACCACGAACCTCTGGAGTATCGCCTGCCCCCAGTAGAATACGGTCAAACCTGGAAACGCTTTATCGATACAGCAGCACCCGACAAGGTGGGCGACGAGCACAAGGCAGAAGAGATGGTAACCGTTAGCGGCCGGTCGGTTGTCGTATTGAAGAATCCAATCTTTGAGGTAAATGATGAAGAAAGTAAATCCTAGGCAACGCGAAATTGGCGTATATTTTCCCGAAAATAGCGAGGAAGCCCATATATGTGTATGGGCCCCAATGGCAAAGTCGGTCGAATTTGTTCTGGAAAAGGACGGCACAAAGCATCCGCTGGAAAAGGACAATGTTGGTTATTGGAATGGTCAGAACGCCTCCATGCAGGCTGGCGATCGTTACACTTTTCTCATAGATGGCGACAAAGAACGCCCCGACCCCTGTTCCCTTTATCAACCTGAAGATGTTCATTCACATTCGGAGGTGGTCGACATACGGCAGTTCAGGTGGACAGACCAGCAATGGACAAACCCATCACTCGACCAGTATATCATTTACGAAGCCCATTGTGGAACCTTCACTAGCGAAGGAACGTTCAAAGCGATGGAGGGCCGCCTGGGCTATTTGCGCGAACTGGGCATCACGGCCATCGAAGTGATGCCGGTTGCTCAGTTTCCGGGAAACCGCAACTGGGGCTACGACGGCGTGCTGCCCTTTGCCGTACAAAACTCATACGGGGGACCCGAGGAATTCAGCCACTTTGTCGATGCCTGTCATCAGCATGGCATCGCTGTTGTCCTCGACGTGGTGTATAACCATTTCGGGCCTGAAGGCAACTATTTCGAGGATTTCGGGCCCTACTTCACTGAGAAATACAGCACCCCCTGGGGAAAAGCGATTAATTTCGACGACGCATGGTGCGACGGGGTGAGGCATTTTTTTATAGAGAATGCATTGATGTGGTTTCGCGACTTTCATGTGGATGCTTTACGACTCGATGCAGTACATGCCATTAAAGATTTCAGTGCGCAGCATTGGCTCCGCGAATTAAAAATCAGAACGAACGAGCTGATGGAAGCTACCGGCCGGCGGCATCATTTAATAGTTGAGCTCGATCTGAACGACAACCGCTTTATCAATCCGCTGGAAAAAGAAGGTTTTGGTATGGATGCACAGTGGGTAGATGAATTCCATCACGCTCTCAGGGTAAGTGCCGGACAGGAAAAGCGCGGTTACTATTCCGATTTCAACGGCGTAGAACATCTTGCCAAGTCGTACAAAGACGCATATGTTTACGATCATGTCTATTCGCCTCACCGCTTAAAAACCTTCGGCACCAAGGCAGAAGGCAATCCGGGAAATCAATTCATTGTGTTTTCACAGAACCACGACCAGGTAGGCAACCGGATGCTTGGCGAGCGAAGCAGCACGCTGGTAAGCTTTGAAATGCAAAAACTGTTTCTTGGGGCAGTCATGGTTAGTCCCTATAT
>DAIRDA010000198.1:0-4502 GCA_036796375.1 Albibacterium sp.
ATGCTGTGATTTGAAAAATCGGTTGGCCGGATGGCTTCGTGAGCTTCCTGGGCCCCTGAAGACTTTGTTTTGTATTGTCGGTTCTTATGGTATTTATCACCGTAAGCCTTTTTGATTTCTGTTTCCGCAGCATCCATCGCCGTCTGACTAAGATTTACTGAGTCGGTACGCATATAGGATATATGACCCGCCTCGTATAGCCGTTGTGCAAGGCTCATGGTACGTCCAACGGAGTAACCCAGCTTTCTGCTGGCTTCTTGTTGGAGCGTTGAGGTAGTGAATGGGGCAGAGGGATTGCGCTTTGCTGGCTTTGTTTCAAGGGTTTTGACCTCGTATTCCGCTTGAACACAGTCTTTCAAAAACTGTTCAGCATCTGCTGACTGTTCGAATCGCTTCGGAAGTTCAGCCTTGAACAATTCCTTTTTGGAGTCGGTATGAAAGATCGCTACAATTTTATACGAAGCGGTAGCGGCAAACTGGTTGTACTCACGTTCGCGGTCGACTAAGAGACGAACTGCGACTGACTGAACGCGTCCGGCTGAGAGAGACGGTTTCACCTTTTTCCACAGTACCGGGGAAAGTTCAAAACCTACCAGTCTGTCGAGTACACGGCGTGCTTGCTGTGCGTTCACCAGGTTGTAATCGATGGTCCGCGGGTTTTCGATTGCCTTTAAGATAGCCGGCTTAGTAATTTCGTGAAAAACAATCCGCTTGGTTTTGCTTTCATCAAGGCCCAAGGTTTCATACAGGTGCCATGAAATAGCCTCTCCTTCGCGGTCCTCATCGGATGCCAGCCAAACCATTTCTGATTCCTTTGCTAGCTTCCTCAGCTCGCTTACGACGGCTTTTTTATCTGCGGGTACTTCGTATTTCTGTTTAAAGTTATTGGCGGTGTCGATTGCCTCATCTGTTTTCACCAGGTCGCGGATATGTCCATAGCTGGACTTAACCAGAAAATCTTTTCCTAAATATCCTTCAATTGTTTTCGCTTTTGCTGGTGACTCAACGATAAGTAAATTCTTTGCCATTTATAAATGATTTTTGCAAATAAAGTCAATTAAAAAGGGATTTTCAAACCGTCGGCTATATTTAATTTGTAGCCGCATTTGAAAAACGCAAGTGAAATTGACTTTGTTAAACGTGATTTTTTGTAGATCAGGCAAGAAATCCGCCACCGATCAGGTCGTTCCCCTCGTAGAAAACAGCGGACTGTCCGGGTGCGATTCCTTTAACCGCATGGTGGAAGTCGACCTGCATATCCGTGCCGAACTGAGTCAGCGTGCTCATCATACCGGCATCCTTGTATCGAACTTTGGTAACCGCTTCGAAGGGTGCGTCGAGCGAGGCATATTTGATCAGGTTAATGTTTCTGACAACTGCGCTGGCCCGTTGAAGATCAACCTCGTCGCCTAGCACAACCGTGTTGCTTTCCGGGATAATCTGCGTTACGAATACCGGACGGCCAAGGGCTATTCCCAAACCCTTACGTTGCCCAATAGTATAATAAGGATATCCTTCATGTTTCCCTACGATTGTGCCGTCGGCATATATGAAATTTCCAGGCCCTACGCGTTCGTCGAGATCTTCCACACGGTGACGCAGGAACGATCGGTAATCGTTGTTGGGAACGAAGCAGATTTCATAACTTTCAGACTTGTTCGCCAGCTCATGCTGTCCCATTTCATTGGCCATCTGGCGGATTTCTGTTTTGCTGAAGTTTCCTAAAGGAAAGCGCGTACGGGCAAGATTTTCCTGCGACACGCCCCATAAAACGTATGATTGGTCTTTGTTTTCGTCTTTACCCTTGGATACGACGTAACGGCCGTTATCCTGTAGGCGTATATTGGCATAGTGACCGGTTGCAATAAATTCGCAGTCGAGATGATTGGCTCTCTTTAGCAAGGCTTCCCATTTGATATGAGTATTGCATAATACGCAAGGGTTCGGTGTACGTCCGGCTATATATTCGTCCACAAAATTATCGATCACCAAACCAGTAAACTCCTCGCGAATATCTAATATATAATGCGGGAATCCGTAGCCAACGGCTAATGCCCGCGCATCGTTGATACTATCGAGACTGCAGCATCCGGTTTCCTTCGAAGAACCGCCAGCAGATGCATAGTCCCAGGTCTTCATGGTTAGCCCGATTACTTCATAGCCTTGTTCATGCAACATGACTGCTGCAACGGAACTGTCTACTCCGCCACTCATCGCCACCAATACTCTTCCTCTTTTACTCATAACATTATTTAAAGGCACAAAGGTAAGGCAAATAAAAAGGAATGGTTTTCCATTCCTTCAGATTAAAGTAAAAATCAATGCTTTGCGCCCCTAAAAGTTCATCTTTTCGACCTCATCGGCGCTTTCTATCACCTTATTGCGGAGCTCTTCTTTATAATTTATCAGGTTTTGCCCCAACTCGGCATTGTTGGTGGCCAAAATTTGAGCAGCCAGAATGCCGGCATTCTTGGCGGCGTTTAATGCGACGGTTGCTACGGGAATTCCGTTGGGCATTTGTAGAATGGAGAGTACAGAATCCCACCCATCGATGGAATTAGACGATTTAACAGGTACGCCTATGACAGGTAAATGGGTGAGGGAAGCGACCATGCCCGGAAGATGGGCGGCGCCCCCTGCTCCGGCGATGATCACTTTCACTCCGCGGCCAGCAGCTGATTTCGAAAAATCGTAGAGCCGGTCGGGTGTACGGTGGGCGGAAACAATGCTAAGTTCGAAAGAGACACCAAGCTGCTTAAGAATCTCGGCGGCATCTTTCATGACCGGGAGGTCTGACTGGCTGCCCATGATAATGGCTACCTCGGCATGGGAATGATTGTTCATGATTTTGGTTTAAGCGATGACTTGAATAAGTTTTTGAACTTCGCGCGCCGTTTCTATGGCTTGTTCGCGGTCTTCGTTGATGATGGTGATGTGGCCCATCTTGCGAAAAGGCTTCGTGTATTTTTTACCATAAAGGTGTATGTATACGCCTTTTTTTTCGAGAACCTTCTCAAGACCCACGTACCGGGCCAGGCCCTGAAATTCGGGCTCACCAAGCAGGTTAATCATAATAGCATTGCTGGTGCCACGGGTATCGCCTAAGGGCATATTGAATATCGCACGCAGATGTTGGGCAAACTGGGAGGTGACATTGCCTTCTATGCTTTGATGGCCGCTGTTGTGCGGTCGCGGAGCAAGCTCATTGACAAGGATCTGACCATCGCGTGTTAAAAACATCTCAACAGCGAGAATTCCGACAATCTGCAGATCTTCGGCAATTTTGATTGCCAGGCGCTCGGCTTTTTGTTGCACTTCATGAGGAAGAAGGGAGGGTGAGATGAGGTATTCAACCAGGTTCATTTCTGGATTAAATTCCATTTCGACACATGGAAAAGCCTTCACCTCTGCCTTTTCATTTCTGGCGACTATGACACCGATCTCCATTTCGAAGTCGACCCATTGCTCTATAAGGCTTGGCTGCTCAAAGGCATTGTCGATGTCGGCCTGATCAAGGATTTTCTTGACGCCGCGACCATCGTACCCGTCTTTTCTGAGTTTCTGAATGTATGGAAGCTCAAATTTTGTATTGCTTAGATCTTCTTTGGATGATATCAGTTGGAAAGGGGCCGTTGGAATATCGTTTTGTTTGAAGAATTCCTTCTGAAGGCCCTTGTCCTGAATCAGGCGGATGATTCGCGCCTGAGGATATACAAGAACGCCTTCTTTTTCGAGTTTTTCCAGCGCATCTACGTTGACTTTTTCGATCTCGATGGTAATGAGGTCTACATGTTTACCGAAGTTATATACCGTGTCAAAATCGTCGAGAGCGCCTACTTCGAAGCGGTCGCATAAATTCTTGCAGGGTGCATTTTCATCCGGGTCGAGAACGGATACACTGGCGTTGAAGTTGATGGCTTCCTGGATCAACATTCGACCCAATTGTCCGCCACCTAAAATGCCTAATCGCAAATCGCTATAAAATTCTTTTGCCATATTGGTAGCCTGAGGCTGGTCTGATTATCGTTTATGTAAAGTTACTTGAATTATTTATTAAATCGAATGGAATGGATAATTTGGTCGGCATGTACCCTGGAGTTCTCAATGAACCAGGTGTGTGTATTTAAACCCCCGCAAACTACCCCGGCCAGATACAGTCCTTTAATATTGGATTCCATGCTTTGTGGATGGTGTTCAGGTACGAAGCAATTTTCTTCGTTTAGGTGTATTCCTATTCGCTTCAGGAAATCGAAATCCGGCTGGTAGCCGGTAAGCGCTAAAACAAAGTCGTTTTTTAGAAGCACTTCGCCATCTGGCGTGCCTATAAGGACATCGTTCTCTGAAATTTTCAGGATGTGACTATTGAAATACGCATTGATTTCTCCCGATGCAATGCGGTTTTCGATATCGGGTTTAACCCAGTATTTAACGCGGGAACTGATATTCGGTCCTCGTACAACCATGGTCACCCGGGCACCTTTTCGGTACGTTTCCAACGCAGC
>DAIRDA010000199.1:0-4465 GCA_036796375.1 Albibacterium sp.
AATCAAGGGGTGCACCCATATCTACCGGATAGGTTCGCTCTGCTAATTTGAAAGGGTTTTCGGTGATACGATCCATGAAGAATGGGTTTAAAAAGATCATTTCCTTTTCAAGATGGTCGAACCCATCCATTTCGACTGTATACACCTCTGTGAGCGATGCTTCTAAACTATCGAGGTTACTGATTTTATAATCAAGGATTTTAATGGACGGATTTTTTTCATCCAGGTGTTCAACGAATTCCTCGAGCGAATTAAACTCTTTCATCTTCTTCCGCTTGGCAAAAGCCTCATAGCCCCGGGAAAAGTTTGTCAACGTTCCTGTAATCTTTCCGTCCGGGTTCAGCGTGAGGGTAACAGAGTACACACTACTGCGCTTTTGAGAAGCCTTCAGATCGATCCAGTAAGAAGCATTTTTCATGCTGATAACCCGACCCTGATCGTTCAGGCAGCGCACGGGCAGTAAACCGAAAGGCAACAGCGGATCGGAGGCATCAAGAAGATAACTTTCTTCCCCGATATTCACTTTTGCAATGACATAATCAAAGTTGCTAATGACCGGATAAAGCTTGTTTACGAATCCGTTATCGCGCGTGGAAAGAACGACGGCCTCCACATCAAGCCCGGCTCCTTCAAGTGCTGACACCAACGATAAGTTGATATCGCCGATGTTCCCGGTTCGGTTCTCGAACGCTTTTTTGATGCCCATTTCGCTGTACATACCCAGGTAGCTGTTCCACTTGAAGCGCTGTTGTATCATCCGATAGACAGCCTTTGCTTTCTCAAGAGGATCTGACTTTCCGGCAAGTGCAACATCCAGAAAGGGCTCAAAAAACGATTCTTTCCGGATCTGCCGGCCAAAGTCAGAATGCTTTTTCAGATCGTAATCTATATCAGACCATTCACGCGTGATCTTCCGCTTACCTCCGGTGAAAAGAGCTACTTCAGAAAGTTCGAAATTGATGGCCGACCTGAAGTTTTTAGGCGACGTCATGTAGGCTTCCTCAATCAAAGCAGGAATATCTTTCATGATATACGTCATCTTGGAACAGTCGGCCTTATAGCCTCCACCCGGCTGAAAGCAGTCGCGTACGATGGCACTTTTCGTGTCGCTAAGTGGGTGTGGGCCTACCAGTGACACATTATAGCTGAAGCTTGCCGGGATCAGAGCAATATATTCACTATAGATTTTCGGCAGGTCGGTCTGAAACTCCCATGCTCTGAAGTTGAACAGGTAGGGCGATTCAATCCGGTAAGCGTATTCCACAATGGAACCATCGGTAACGGCGGGCATCGCGAATTTTGCCAGGTCGAGATAATTCGTAGCATTCTCCCTGAATATGTCTTTCGAACTAAGTTCGGTACGACTGATTCCTCCGTTCGGGTTTTGATGATATACGAGCCCTTTTACGTTGTCAATTTTTTCGAAACTCTCTTTACTCGACTTGTAAAGCGGGATGACGACGTCGCTCCCCTCGAAACGAGCACTATTAAACACCTTGATACGGACGTGGTATTCGAAAATCAGGGTATTTCCCCCTTCATTACTGATACGCGCAGTACCAAACTCTTTAATAACTACGGCGGCAGCATTGGTGTCTGGTGAATAACGTTTCATCGACAAGGCATCGCGGTCGACTTCCCCGAAGGGAAAATCTTGCGCATAAAGGCTTGTACTGCCGAGAAAAACGAGTACGAGGAGTAGAAGTTTATTCATTAGGGTTTCATTGGTATAGCAGCAAAGATCGAATATTTAGCTTTATATCCAACGGGAATATTACATAGTCTGAATTTTTTTATATGTAATGCGGTCCCAGCCTCCTTCCATGCTCGCAAACTCGTTTTAAGGCTTGCGTAGGGTAACGGAATTATTTACGTACCTTTGCCAAAATAATTAAGCAGAGGAGGTATAATCCTTCTCGTTCTTTTCAGGGAATACTCTATGGAAAGGCCTTGATACTTAAAAATTACGAATTTGACATTTGACAGTTTAAATCTTATCGAGCCTCTTCTGAAGGCTGTTAAGAATGAGGGTTATACCAACCCTACTCCTATTCAGGAACAATCCATCCCTATCGTACTAGCAAAAAAAGATCTTTTAGCCATTGCACAAACAGGAACTGGAAAAACAGCGGCCTTTGCTTTGCCTATCCTGCAACTTCTTCACGGAGAAAACAGCGGTGGTGGTAAACGAAAATTACGCTCCCTAATATTAAGTCCTACACGCGAGCTTGCCATCCAGATTGGCGATAGCTTTGGATCTTATGGAAAGCATACGGGATTGAAACACACCGTAGTATTTGGAGGTGTATCGATCGTCAACCAGATTAGCGCTCTGCGGAACGGCGTGGATGTGCTTGTGGCTACCCCAGGCCGCTTAATGGATTTGATGAACCAGCGTGCCGTAAGTTTAGCAGACATCGAAATCTTCGTTTTGGACGAAGCGGATAGAATGCTCGACATGGGATTTATTAACGACGTTAAGAAAATCATTACCAAAATTCCGCAACAGAAGCAGACGCTGTTTTTCTCGGCTACGATGCCTGCAGAGATTTCTGGCCTGGCCAACTCAATTTTGAACAACCCTTCGCGAGTAGAGGTAACCCCGACTTCGTCGACGGTAGAGAAAATCAGCCAGTCCATCTTTCCTGTAGAAAAGAAAGACAAGCCATCGTTGCTGATTCATTTATTGAAAGACAAAGGAATTAAAAGTGTGCTGGTATTTACGCGTACCAAGCATGGTGCCGATAAGTTGGTTAAAATTTTAAGCCGGGCTTCGATAACTTCGGCCGCAATTCACGGAAATAAGTCTCAAAACGCACGTCAAAAAGCATTGAGCTATTTTAAGGATGGCAAAATCAGGGTATTGGTTGCTACCGACATTGCCGCAAGGGGAATCGATGTGGATCAATTACACCACATGGTTAACTACGATTTACCAAATCAACCGGAAACTTATGTACATCGGATTGGCCGGACTGGTCGGGCTGGATTGAGCGGGAATGCGTATTCGTTTTGCGATCACGACGAAAGACCGTTTCTTCAGGACATTCTGAAATTGACCAAGCAAGACATCCCGATGGTGGAAGATCATCCTTACGCCATAAGCTTCGGACCTTACTCTGCAGCCGGTGCAAAGAAGAAAAGTGGAGGCAACAACAGCAATGCGCCCAAGAAGCCATTTAAATCGTTCCGCGGCGACTCGAGAAAGAAATCGTACGCGAGCTAAAACCTTAGCGTTTTTGTACCAATAAAAAAGGGGTTTAACATTGATTTGTTAAACCCCTTTTCATTCGATCACTTTTTTAGTCATGACCCTCGGTCTTAACAATTTTGTTGTAGACACCAAATAAAAGGAAAGGCGCTGCCCATTGTCCGACGAAAAGCGCCGTGTGTTTGCGGCCCAGGCATTTTAGGGTTAAAGATACTCCCATCGAAGCTATTGCTAACCACAGGTAGGTATCAGAAGGTAATTTTGCAGTTTGTTCTTCAATAGTTCTGGCAACTTTGCCTTCACTATGCTGAGGGTTTTTGTTATTTTCCATTGGTCTTCAATTTTAAGTGTTTCTGTCTCAACACCCTCAAGAACATTTTGTTCTGAATTTTTCAAAACTACTGTTCTGAAAAGCCAGAGCCGCCTGTGCTTTCATCGATGTCGAGATCTTCCACATCGTCGCCTGGATTCTTTTCACGGTCTTTATTTTCCTCTTCGTATAATTCTTTTTTCTTTTTCTCGTCGGGGTTTGATTCTTCAAATTTAGAGTTATTCAAATCGAACTTGGAGCTCTCCTGGTTATGAGGATTCTTTTTCTCGGTTCCCACATAGTCGTTTTGATTGGGCGCGTTAACTTCGTTCTCGTTGTTCAGATTGTTCTGATTCGCTGAATTGTTTTGATTTTCCATCGTGATAGGTTTTATATTTAACAATAATTCTAAACGTATTTCAAAGATTATGCCGCGACAATTCTACAACGACTGCAACGAAAACTCAGGAAGCTTTTTAATCACACCGCCTTCCATGGCTGATTCGTGGGCGAGTATTCCTACACAGGTCATATTTGCCGATTGTACGGCATTCGGAAACGGCTGCCGGCCACCAACCACTGCGCTTACAAATTCGTGTACCAGGTGCGGGTGAGAGCCTCCATGTCCACCACCCTGTGTATAAGACAGGTGTGTATTTTCGCCTTCGTCGTATACGCCTCCGGTCGTGAAAGACTGAATACTTTCAGGGAGCAGATGTGCATAATCCGGGCATACTACCTCTTCGGGAATCTCGGGCTCTGGTTTTTTAGCCGTGTGCACCACCAGCGGTTCGCCTTCGATGAGCGGCCATTCAACCGATTTCTTTGAGCCATACACTTCAAAGCTCTCACGATATTGACGGGCAGTGTCGAAAAGTGAACGATAGACGTGGGCGGTAAGATCGGAATCTTTAAACTTTATATGGGCCGACTCAACGGCGAAG
>DAIRDA010000200.1:0-4403 GCA_036796375.1 Albibacterium sp.
CTACAAGCTGTTCCATTACTCTTTTTTGCCAGACTTCAGCCCGCTTATAGCGGCCTTCGTACCATTGCTCATAAGTATCGGTGTGCTCTCGGTTGAAAAACCATTCTTTACGCCCCTGCCAGTTCTGTTGATGGCTTGGGATCAGTGTGTGATGTGTGCGTTTAATCTCCATTTTTTTATAAATAAAAAATGCCCCAATATGCCATAACGGAATCGGAGCATAAAACGGATTTTAAGCACTGCATCCCTACGTTGGCATTATCCAAATCAGGTAACGGGTATTCATCTCAGCCGGCCGTTATGGCAAGCACCCCGTGCATTTATAACGCAATATAAGGAAATAAGCTAATACAACTAACTTCGATCGATCTATAATAATTCTTATCCAAGAGCTGCTAATAAAAAAAGGCGAAATCTGTTCAGATTCCGCCCTTTAATTCAATTGCTTAATTATACATGTAAATTATTTTTTCTGCACCCGTCCGCTCTCTCGGTCAGACTTACGGCCAATCGCATATCCACCGCTGCCACCGATAACACCTCCAATCACGGCACCTCGCCCTCTTTTATCTTTATCGATCAAAGCACCTACACCTGCGCCAACCCCGGCTCCAATTGCAGTACCTTTAGCAGCATCACTCCATCCTTTTTTCTGTTGTTGCTGTGGAGTAGCAGCAACAGGATGAATCACATTTTGTGTATTAGTCCTGGGCACCACGTTCGCTTCTTTCGATTGGTATACCCTGGCTTCCTCTTTTCGCTCTTTCTCCTGTTCTTCGAGTGCTATGCGCGCACTCTCGGCTCTTTTAAAGCTATCGAGTTTCAAACTGTCATTCATACGCTTCAATTCCACCGCCTTAGCAATTGCATCTTCTTTTTTGCCCACAGCGTTGTCACATGCAGTAAGAACAGTCAATGATGAACCGATTGCCAAAAAATATATTGCTAGTTGCTTTTTCATAATGTTTCTATTTAAATTCTACTTGTATTCAAAACAGTTAAAGAAAAAACAGTGCCAAATAAAAAATAATTGAAATCGGACGGAAAGTTTAAAAATGCAAAGGTCCCAAACGGGGAGGATGGGAACCTTTGCTAACCAATTATAAACCTAAATTATGATAGGTCAAATATAAGCGCTTTTTGAAATCTTTGCAAATAAAAACAAAATAAAAAAGCGGTTTTTATACAAAAATTTCAAAATCAGGCGAAACAATACAATATTTTGACAATCAATTTTACCGAAGACGCGAATTGTCGAAATATTTAACAAATATTTAACATTTTTGCATGCAATAACCGAGGCATCGCAAAAATATTAGTTATTCCTCCGAAATTACACCTCCTTTTGTTGTTACTTTTCCGGAAAGTTCGGCTATTTTCTGTCTTCCGGCGTTGTATTTCTTTTAAAAGCGTCAAATCCAAACATAGTTGGTGCATAATTATCTGAAAGTTCAACAGAAAGGTCGCTTCGTATTTTCGATTCCATGCCAGCAGCCCAGAATGTCGCATTTATAAGCAATCGGCGTAAATTCTCATTAAGCATATCGACCGACGACCCCATGGTTGTGGTAAACACTTTTCCTTGTTTCCCTTCTTTAACTCGATACAACTTGGTCCACGCCACGGGCATAGGCGACTTATTCCGATTAAGTGGCGAATTGGCGTCCATACCCCGCGTAGGCTGACCTAGCAACAAAACGATTGCATCTGCAGAGGGGGCAGCAGTGTAGACATCTGTCGGAACCCAGATAGGTTTCACTCCCGTCAAAATGGAATGTTCTGAAGTAGTTTTTATGGTCATCGTACCCTCACTGCCGTGATCGCCATGATGGCTGATCCAGGTTTCTCCCAAAATTTGCTTACCAAAGCCTCCCTCCCAACCCATTACATCGCTATTATAGGAATACTTAAAATACGGACTCTCCTTCGGGAAATTAAAGGCGTGCGTTGCGGTACGCAAGGCAAGTATTGGTTTTCCTTCCTTCAGATAATCTTCAAAATAACGCATCTGCTCAGCAGGCAAATTTCTGAATCGGGTAAAAAGAATCATTATATCCGCCTTTTTAAGCAAATGCAACCCGGGAATATTATCGGTCACCGTCGGGTCGATTCTACCGGTCTCGCGATTGATCGCAAAAAGCACTGTGCAGTCAAAACCATGTTGCTCTGAAAGCAAACGGCCAAGGGCAGGCAAGGCTTCCTCCGACCGATATTCCTCATCACCGCTGATCAAGACAATATGACGGCCTTTCCCGGGCCCCTTCTCCCCTTTATACGAAATCCAGGGCATATCGGCTTCTACTCTTGCCTGAGCAAAGCCCTGTCCGTGAAGCAAGAGAATGGAAAATACAATTGTCCAGATCCAATGCCTATTAAAAATAGCATTCCGTTTCATAAGATGAGCTTTATATATCAGATTTAAAATACGTTAACGATGCCCTTCATCATGCGCCAGTGACCGGGAAAAGAACATATGAACGGATACTCTCCGGGTTCTTCGGGTGCCGTAAACTTCAATACGAAGGTTTCATGGCGGTTAATAAGTGGGGTTGCAAACAGCACTTCGGGCATGTCTGGTACAAAATGTTTTTCGAATCCGTCTGGCTTCGACATCATTTCGTCCGCAGCCTTCCCTACCTTCTCGAAGGAGCCCGGAGAAAGAATCAATAGATTATGGGGCATCTCATCCGGGTTTTCAAAAATCAGCGTAATTTCCTTACCTGCTGGAATCGCTATCGTGTCTTTATCAAAGATCATCTTGGAAGGAACCGCGGCAATGGTAACTTCAAAGCCACCTCCTTCCGGGGCAGGTGCTTCGTTTTGAGTCGCTGGTGCTTCCGGTCTCCAGTTCGGGTCCAGGTATGCTAAGGTCTCCTGGCTGGCATATTCAAGAAAATAATCCATCTCTTGATTGAATACCTTGCGGACAACCGGAATGGCCTCATCCGGATCAAAATAACTTAAACTAACCAGCGCCTCCAGCCGAACTTTCGGTGATGGATCGCTAATCGCCATTTCGAACATCTTGAAGACATCAGGGAATTGTTCCCGCCAGTAGAAAAGTACGCGGACTGCCGCTGCACGTATGCGCTCGTCATCCGATGCCAGCAGGCGATCAAGGAGCGGCCTGTTGACAGCTTGAAAATCCTGATGCAACCACAGGCCTTCCAGCAATGCCGTTTCGTTGGCACTTTCTTTTTCCAGCCATTTTTTTAATTCGGGCAGCAACTTCTCCGGACTTTGCTCGCGAACCGCTGCCCGGCTTCGATATCTAGTCCTGTCATCAGAATCCTTCAACTTATCCAGCAGCTTAGCAATGGATAAACCACTAAGACCTTCCGGTTCAAGAAGAGCTTGTTTCTTATATCGTATCCGCCAGATTCTGCCATGTGCAATATCCCGGTCCGGATCGCGAAGGGAATGTTGCATATGTCCGATCAGGGGATTATACCAATCCGCAACATACAAGGCGCCATCGGGCCCGAACTTCAGATCAACCGGCCGGAAATTAGGGTCAGAAGAAATCAGCAAATTTTCTACTTCTTTCGTTGTTATACCTGCCCCTTGTTCGATAAGCTGGTGTTGTTTGATTCCCTGAAATCCAATGGTATTATTTATGAGTAAGTTACCTTGCCAATTCTCAGGAAAATTCGGGGACGATACAATCTCTAATCCAGCTGTCGGCCGCACCCGGGTAGAAGTAAAGCTATTGATCGTGGTATGCTTCTGGGGATAGTCAATTTTGCCACGCATTGGCGTTGCCAGGTAATTAGAACCATCGGAAGCGTCGCCTATATAATGCCGACCCCACCGATCGAATACGTTACCCCAAGGATTTAGATACGGATACGAAATATAGGCTTCCAGCTTTTGAGTACGGGGCTCATAACGAAAGGTCGTCCCATTAATGGATCGTACAGGGCCATAGGGTGTTTCAATTTGTGAATTTAAGAAAGTGCCTTCATTGAAGTAGAGCGCACCGTCTTGCCCGTAAGTAAAAGCATGTGTCGCATGGTGACTGTCTTCTGATCCGAAGCCCATCAGCATAACTTCACGCAAATCGGCCACATCGTCCCCGTCTGTATCCTTTAGAAAAAGTATGTCAGGTTCCTGCGAAACCAACACCCCCCCATTGGCAAATTCAAATCCCAGCGGCAGATACAATCCGTCTGCAAAAATTGTATGCTTGTCAGCCTTACCGTCGCCATCACTATCTTCCAGGATAACGATTTTGTCCTGTGGAAGAAATCCAGGATAATGCTGCGGATAAGTGGGCATCGTGGCTACCCATAATCTGCCTCGTTTATCAAATGCCATGGCAACAGGCTTCTGTATGGGGAAATCTTTTTCGGAAGCAAATAAATTAATCTCAAAATCTTCAGGCAAGGTAAACTGGTCAATCG
>DAIRDA010000201.1:0-4372 GCA_036796375.1 Albibacterium sp.
CATTTTTCATCGTCGTAAGCAAACCAGACATTCTGAAATTCGATGGTGCCTTTCAGGTTTTCTGGCTGATGAATGCCCGTGTTGGCGGTTTTTTCCCGGGTATCCAAGACGGCAAAAATCCGTTCAGCACCGATCATACCCATCTGCAGTGTATTGAACTTGTCGACCAGCTCACGCACCGGGCGGAAAATCATATTGATGTACATGATGAAGGCGACCACCACACCGAGCGATACCGAGCCATTGAGAGCCCACTTGCTTCCAAACCAAACCAACAGGCCCAGTGCGATCGCCATAATAATTTCAATAACTGGAAAGAATATGGAAAAATACCAGTTCGACCGGATATGTGCATTTCGGTGCTCGGCATTGATGCGCGTAAATTTGTTAAACTCCTGTTGTTCCCGGGCGAAATATTGAATAATGCTGATTCCGGAAATATGCTCCTGAAGAAAGGTATTTAAGCGCGAGACCCAGGTGCGAACATCCTCGAACGACGACTTCATCGCTTCCTTGAAAAAGTAAGTTGCAAGCAGCATCACCGGCATCGGAATCAGCACAATGAGCGTCAGTTTCCAGTCGGTATAAAACATTACGCCCAGAATAACGGCCAGCTGAAGAATGTCGCCGATAATCTGGATAAGGCCTTGCGAAAAAATTTCAGAAATGGTTTCCAGATCGGAAACTGTACGGGTAATCAACCTGCCCAGCGGTGTGCGATCGAAATATTTCAGACGCAACTGGATAATATGATTGAAAACATCGCTGCGCAGGTCGCGAATAACCGACTGCCCCAGCACGTTGGTAAAAAGCGTATGAAAGTAGCGCACGACCGTTTGAAGCAGTAAGAGCAGCAGCATCATCAGCGCCATAAACGCCAGCCCCCCGGCATCGGCCTGCAGAATATAGCGATCGAGCGTATATTCTACCAGCATGGGCATGAGCGGAGCTACCGCCGCCATGGCCAGCGTCAGTACAATCGACCAAACGAAGGCAGCCTTATATGGCCGCACGTATACCATGATGCGCTTCAGCAACTGGATATCGTACGTTTTTCCATCTGGTTTCGGACTACTCACTTCCCTCCTCCATTTGCAGAAACGGTGGATAGTTCACCTCGGTGAGGTACAATCCGCAGGCCGGTACAGAGACGCCCGCGATCGAGCGGTTTTGACTCTCAATGGTATCGCGGATGGATTCGACAGATTTTTTATGATGCCCGATTTCCAGCAGCGTACCCACAATGGCGCGGACCATATTGCGGAGAAAGCGATTCGCACGGATATAAAACACGAGTCGCCCATCGCTTAACCATCTCCATTCGGCCGAATATATTTCACAATTGTTAGTCATAACCTGCGTATGTGCTTTGCTGAAACAGCTGAAATCGCGGTAGCCCATCATAATCCGGGCGGCTTCGTTCATGCGTCCCAAATCGGGCACATCGCGTAACTGCCACGAAAACGATGTAAGAAAAGGATCTTTTTCGAAATGAATATGGTATTCATAGGCCCGGGATGTCGCATCAAAGCGAGCATGAAAATCGGGGGCAACTCTGAAAAAACTTTTAACAGCAATGTCGTCGGGTAAAAGCGCATTCAGGCTTTTAACCGTCCGCCCGGGTTCCGGCACCAACCCATGCGCTGCCGGGATGGAATAGTCGAAATGTGCGAAGAGCTGACGGGCATGCACCCCGGTATCGGTTCGCCCGCAACCCAACGTGCGGATGGTCTGCCGGAGCAGGGTACTCAGCGCTGCGTCGACGGTCTCCTGAACCGTTGAAGCATTGTTCTGAACCTGCCAGCCATGGTATTTTGCACCATGGTAGGAGATTTCAATAAGGTATCGCTGCGTTTTCGTTATCACTCCGGCAAATATAATGAATTAGGATATCTATTGACGTTCGCTGCCATTGCATGTAAAAGTATTTTTCTATAAGTTTGTTCAAATTTTTCCCATAATGATACAACGTATTCAGACAGTCTGGCTATTTCTTGCAAGCGCATCGCTTCTTTTATTATTCCTTTTTCCCTATCTGCAATATTTCGATAATTATGGTGTAGGAATGGCGATCAAGATCACCGGAATCTATCAGGGTGTGTCGGAAGGTGTGGTACAGGTGGAGTCGAACATCCTTCAAACAATCGCCACAGTTATTGCCTCCTTGCTCCCGCTGCTGACTATTTCATTCTTTCGCGACCGGAAAAAACAAATCAAGCTTGCACTGCTCAATATGTTCATTGTAATTCTCTTGGGTGTATGGTTTTTCTTTACAGCAAGAAGCGCTGTAGAGCTCGTGAATAAATCGATCGCCATTGAGAATATCGGTATTGGCGCTTTGCTTATTCCCCTGAGTATTGTCTTTCTTGCCTTAGCTATTAAAGGGATTCGCAAAGATGAAAAACTGATTAAATCAGTAGATCGTCTGCGAGGGTAAATTAAAAAACTTATTTACTAGTTTATTTATATTAATTTTTCTACCTTTGCACCGCCTTAGGCAATTAGGCCTATCGTTTTTATTACATCATGAACCCATTTAGTGAACTGGGGATCCGTCATGATATTGTTAATGCCTTAACAGAATTAGGTTTTGAAAAACCTACTCCCATTCAGGAACAGTCCGTTCCCGTTTTACTTGCAGGCAGCAACGACTTTGTCGGATTAGCCCAAACCGGAACCGGTAAAACAGCAGCCTTTGGCTTGCCTCTATTAGAATTACTCGACTTTTCAGAAAAAAACCCGCAGGCATTAATTCTATGCCCGACGCGTGAATTGTGTCTTCAGATCAGCAATGATATCAAGAAGTTTGCAAAGAATCTGAACAACGTTAATGTTGTATCCGTTTATGGCGGTGCAAGCATTAGCGACCAGCTGCGTCAAATCCGCCGCGGTGTGCAAATTGTTGTTGCCACACCCGGTAGAATGCTCGACATCCTTGGCCGTAAAGCCATCGATTTCTCTCACGTAAAATACGTGGTGCTGGATGAAGCCGATGAGATGTTGAATATGGGCTTCCAGGAGGATATTAACAATATTCTGTCTACCACGCCCGCGACCAAAAAAACATGGTTATTTTCTGCGACCATGCCACGTGAAGTGCGCAAAATAGCGAAACTGTATATGACCGACCCGGTTGAATTAACCATGGGCACGGAAAATACAGGAAATGCAAATATCGATCACGAGTACTATGTTGTTCGTGCGGCCGATAAGTTTGCAACCTTCAAACGAATCATCGATTTCACACCCGACATTTTCGGTATTGTTTTTTGCCGTACCAAAATTGAAACGCAGGATATCGCTGAAGCCTTGATGAAAGACGGCTACAATGCCAATGCCCTACACGGCGATCTTTCGCAGCAACAACGCGACAAGGTAATGAAGCAATACCGCGAGAAAAGCATTCAGTTGCTGATTGCAACCGATGTTGCCTCCAGAGGTATCGACGTTAAAGACGTAACACACGTTATTAACTATTCACTACCCGACGAGCTTGAAAGCTACACCCACCGAAGCGGACGTACAGCCCGCGCTGGAAAGTCAGGCGTTTCTATTTCCATCATTAATGTGAAGGAACTTGGCAAAATCCGCCAGATTGAACGTACGCTTGGCAAGAAATTCGTGAAAGCAGAAGTTCCAAGCGGTTTCGATGTTGTTGAAAAGCAACTTTTCGGAATGGTCAACAAACTTCACAATGTAACGGTTAACGAGGAGCAAATTGCCCCTTACATGCCGCGCATTATGCAGGAGTTTGAAGAATTAAGCAAAGAAGAACTGATTAAAAAGTTTGCATCTGTTGAGTTCAACCGCTTTTTGGATTACTACAAGAATTCAAAAGACTTGAACGTTGATACGGATAATGTACAGATCAACGACCGCAGTGGCAGAAAAGACCGCTCGAGACGCGATGAAACAGAAGCTGGTTATACCCGCCTGTTTATCAACATCGGCTCAGTAGACGATTTGAACCGTGGTGATCTGTTAGGATTTATCTGCAACAGTACCGGTATCAGCGGTAAAACTATCGGCAAAATCGACTTGAAAGGGGTTTTCTCATTCTTTGAAGTTGAAAACGATCAGGTTGATAAAGTATACGCTGGTTTTAAAACCGTTGAATTTAAAGGACGTGAAGTCCGCATTGAAAACGCTGGTCCGCGTGAGGATGCTGGTGGCAATCGCCCCCGTCACTCAGGAAATGGCTCACGTCCGCGTAGCGGAGGTGCAAGCGCTGGCGGTTTCAAGCGCGAAAGAAGCGGCTCATTCGATTCGGGTAATCGCCGTCCCCGCGAGAAACAAGAATCAGGTTTCCGCGACTTCTCCGGACGAAGCAAAAGCGAAACAAAAAAACGCTGGTAATCCATCGATTAATATA
>DAIRDA010000202.1:0-4364 GCA_036796375.1 Albibacterium sp.
ATCGCTACGATTCCGATAATATAGCCTACAACCATGGCTACCATGGTTCCGGTAGCGAAGTATTTTGCAGTGGCCAGGGAGAATCCTTCGGAGGTTCCGTAACTAATGATGGTATCGCCGGCAATTACCTCCACCCCTACGTAAAGGAAAAGGGTGATAACACCTAAAACCACATGCGGAAAATCGAATACACTCTTTTTATCTGAATTGGAGGCAGCAACGCTTTCATCTTCGTTATCCGTATCGACTTCAGGAAGGCTTGACTTATACACCCAAAACGCTAGAGCAAGCAATACGACAATGATGCCGATATAGGGGGGAATAACCCTGAGCGCCATTTGGTCTAAGGCAAATGCACGGTCGGAGGCAGTCATTCCAGCTATTTCAGATTGCAGTGCATCGGCCTTGTCAAGCTGAAGAAAAAGACCTAAAATAATCGGAGCAGCAGCACCTGCAAGCTTATTACAGATACCCATGATACTGATGCGCTTTGCAGCACTTTCTGCAGGACCTACAATGGTGATGTATGGATTAGAGGCTGTTTGCAAGATGGCTAAACCGCTACCCATAATGAACAGACCTAATAAAAACAGTTCGTAAGTACGCGACATCGCAGCAGGAATAAACAGCAACGCACCGATGGCCATTACGATCAATGCTACAGACATTCCGTTTTTGAATCCGAACTTATTGAGCGTCCGGTTTGATATAGGAGCCATCACCAGGTATGCAATATAGAAGGCGAAGGTTACAAAGAAGGACTGAAACTTAGTTAATTCGCACGCAATTTCCAGATAGGGAATAAGCAGGGAATTGAGCCATGTGACGAAACCGAAAATGAAGAAGAGTGCACCAATGATTACAATGGGATCGATCCCTTTTCTTGGCAATTGGCCTGGAGCAGATGTTTGGGTCATTAGATTTTGTGTTAAATGGAATATTGAGCAATTAGGTTTATTAAATAATTGCCTTACAAGACTAATGAATTTATTCGGCAAATTAAAGAAGAATTTGCTACGCAATCGTTTGCTTAAAAACAAAGAAACGTCCCGATATCGCATCGGGACGTTTCAAACCTAAACCTTATCAAAAAAACCAGTTGGCTTAGCTGATATGATTCTAACAGTATTATATTTTATTAGTTTTAAAATTCTCATTGATCGGGTCTAATTCTTTCAGATACCGGTCTTGGAGAATGCTGCGATGATGGTTGAGATGCCCGGCGATCATATAGATAAGTGCGCGAACACTAATCAGACGTTCTCCTGCCAGGCCGCTTCGCATCAACACATTCGATGCAAAAGATTCAAACAGAAGGAGATTCGACTGCCGCAGAATCGTAAATTCGTGTGCGTAATTTTCGAGGCTTTTCTCATTGAAATGGGCGTTTGCCACGAAGAGTTCTTCGTCGAAACCAGGCAGGGCTTTCGTATCATTTCTTGCAAAACAGAGGGCGCGGTATGCCATAATCCTTTCCGTGTCAAGCACATGGCCTAATACTTCCTTAACCGTCCATTTCCCTTCGGCATAGGCATACTCTGACTTGCCCGCAGGAATGTTTCTCAGGAACTCGGGAAAGCTGACCAACTGGTCTTTCAGCTCCTCCATAGGATGCTGAAGCACGGTGTCGATATACTTACTCCAAAGCGCCGGGTATTCGTCAGATTTTAGTTGGTTCATAGATTAAACTGCTATTTAAGATTATTCTGAAAGTGGTTCCTTTTCCGGGTTCTGAATCTTTAACAAAGATCTGGCCATTATGGTAGTTCTCTATCATTCGTTTGGTTAGCGACAATCCGAGCCCCCACCCTCTTTTCCGGGTGGTAAATCCAGGCTGAAAAACCGCTTCAAAGTCGGAACGGGGTATTCCCTTTCCGGTGTCGTGTATGTCAATAAATATCTGCTCTTTTGCTATATTTTCAGTGATCAGCACTTCGATACGGCCGGCAGAATCGATGGCATTGGTAGCATTTTTCAGGATATTCTCGAGTACCCAGTCGAATAACGGAACATTCAGCTGCGCTTCGACATGCTTGTCGCCACGTATCTCGAATTCGATTTTATCGCTTACACGAACGCTGAAATAGTTGATAAAGTCTTGAATCACTTCGTACAGGTTGTGCTGCTGCAACACCGGCTTAGACCCAATCTTGGAAAATCGATCGGCCACCACTTCCAGTCGCCTGACATCCTGCTCCATCTCACCGATCAGAGGGTCGTTTTCTGCATTAAACTTTGATTTCATCAGCTCTACCCAGGCCATTAACGAAGAAATGGGGGTTCCGAGCTGGTGCGCAGCCTCTTTGGCCATTCCGAGCCATACCTGATTTTGTTCGGACTTCCTGATGGAATTGAAGACCGTGTAGGCAATAGCCAGAAATATGGTGATTAACGTGAGTTGTACGTAGGGAAATATCCTGAGTTGGGTAAGTAAGAGGGAATCTTTATAATAGATATACCAGGAGTCGCCGTTATACAGATCAACAATAATGGGCGGGTGCTGGTCCTTCATAATTTCGAGCTGTTTCCGAAAATAATCAGGATCGTACTCAGGCATGGACGAACCCTCCATAACAATCTCATCGGAGAGGTTAATATTGGTTTTCGCCGTATCGAGTCCCTTCCAGTAAATAATGCTGTCGCGCGAATCTGCAATAATAGCGGGCATGGACAGACTGTCGCGGATCGCGTAGATGAAGGTGGTAAACTCGTCGTTGATATCCGGCATATTGAAGATATTGCGGGTACTCATTGCCCACACCTCGGCTTTCGTCCGTTCAGCGGCCGACAAATTTTTTACCAGATAGTTTGTATAGATCAGGGATGTACCGGCAATCAGCACCGCAAATATGAGGAGAGCAAATTTCCAACGCTGATTATTTTGGTAGGGATTCATTCAGTTAATTTTAGCCAAAATACATATTAATGTTAAAACCTACTAGAACTAGGCATTACGAGCGCCCATTTTTTTATCTTTGCGGCATGGATAACGATAATAAAGTTCGGGTTCGGTTTGCGCCAAGCCCCACAGGAGGTTTACACTTAGGTGGAGTTCGCACGGCTCTTTTCAATTATCTTTTCGCACGAAAGTTCAATGGCGAATTTGTATTGAGAATTGAGGATACGGATCAGACCCGATTTGTACCAGGTGCTGAAGAATACATTGTCGATTGCCTTCAATGGTTGGGGATCATGCCTTCTGAAGGCCCTTTGGCGCCAGGAGAATATGGCCCATACCGCCAGAGCGAACGAAAGGCTTCGTACCGTGAATATGCGGAGAAGCTTGTTTCAGACGGTTATGCCTACTATGCCTTTGACACGCCTGAAGAGCTGGACGCTGCAAGGGAAAAAACACCGAACTTTACTTACAACTATGATAACCGGACGGCGATGCGCAATTCGGTTAGTCTGCCTCAGGAGGAAGTGCAGACGCTACTGGCCATGGGAACGCCTCACGTTATCCGGCTGAAGGTTCCTTTCGACGAAACCGTAAGCTTTCACGATATGATCAGAGGCCAGGTGAGTTTTGAGACGAAGCTGGTGGACGACAAAGTACTTCTGAAAGCCGACAATATGCCCACCTATCACCTGGCGGTGGTAGTCGATGATTATCGCATGAAAATCAGCCATGTGTTCCGCGGCGAAGAATGGCTTCCCTCGGCTCCTGTTCACCTGTTGCTTTGGGAATACCTGGGATGGAAAAATGAAATGCCCGAATGGGCTCACCTTCCGCTTATTTTGAAACCCGATGGGCACGGCAAATTAAGTAAACGCGACGGTGAACGCCTGGGATTTCCGGTATTTGCAATGAATTGGACAGATCCGGCCTCGGGCGACACGATTAAAGGATTTCGTGAGTTAGGTTTTTTACCAGAAGCGTTCATCAATATGCTTGCGCTGTTAGGCTGGAACGACGGAACCGAACAGGAGATTTTTTCTTTGGATGAGCTGGTAGAAAAATTCAGTGTAGACCGTATAAATAACTCAGGGGCCAAATTCGATTTTGAGAAAGCCAAATGGTTTAACCAGGAATGGCTTAGAAAAGCTGAAACTACCGACTTAAAACCACATATCGTCGCACTTCTGGCTCAAAAAGGCATTCGTCAGCCAGACGATCGTTACCTGGAAACAGTGATTGATCTGGTTAAAGAGCGTTTGACGTTGATACCTGATTTTTGGGATCAGGCCTCTTTCTTCTTTGAAAAACCAGTGGAATATGATTTTTCACCTGTGTTACCGAAATGGTCGGAAGAAAAAACATTGTTTTTTACTGATATGATTGACCGGCTGCAGGGCTTCGAACCCTGGAGAGCAGAAGAACTGGAGAGCTTTTATAAGCTTGCGATTCAGGCAAGCGGGCTTAA
>DAIRDA010000203.1:0-4342 GCA_036796375.1 Albibacterium sp.
TGTTGAGGCAGATGAGTTTGATCGATCCTTCCTTACACTTCATCCGAATGTTGCCATCGTTACATCGATGGATGCCGATCATCTTGATATTTATGGGAATCATCAGCAACTGATTGATTCGTTTCAGATGTTTATCGGGCAGGTTAAACCGAGCGGTGTGCGGATTATTCGTAAAGGACTACAACTGCCTTCCGATTACTTTTACGCGGCCGGTTCAATCTCGGACGTGTTCGCAGATAATATTCGCATAGTTGATGGTGAATTTTACTTTGATTTTCACCAGGGCGACGAAGTGATTCCGGACATTCACCTGGGTATACCCGGAACACATAATATCGAGAACGCCGTAGCAGCCATCGCTGCCTCGCGGGCGTGCGGAGTTGAAAATGTGGCTATCAAATCAGCGCTTTCCAGCTTCAAAGGGATTAAACGACGGTTCCAATATATCGTCAAGAATGCGCGTTCGATTTATATAGACGACTACGCTCATCATCCGACTGAGCTGGAGGCTATATTCCAGGCAGTTAACCAACTATATCCCGAGAAAAAATTGACGGTTATTTTCCAGCCGCATTTGTTCTCGCGTACACGTGACTTTGTGGGTGATTTTGCCCGCGTTCTCAGTTTTGAGGGAATTGATCAGCTGATTCTTATGCCGATCTATCCGGCAAGAGAAGAGCCTATGCCGGGGGTGGATGCCGATTGGTTGCTCGGAAAGATAACGGCTTCAAGCAAAACATTGTTGAACGAGGCACAAGTACTCGATCACGTACGGGAACGGCGACCTGAATTAGTATTGACGGTTGGTGCGGGAGACATAGATCGTTTGGTAGGACCTATTAAGGAACTGTTAAGCCATGCTTAGACGCTTGCAAAATATACGGTGGAAGAGGATTTTCCTCATCACAACCTGGCTGGTCTGTTTGAGCGGCTTGGTGGTGCTGATGAGTTTTATTTCGGTGAAAAGCAATGATTTTGCGTGTACCGACCTCCGGGTAATCATTCCTGGGGAGCAGTCGTTCATTGCGCGTGATGATGTCGACCGTTTGCTTGATCAAAAACATGGCAAGATGGTAGGCCGTACTTTATCTACCTTGCCTATTCATGCGATTGAGCAGGACCTGCAAGCAATACCCTTCGTTGAAAAAGCGATGGTGAGTATGGATATGAACGGTATATTAACCATCCGACTGAAACAACGAGAGGCTGTGATTCGGATTATAAACGCGGTTGGAGAGGATTTTTATATCGATAAACATGCGGTTAAAATGCCCCTTTCCAGCCACTATGCACCGAAGGTCCTGGTAGCCAACGGCGATATTCGTGAATTGTACGGAAGTGATTTAGACAGCATTCAGTCGCCGAAAGTACACGAGCTTTACAAAACAGCCAAATTTATCCAATCGGATAGTTTATGGAGAGATCAGATAGAGCAATTATATGTCAATCGGGAACAAGAGATTGAAATGGTACCATTGGTAGGCGATCAACAGATCATACTGGGAAATGCAGATTCACTTCAGCTAAAGTTCAGTAAGCTGATGTGGTTCTACAAGCATATTATACCAACCGTGGGGTGGGACGCTTATAGCGCCGTTAACCTGAGCTTTGCAAATCAGCTCGTGTGTATAAAAAATGACGATTATAAAGAAAACAGCTTAAATCAGCAATAATAACAGCATTAAATAATAGGGATATGGAAAAAAGAGTTACAACCAACAAAGAAGCGCCCATTGTTGTAGGACTTGATATCGGTACGACAAAAATATGTGTCACCGTTGGCAGAAGGAGCGGCTTAAACAAAATCGAAGTGCTTGGCGTGGGGTATGCCGTTTCCTCGGGGGTTAACCGGGGCATGGTAGCGAATATCCAGAAAACGGTGTCGAGTATAACGCAGGCCGTGGAGGCGGCCAGTGTTCAATCGAATGTGAACATTAATATCGTGCATGTGGGAATTGCCGGGCAGCATATTAAAAGTTTGCAGCACCGCGGTATTCTGACGCGGAAAGATGATACGGAAATCTGCAGAAAGGATATCGAGCAACTGATTGAGGATATGTATAAGCTGGTTCTTCCTCCCGGAGAAGAAATTATCCATGTTCTTCCTCAAGAATTCACTATCGATAACGAGCCCGGGATAAAGGATCCGATCGGCATGGCGGGAAGGCGTATGGAAGCCAATTTTCATATCATCTCCGGACATGTTAGTGCTGTTAAAAATATCCAGAAATGTGTTACCAAGGCAAATCTTGAGGCGCAGGAGCTGATCCTGGAGCCCCTTGCTTCTTCAGAAGCAGTGCTTGATGAAGCTGAGAAAGATGCTGGTGTGGTGTTGGTTGACATCGGAGGCGGGACTACCGATGTTGCTATTTTCCATGAAGGAATTATTCGGCACACGGCCGTTATCCCATTAGGTGGAAATATCGTGACAGAAGATATCAAACAAGGCTGTTCCGTTTTGCGCAACCAGGCTGAATTGTTGAAAATCCGTTTTGGTTCGGCGTTGGCTGATGAGAACCGAGATAATGAGATCATCAGTGTACCCGGTCTGCGCGGTCGAGATCACAAAGAGATTTCCGTTAAAAACCTGGCCTATATTATACAAGCAAGAATGGAAGAGATCATCGAACACGTTTACTATGAGATCAAATCGTCTGGCTATGAAAGAAAACTGATTGGCGGTATCGTCATTACGGGGGGAGGAGCGCAGCTAAAGCATTTGATTCAGCTTGTAGAATATGTAACCGGATTAGACTGCCGCATCGGCTTTCCGAATGAGCATCTTGCAAAGAACGAGGAGTTGCCTAAGAAGACATTCGATGAACTAAAAAGTCCGCTTTATGCGACCAGTATCGGTCTGCTTATCAAGGGAATCGAAACGGCAGAGTATCATGCCGATTCTGGCGAAAAGCCTGCCAAGAAGGACGTAGTGAGTATCACTGAAAGCGGTCGTTACCGTTTCGGTTTCCTCGATCGTCTGGTGAAATTTATCAGTGACGATAATCATGTAAATGTTGATGATAAGGACTATACAAGATAGTTTTTCCACAAAGGATGATTTTTCCACACTATGCACATTTGTTGAAAACAGTTGTGGAAAAACCTTATTATTACATTAGAATAATTGAAGTTTATTAAATATAGTATATCGCTCAGCAAGAGTTAAATAAGGATTGATATGGCAGAATTAAAATTCGAAATGATCAAAGAGCAGTCATCGATTATTAAAGTAATCGGTGTCGGAGGTGGTGGTGGAAACGCTGTTAACCATATGTATAAACAAGGGATAAGTGGTGTTGATTTCATAATCTGTAATACTGATGCGCAGGCTCTTGAACTAAGTCCTATTCCGAACAAAGTTCAGCTTGGCACAAGTCTAACGGAAGGAATGGGTGCAGGCTCAGATCCGGATGTCGGAGAAAATTCTGCCATAGAAAGTATCGAAGATATCAAAAGAATGCTGGGTGTAAACACCAAAATGCTCTTTATAACGGCTGGTATGGGCGGAGGTACCGGCACAGGTGCTAGCCCGGTGCTTGCCAAAGCTGCTAAAGAGCTTGGAATTCTTACTGTTGCTATTGTTACTACGCCTTTTACCTTTGAGGGAAAGCGTCGTCGTTTGCAGGCAGAGGAAGGTTTGGAAGAGTTAAGAAAGTATGTCGACTCCTATCTCGTAATTTCAAACGATCGTCTTCGTGAGATATTTGGTAATCTGACCATGGGTGCAGCTTTTGCTAAAGCAGACGATATATTAACGACGGCAGCGAAAGGAATCGCTGAAATTATTACGATTCCGGGATATGTAAACGTCGACTTCAAAGACGTGCGTACAGTCATGAGTGACAGCGGTGTTGCCATCATGGGAAGCGATAAAGCTGAAGGTGAAAACCGTGCACAGAAAGCGGTTGAAGGTGCGCTAGCTTCTCCATTGCTTAAAGATAATGAAATTGAAGGCGCTCGCTATATTCTTCTGAATATAACTTCCGGAAAGAAAGAAGTTACGATGGATGAGGTTTCCATTATCACAGATTACATTCAGGGACAGGCAGGCATGACGGCCGATCTTATCTGGGGTAACTGTGTGGATGAAACGCTGGAAGACCATCTTTCAGTAACGATTATCGCCACCGGTTTCCAAACCGCTGAAGACCGTCAAAAAGAAAAGGATAATCAGCGTATCGAAATACCTCTGGAGGAAACCCCACTGGTTCGGCCTGTGAATCAGATTAATCAGGTACCGGTTACGCAAAATACCAAAGAGTCAGTGCCAGTGAACGCTGTGCAAAGTGCAGCGCCGGCTCCAGCGCAGGTGCCGGAAAGGAAAGTTGCGGAGTCGCAGCCT
>DAIRDA010000204.1:0-4307 GCA_036796375.1 Albibacterium sp.
TGGAATTTCCATCCGGACCGCCGAAAGCCTAGCCCTCACCATTTCAGCATCTATTTCCAGGGATTACTTTGTTTAGTAATCCTACCTTAACATATTCTTTATACAGGGAGTCTAGTTTTGCGCTGGCAAGGCGAAATCGTTGCCTCAACGCCAAAACTCAGATATTTCTATATAATGAAGAACATTTTTACTGAAAACCATCCCATTTACCGAACGGCCCGAGTCGTGGCCTTTTCACTAATAGCACTATGCGCCGGAGGCCCTATCGCGCAGGCCACTCCTACCCTTCCCTCCGGTCAGGTTCAGGAGCGGATACAGGTAAGCGGAATCGTTCAGGACGAACAAGACGGTTTCGCCTTGCCGGGTGTATCAATTGTCGATGGAAGCGGCAGAATGCTGGGTGCTACCGATGAAAAAGGTGCTTTTCGTCTGACCGTCGATAAAGGCACCACACTGTCGTTTTCCATGCTCGGGTATACAGCCGTTCAAAAAAACATCAGCGCCGAGCAACTAAAACTGACGATCACTCTGGCTCCATCCATGAACGAGCTGAATGATGTGGTCGTAACGGCTTTGGGAATCGAACGCGAAGAACGTTCATTAGGTTATGCTATTACCAAGGTGGAAGGGAGCGACGTGTCCGACATTCCCTCCAATAACTGGTCGGACGCCCTGAAGGGCAAAGTACCGGGGTTAAACCTGACCCAGGGCGGATCTGGACCGCTCAACAGTACCCGCATCAATTTGCGCGGCGACCGCTCACTAAAACCAAACGGCAACGATGCTTTGATTGTAATCGACGGCGTGCCGATGGCTTCGGGCATCGTCACCTCAGGTGTGAACGACGCCTACGGAGCTGTCTCGGCAGGCATCGACAACGATATTCCGGTCGACTTCGGCAACGGGGTATCCGACCTGAATCCCGACGATATTGAGTCTGTAACCGTTCTGAAGGGCGCTGCAGCCGCTGCCCTGTATGGTAGCCGCGCGAATAACGGCGCCCTGATCATCACCACCAAATCGGGTAAAGCCCGCCAGTCGGGATTAGGCGTATCTTTCAATTCAAATACCAGTTTCAATACGGTTTTGCGCTGGCCCGACTATCAATACGAATACGGGCAGGGAAATTTAAACCGCAATGCCGAGGGCGAACTATATTATTCGTACCAGGCTTCTGAGGATGGTGTGAACACAGGAAGCACCTCGAGCTCGTGGGGACCGAAATACGATGGTCAGTTATTCTTCCAGTACGATCCGCTTACCGAAGGACAGGGAGCCGTACGGACTCCATGGATCGCTCATAAAGAGGGAAGCCGGAAGGATTTCTGGCAAACGGGCTACACCCTCCAAAACAGCCTCTCGCTCGACGGAGGAAATGAGAGCTTTACGGCCCGCGGATCCATATCGCATACTAAAAACGAATGGATCATGCCCAACTCGGGTTTCGAACGCCTGGTAGCCTCGCTAAACACCAATTTACAGCTATCCGATAAGTTGAAACTAAACGGAAAGTTTAGCTATACGAATAAATCGAGCGACAATCTGCCAGGTACAGGATACAACAACCAAAGCATCGCTTACTTCATGATCCTGCAAAATACCAATATTCCGCTCGACTGGTACAAACCAAGGTGGCAGAAAGGACTGGATCAATTGAAGCAGATTCACCCCTTCAGTTCCTATATCGAGAACCCCTACCTGATTGCGGACGAGATGACCAACAGCCTGAACAGTCACAACATCGACGGAAACTTGCAAGCCCTCTACACGATCAACAGCAAGTGGGACCTGATGATGCGTTCGGGCATCAGCACGCGTCAAGACCGCAGAGCGCAGCAGCGCACGTTCGACACGGCTAACTTCCCTTTAGGTTATTACAAGGAACAAGACATCAGCTTCTTCGAATCGAACACCGATGCCTTGCTTAGCTTTACAGACAAGATTGTGCCTGCGATCGACTTCCGTGCCTCCCTGGGAGGAAACCTGATGAGCAGACAGGTGAAGGCCAATAACGGGATTGCCCGGGGCCTGCTCCTGCCCGGTATTTATAAGCTATCGAACGCGTTGACCGTGCCTCTTGCAGAAAATCAACTGACCGAAAAGGAGGTTCACAGCGTTTACGGGTTTATGAACTTTGGCTGGGAAAATAAGATATTCGTCGACATTACCGGCCGGAACGATTGGTCGTCTACCCTTCCGGCAGGCAATAATTCCTATTTCTACCCGTCGGTGAGCACCAGCTATATCCTGAGTGACTTATTCACCCTTCCGAGTACATTCTCATTTGCGAAGCTTCGCTTATCGTGGGCACAGGTGGGCTCCGATACCGATCCGTATCAGACGCAAAAATATTATGGCACCTCGGATTTCCCCGGATCGGCCGAAGCACCTGCTACTCTTCACAACGCTTCTCTGAAACCGGAGCGTACCGACTCCTGGGAGGCAGGAATTAACTTCGCTCTGTTCAACAACCGGGTCGATGCCGACCTAAACGTTTACTCAACCACGACGAAGAACCAGGTACTTTCCGTTCCCATGGATATCACTACCGGATTCTCACAGGCCTGGATTAACGGCGGTGTAATTCGCAACCAGGGATTAGAAGTAATGCTAAACGTACGTCCCGTCGTGAAGGACAATTTTAGCTGGACCTCCACCCTTACCTGGTCGAAAAACGACAATACCGTACTGGAATTAAGCGAAGACCTGATGGGCTACCAGCAAATTATAGCGCAGAGTGGCGCAGGCGCCGCCTCCATTATCGTGACCAAGGGAGGATCTACGGGCGACCTGTGGGGCTTCGGACTGGTAAGAAATGAAGACGGAGACGTTATTTTTAATCAGAAAACCGGCCTGGCTGTGCGCCCGGCGCAAAAAGAAAAAATCGGCAACGTGTATGCCGACTGGAAAGGCGGACTCAACAATGAGTTCCGCTTCAAAAACTTCACCCTAAGCGCGCTGATCGACGGACAATACGGTGGAATTGTTTACTCGCAAACCCACCATAAGCTTACCGAGCAGGGAAAGCTGACGCATACGCTCAAAGGAAGAGAAGAAGGTGTCATCATCGGTGAAGGTGTGATAGAAAATGCAGATGGGTCTTACTCGCCGAATACGACCGCAGCTCCGCTGAATACATGGTATGGCGACTATTATCGCCGGGCGAATGTGGAGACAAATAGCTTCGACGCATCCTTCCTGAAGCTCAGGGAAGTACGCTTCGAATATCGCTTGCCGCAGCAGATCACCAGCCGGATGAAGGTGTCGGGTGCTAGCATTGCCTTGTACGGCAGAGACCTGGCCATGATATCGAAATTCCCGATCTACGATCCGGAAACGGCCGCATTCAATGGTTCGAGCATTATGCCCGGCGTTGAAATGGGACAAATGCCAAGCACGCGTACTTTCGGACTGAATCTTCGACTTACCTTATAAATTAATTACGTTCATAAAGCGGGTCGGGAAAGGCCCCAATCTATAAAAATGAAAAAACGCATTTTAACCATTTTCGCGATCGTTGGCTTGATGACCGCGAGCTCTTGTACCAAGGATTTTGAAGAACTCAATACGAACCCGAACCTGATCGACAAAGTCACACCGGGTAGCTTGTTAACGCCCACGATTTACGGCATGAGCAACTACTTTACGGTTCGGAGTTACGACTTCACCTGGCAGCTGATGCAGGTGGGCTTGCCCAACCCAAGTGTTGCCCTGGGCGCGCACCGCTACGACGTATCGGAATCGGCAGGTAACGGAACCTGGAATACCACTTATAAGTACCTGCGCAACGTAAGAGAGATGGAAGCTGCCGCTGAAACCTACAGCCAGCCCGTCTACAAGGCCGTTGCCATCACCCTGAAAGCCTATATCGGCGGGATACTGACCGACAGTTTCGGCGACGTCCCGTTCTCGGAAGCATTGAAAGCTGAAGAAGATATCGACAAACCAAAATTTGACACGCAGGAAGAAATCTATACGTCGCTGATTGAACAACTGGAGGCAGCCAATGCAATTTACGCAGGTGAAGGTGCGATGAGCGGAAACGATCTGCTTTATAACAACGATAAATCGAAATGGCAACGGTTCAATAACTCGCTGCTGATGCGCATGCTTCTGCGGGTTTCGAAAAAGCCTTCCTTTAACAGCTACGAACGCTTAGCAGCCATGATCGCCGATCCGGCAAAATACCCCGTTTTCACGAGCAATGCCGAAGCCGCTATTGTGAAGATCAGCGGCATTGCGCCGTACGACTATGCCTGGAGCCGCCGTCAGGATTTTGTTAACTCAGAGGCCATGGGCGAATTCTT
>DAIRDA010000205.1:0-4258 GCA_036796375.1 Albibacterium sp.
CCGGAAACCCCTAACAGCCGCTTCCCGCGGGTGTGGACAGGTAGCAGCTCCAACGACGCGTTAAGCAATGTATGGCTCAGCAACGCCGCCTTCTTCCGGATAAAAACGCTGCAACTTGGCTACTCAGTGCCTAAAATCGGGAACAGCATCCAAAACGTCCGAATCTATGTCAATGCGCAAGATGCCATCACCTTCACCAAATGGGAAGGATTGGAGCCAGAACGAAATGGAGGCAATGGAAACTATCCCCGTATGGCCACCTTCAGCCTGGGTATTAAAGCATCTATTTTATAACGACCAAGAAAATAAAAATGAAAAGTATAAAAATATTAGTTGCCGGAATGTTGACGCTTAGCCTCACCGGTTGCGAAAAATTTCTGGACAAATCAGACCCTACCGCCACCTCGTTTACGGAGTTCTTCAATACCGAAGCCGACTTACAACGGGTTGCCTACAGTAGCTTTTACGACGTATTTACCAACCATACTAATCGCCGGACGCTCTTTTACATGCTCGACGGACGAAGCGACAATGGTTATGCACGTGTCGAAGGAGACCATCACCAAATTATGGCGAATGGAAACTTCAACAGCAATTCGAGAGCTGCGGAGTATTACTATACACTGCACTTAAAACACGTTGGACGCCTTAATACCTATCTGGCCAATATCGACGAGCCGTACGTAGAAAGCGAAGCAATCCGTACGCGCTATGAAAACATCCTCAAAGCCCTGCGCGTATGGCACTATTTCCGTTTAACCTTCCATTGGGGAGATGTACCATTCTATTTGGAACCTGCCGATCTGGACCAGGCATTGCAACCGGCGACACCGAAAGAAGAGATTCTGGACGCCCTTTTTCCCATGGCTGAGGAAATTGCAAATAATCTGCCACCCGACGAATACACGAGCGATAAGTACATGTTCAACCAATACTCGTTTAAAGCACTGATTATGCGCTACGCGCTGTTTAATAAACGGTATGACCTGGCGGCTCGTCTTGCCAAGGAAATCATGGACAGCGGAAAATACTCGTTACACCCTAAATACGGCGACCTTTTCCAATACGCAGCCGCATCGAACAACAACGAGTTCATCATGCACATGGATATTGAAAGCTTAAGCGGCGCCAACACCTACTCTTTCCGCGACCTGGGACCCCACTTCCGTACCGGAGCCGGACAATCGTACATGGTGCCGATCAAATCACTCGTGGATGCCTACTGGACCAAGCAGGGACGCCCGATCGACGAATGTCCGCTGCACAGCAAGGAAGAATATGAGCTTGACCCGAACCTGAATCGGGATCCGCGCTACGAAGCCAGTATCATGGGACATGGCGACACCTTCTACGGAGAAACCATCGACATTTATAATCAAAACAATCCGATGTATTTCGAGAACCAGCGTGCCAGCAAATCAGGCTATTGGTGGCGTAAATTCGTTTCCGATAACGATGCATTCCGAAACGGTAACATGGAGTTCGGTTTATTACGTTACGCCGAAGTGTTGTTAACCTACGCGGAAGCTAAATTGATGTCGGGCGGCTTAGACGATCTGGCCAAAACCAGCATCAATCAGGTGAGAGCCAGAGCCGGTTTGGATATGACCGTAGCCGATGTAAAGCTACCGTCCTATAGCGCGTACTCACAGCAGCAATGGCTGGAGTTATTGCAAAATGAAAGACGAATCGAGTTTGCCGGAGAGGGCCTGCGTTACTACGACATCATCCGCTGGAAAATTGCCGAAGATGTGCTGAACCAACCTGCCTTGGGTCATACCCGCCTGGTAGATGGAAATCTCGTCTCACTGAAGATTGAAGACCGGAAGTTTTTAGAGAAGAACTATCTGTGGCCATTCCACGAAAGCTCCCTGAAAGTTGAACCCGGACTTACCCAAAACCCCGGTTACTAAAACCGATATTACTCAAATAAGAAAGGCTGCCTCCATTACGGAAGCAGCCTTTCATTTTTAAACTCACAATTGTATTAATTCGCTGCTCTGAACATCCAGAACCATGCGGTACCCCAGGCACCTGCTCCAGGTTCAGGATAACTTAATACCAGTTGATTATCATCAACCACCAAAATATCATATTCATATACTTTAGCGCTGCCTTCGTTAGGAGAAATACCGTTCAATACGGTCGTACCTTTCAACGTAAGCTTGCCTTTCGCCCATACGTTGCCAGCCTCATCCATCGTTTTGCTATTCATATTGAACGAAAAGGTGCCGGTCTCGGTTGTGCCGTCCGACTTCACTTTGGTAAACTGTGCGCCTCTTAAGTTGAAGATCATCTTCGCACCGGCGCCTTCATTCGCGGTTTGTCCATCAATTTGACCGACAGGCAAGGTCCACCAGGCCGGCGCGACGTTACCAAGATAGCCTCCGTTACCCCAAACACCCGGCTTGGATTCATCCCATTCCCATTCTTTTTCAGATCCACCGGTAAGGAATCCCCACTCCGGTGGAACAGGAAAGTACAGATCTTCTACGTTTACGGTTAAGGTCTTCTGAACTTCTGATCCATCCGGATTTCTTCCCGTAAATAAGATCTCGCTTTCTCCTTCAACTACCATCAAAACGGTATCCGTTTTTCGTTGGGTAATTCCTACTCCGAAATCCCAGGAAGAAAGCACCGGACTTGAGTTATTCAACACAATCTTATTGGTGTTTTTCCCGTTAACCACAACCGGCGTGGCTGTAATATCAAGCTGATCGGCAGAAACAAATCCACCGATATCTAATCGATCCTCTACCGCCTCACAGCCTACTAGGCCGACAGCGGAGATAAGTACCACTAAATAATTTAATAATCGTTTCATCTTATATCTTGTTTAGTTTTACCAACCTGTAAATTCAGCAGCTGGTGTACCCCAACCCTCGTTTTGAACCAATACCCCCGCAGATAATGAGATCTGTGATTCCGGAATAGGCCAGAACCCTCCAGTCGCTTCGTATCTGGCGCGGTATCCGCCTCCAAAACCTCTCATCGATGCATCGACGCCTTTGTTCTTGATGGCCACACCTTCTTGAGCGGCTAATGCGTCAGCGGCATCTCCCCAGCGCATCAGGTCGAAATAGCGAAGTCCTTCAAAGGCCAACTCCCACCGGCGCTCGCGTTTCAATGCGGCCAATGAATAAGAAACTGCAGGAAGATCGACACGCGCACGTACCCTGTTCAATCCCGTGGCATCTTCTTTCAGTTCCGAGTGCATTAACAATACATCGGCGAACCGAATCAGCACCAAGTCTTGTGTATGACCAATCTGCATATCTGCGGGCGCCCCGTCTTTGATGATTGCATAAGAAGGGATCAAGCCTCCTGCATCGTCATAGGCCGTAACAGGTACATATTTCTTTTGCCAAAATCCCGTTTCTTCCATTTGACTATCCTGTCCCCACTGATAGTTATCGAGATCAGTGTCAGCATTGATAATGGACCCGGTACGACGTATATCATTTGGCTCAGCAACCCTCCAGTCGTTCCAAAGCTTAGAATTCACAGGTCCGGCACCCCATCCTTGTCCGAACGGGAATGTACCCGCCCCGCCGTTGTTAGAACGCAAACCAAAATGCAAAACATATTGATTTGCATAACCTAACTGAGTATCCTCGCCCCATCCGGCTGATGTGCCGAACTTCACCGCAAATACCGTTTCACGATTGCCATCACCTGCCCATAGCAGATTGTTTGTACGAGCGTAGTCGTAATCGGGTTTAGTTACTTCATTGGTATATGGCCAAAGGTTGCGGAAGTCGCCGACCAGGTCGTGACCACTATTGCTGATACAATCTTCCAGCCATGCGATTACTTGCGACTTCGAGATGGAACCTCCCTCATTTGCTACCGGCAATTCCGATTTGCCATAGTATCCGGTGTAAAACAAAAATACTCTGGCCATGAGTGCTTCAGCTGCCCACTTGGTCGCACGGCCTGCCGTGACACTCGTATAAGGGACAGCAGGAAGAAGGTTGATGGCTTCGTTAAGATCAAAAGCGATTTGCGCGTAAGTAGCATCGGCCGGAGATTTCGGAAGGTTTTGAGGCTCCGAACTGACCACTAGAGGCACCTCTCCAAACATTTGTGAGAGCTCAAAATAAAACATTGCTCGTAAGAAATGCGCTTCACCGCGACGCTGATTTTTCTGTGCCTCACTGTCCCAACCCGTAACCTTATCAAGATTTTCCAGTGCGGTATTCGCCCTGAAAATACCCTGGTAACGCGCTGCCCAGAAAGGCTCGAAACGACTGCTCTT
>DAIRDA010000206.1:0-4250 GCA_036796375.1 Albibacterium sp.
GCCGTATCCTTGGAGGTTTCCTCCACCTCTTCGGTCGTGAAAGCCCTGATAATATAGTCGAAATTAAAGGCGCTGTCGGGCAATTTCCGGTTGATGTTCGCGGTGATGCCCTGAAAATTCAGTTCGTTAATTTCTACCTTATTGTCAAGTAGTTTAAGAAGGCTGATGTCTACCAGCAAGCGCTCACCCGCAAGTAAGGTGTCTTGCTGTTGGTCTTCAAAATAAACACCTTCCAAAACCAGCAGCTTGGGAAGGTTTAACGACACTCGTCCGATTTCAACCGGCGTGCCGATCTTCGTTTCCAGAAAGTTGACCACTTTCTGTACGGCAAAATTCTGAACGGCAGGGATGCGGATGAGTATAAAGACAAGCAATAGCAAGCCAATTATAATCCCGATAATCCAAGCCACTACCTTAAGGGAGATTCTAGTAAATTTGTTCAATGGACACCTGTCATTTAGGTTAATACTGCACTTATAACCTCGTTTGAGTAAAATAGTTTTCTTGCCTGAAGCAAAATTAATTCCACGAATACAATTCTGTGAAAATAAAATAAGAGCCCCTTCCGGGCGCCCAATTTGTTGCCAAAACGCTTCCCTATTGCGGGCTGCTTTCTGTATCTTTGTTCTTCCAAATACAAAACACCATGCCCAGCTTTTCCCACTTACACGTTCATACCCAGTTTTCGCTTTTAGACGGTGCCGCAGATATCGGACGAATGTTTAAAAAGGCTGCTGGCGATGGAATGAAGGCCATGGCGATTACCGATCATGGTAACATGTTCGGCGTTTTCAAATTTGTGGCCGAGGCAGCCAAGCACGGCGTCAAACCCATTGTCGGCTGCGAATTCTATGTCGTCGAAGACCGCCACATAAAGCAGTTTACCAAAGAAAAGAAAGACAAGCGCTATCATCAGCTTATGCTCGCCAAGAATCCGCAAGGGTACAAGAACCTGGTCAAACTCTGTTCTTTGGGTTACATCGAAGGAGTGTACAGCAAATGGCCCCGGATTGATAAGGAACTGATCTTGAAGTACCACGAGGGACTTATCGCTACTACCTGCTGTCTGGGAGCGGTGGTTCCCCAATACATTCTCAATAAATCGGAAGAAGAAGCTGAAACCGAATTCAAATGGTGGCTCGATCTATTCGGCGAAGATTTCTATATCGAATTGCAGCGCCACAACCTTCCCGAACAGGAGAAGGTGAATGCCGTATTGCTGAAATTCGCCAAGAAATACCAGGTGAAGATCATCTGTTCGAACGATTCCCATTATGTAGATCAGGAAGATTCCAATGCACACGATATTTTGCTTTGCGTGAATACCGGCGACTTGCAGAGCACCCCCATCGCGACGGATGAAGAAGGGGGGAAGGGCTATCGCTTTGGTTTCCCGAACGATCAGTTTTTCTTCAAAACGCAGGCGGAGATGGGCAAGCTCTTTCACGATCTGCCCGAGGCGCTCGACAATACCAACGAGATTGTCGATAAAGTTGATACGCTGAAGCTGAAACAGGATATCATGCTGCCCAATTTCCCGATCCCCGATGAATTTAAAATCCACCAGGGGCCGGAAGCCGATAAGGAAAATCAGTGGGAATACCTGAAGCACCTGACCTATCTGGGTGCCAAGCGGCGCTATACTGACATTCTTCCTGAAGTGCAGGAACGGATCGATTTCGAATTGTTTACCATCAAGACCATGGGTTTTGCCGGCTATTTCCTGATTACGGCCGACTTTATCAAGGCCGGACGAGACCTCGGTGTCTTTATCGGGCCCGGACGTGGTTCTGCCGCCGGCTCCGTCGTTGCCTACTGTATCGGAATCACCAACATAGACCCCATTAAATACAACCTCCTGTTCGAGCGTTTCCTGAATCCAGACCGGAAGTCGATGCCCGATATCGATACCGATTTCGACGACGAAGGACGCCAGAAAGTGATCGATTATGTCGTTGAAAAATACGGGAAAAACCAGGTTGCTCAAATCATTACCTACGGCTCCATGGCTGCCAAAAGCAGTATCAAGGATGTCGCCCGCGTGCTCGATCTGCCCCTGAGCGACTCCAATATGCTGGCCAAGCTTGTGCCCGACCGCCCTGGCACCAACCTGAACAAGGTCATGCTCTCGCCGGAAGACGAAGTAAAAAAGAATTACGGACAAGACTGGGAAAATATCCAGAAGTTAAGAGCCTTTTATGCCAATGCCAAAGAAATACAGGGCAAGGTATTGAAAGAAGCCCTGATCCTGGAAGGTTCCGTACGGAACGTAGGGATCCATGCCGCCGGAATCATTATCGCCCCGGAAGATATCACCAATATTCTTCCCGTTTCTACTTCGAAAGAGTCGAACCTGCTGATCACACAATACGACGGCCGGGTGGTTGAAGATGCCGGCGTTATTAAGATGGACTTTCTGGGGCTTAAAACGCTTACCATCATTAAGGGGGCACTGGCACTGATTAAACAAAATCACGGAATTGATATTTCCATCGACGATATTCCGCTCGACGATGCCGCCACCTTCGAACTTTATCAGCGCGGCGATACCAACGGTACTTTCCAGTTTGAGAGCGACGGGATGCAAAAATACCTCCGCGAGCTCAAGCCCGATAAGTTTGAAGACCTGATTGCCATGAACGCACTGTATCGTCCGGGGCCGATGGACTATATCCCGAGCTTTATTAAGCGGAAACACGGGCGCGAAGACGTTAGCTACGATCTTCCCGATATGGAAGAGTACCTGGCCGATACCTACGGAATCACCGTATATCAGGAGCAGGTGATGCTGCTCTCGCAAAAGCTGGCCGATTTCTCGAAAGGCGATGCCGACGTACTTCGGAAAGCCATGGGTAAGAAGGATAGAAATACCCTCGATAAGCTCAAGCCGCAGTTTATCGAAAATGCCAAGAAAAAGGGACATCCCGACAAGGCACTCGAGAAGATATGGACCGACTGGGAAGCCTTTGCTTCCTACGCCTTTAATAAGTCGCACTCCACCTGCTACGCCTTCGTGGCCTATCAAACCGCTTACCTGAAGGCGCATTATCCTTCCGAGTACATGGCGGCTGTATTGAACAATCAGAATAATATGGAGAAAATCTCCTTCTTTATGGAGGAGTGCCGGAAAATCGGCGTTGAGGTACTGGGTCCCGATGTCAACGAATCGGATCTTCGTTTCAACGTCAATAAAAAAGGTGAAATCCGCTTTGGTCTGTCGGGTATCAAAGGGGTGGGCGATAAGGCCGTAGAAAGCATTATCCAGGAACGCAAAGAAAAAGGCCCGTATGAAAGCATATACGACTTCGCAAGGCGCACCAATTCGCGGATGGTCAGCAAGAAAGTATACGAGAACCTGGTCTATAGCGGAGCGTTTGATTGCTTCCAGTTAAACCGGGCACAATTTTTCTTCGTCAGTCCGGGCGCCACGCAGACCGGCATCGACCGGCTGGTGAAATATACCGGAGATTTTCAGAACAACCAGAACAGTTCGGCCATGTCGCTCTTTGGAGGAACCGCTGATGCGGATATACCGGAACCCACGCTTTTGGAGTGTGAGGATTGGGACTTGCTTTCCAAGCTGCGTCACGAGCGCGAAGTAATTGGTATCTACCTGACCGGACACCCGCTCGATAACTATAAACTGGAGATGCAAAACTTCTGCAAGCACAAAGTAAGAGATCTCCACCTGATCGATAAAATCAAGGCGGAAGAAGCCGATGCAGAAGTAGTCGAACGTTTCAACAGCATTAAAAACAAGGAGATTGTGGTAGGAGGGCTCGTATCCGCCGTTCAACATCGTACCACGCGAACCGGCCGGCCATTCGGCATCTTTGTGTTCGAAGACTATACCGATTCGTATGAGATTGCCGTCTTCGGCGAGGAGTATGTTAAGTTCCGGAGCTTTATGAACGAAGGCTATTTCCTACAGCTTCGGGCCACCATCAAAGAGCGCTTCGGTCAAAAGGATAACTGGGAGCTCAAAATCCTGAGTATCGCGCTGCTCGACGAGCTTCGCGATAAGCTGGCCAAATGCGTCACCATCGAACTTCCCCTGCACGAAATATCGCCCGGATTTATGTTGGGACTGAAAGAAATCGTGGAGCGGAATGCTAAAAGCGAAGGAAGCAAGCATTGCGAGCTAAGATTCAAAATCCTTGATTTCGACAATGGCATCAAGCTCGATATGCCCTCGAAAGATATACGGATCAATCCTGACAATCAGTTCTTTGATGATTTGGATCAGATCA
>DAIRDA010000207.1:0-1209 GCA_036796375.1 Albibacterium sp.
TTCCGGCCTATTTTGATGACTTCTTTTGCCTTTATTTTCGGGTTGATTCCCTTGATGCTTTCGAGCGGGGCCGGAGCGGTGGGAAATAAGGCGATCGGTACCGGAGCGGTTGGTGGTATGCTTATCGGAACGATTCTGGGCGTATTTGTGATCCCGGTTCTGTTTGTCATTTTCCAGGGACTTCAGGAACGGATTAGTGGAAAACCAGAATTAATACGTGAACCAAAACCGACGGAGGCTTAATTAGACAAACATCATGAGGCATCAAGTATTAAAATACATTCTTTATATTTCATTCTCAGGGGTTGCATTATCGTCCTGTAAGGTTACGCAACCTTATGTGGCTCCTGAGGTTTCGACAGATGATCTGTATCGCGACTCATCGCTGACCGACAGCAATAATATTGCAAATCTGCCTTACCAGCAGATTTTCTCCGATCCTATTTTGCAGGGCTATATCAGCCAGGGGATCGCTTCGAACCTGGATCTGCAAGCCGCTTATACGCGTATTCAACAGGCGGAAGCTTTCTTCAAACAGAGCAAAGCGAACTTTCTTCCCGACTTACAGGCGACAGCCGGTGCTCAGAAATCGCGCTTACCTGCAGCTCAGCGCTTCGGACGTGGTGCTACTGTTAATCAATTTAATCTGGGGGTATCCACTGCCTGGGAAGCGGATATCTGGGGTCGTCTGGCAAGCAGTAATCGCGCAGAGCTTGCCAATCTTTTGCAGACGGAAGCAGCTGCAAACGCTATTCAGACACAGGTTATCGCCTCGATCGCAAACTTTTATTACCGTCTGCTGGCGATGGATCAGCAGCTGGCCATCACGGAGAAAACCGTTTCGAACTGGATTTCTACGGTGGAGACCATGAGGGCGCTGAAGACCGCGGCTACGGTCACGGAAGCGGCAGTTGTTCAAAGTGAAGCACAGCGCTATGCGGCAGAAGTAACCATTCCTGATTTGAAGCAGGCAATCAAAGAAACGGAGAACGCATTGCGTATTTTGTTAGGTGAAAGCCCTGGCCCGATCGCCCGGGGTTCGATGGAAGATCAGCGCCTTCCGGCGAATCTTTCCGTAGGCGTGCCGGCACAACTGCTGGGCAACCGGCCCGATGTTATGCAAGCAGAACTTAATTTCCGGCAATTCTTTGAACTGAGTAATGTTGCGCGTACGGCCTTTTATCCCAGCATTTCAATCACTGGTTCGGC
>DAIRDA010000207.1:1309-4229 GCA_036796375.1 Albibacterium sp.
CGCCGTAAACAGACCGAATCGCTCGAGAAGGCGGTCGATTATTCACAGGAACTTTTAGAAAATGGTTTTGCAAACTATACGGAGGTTATCACCGCACGGCAGAGCTTGCTGCAAGCGGAGCTGGCAACGATAGACGACCGACTGCAGCAATTAACCGCCGTCGTTGAACTGTACCGCGCCCTGGGCGGAGGTTGGAGGTGAAAAGCGAATAAGCGAAACTACATTATAACAAAGAGCCCGTTCAGAAATTGAACGGGCTCTTGCTTTTAAATAGGAACAATGTAACTCCTATTGATATTCGAGGTTGAAAAGCTCCGGAAGATGCCCCATACTCGTGCAGCTTACTTCCAGATCGGTAATCAAACCGGTATCCAGGCTATAGGTCCAGCCATGGAGAGAGAGTTCCGCCCCCTCCTTCCAGGCATTTTGAACGATGGATGTTTTGGAAAGATTGTAAACCCCTTCGATTACGTTGAGCTCTACAAGGCGGTCGGTTTGCCTGTCGCGATCCGTGATGCTTTCAAGTTCGTCGGCGTGAAGGCGGTAGACGTCCTTGATATGCCGTAACCAATTATCGATTAGCCCAAATTGCTTATTTGACAGGGCTGCTGCTACTCCACCGCAACCATAATGGCCACAGACGATAACGTAGCGTACCTTTAATACATTCACCGCATAATCGAGCACACTGAGTAAATTCATATCGCTATTGACCACCACGTTGGCAATATTGCGATGAACGAATATCTCACCGGGTTTGGTATTGGTGATCTGATTGGCAGGCACCCTGCTATCTGAACAACCTATCCACAACACCGGAGGCTTCTGCCCCTTCGCCAGCCGGTCGAAAAAATCTGGATCGTCGGCAAGCGCTTTTTTTACAAATTCTTTGTTTCCTTCGAGTAGCTCCGCATAGGAGATTTCATTATTTACTGCACACATACGTTTACTTTATTTTTTGCTTCGTTTTTTAATCGGGTTTGTTTGTCGTAGATATCAAGCAACTGAACCTGTTTTCCGCGGCTGAGAAAGATACGCTCGTATTCCTTGATGATCAGGATAACATCTTTATCAATGTATTTGCTTTGGCGTCCGTCGATAATGATTTCATTAGCCTTCCTGGGAATATTCTGCAAAGAAAAGCGAATCGCTGGCTTATTCAAAAAAGAAACTTCTTCGCAGAGCTTCACCGTTACGCGTTGCTTACTCTCTTCCTCGTGAACACCATAGTCGAGTGAGTTGCTCATGTTATTTCGCAATACAAAAAGAATAGATATGACGATGCCGATGCCTACACCGGTAAGCAAGTCCGTAAAGACAATCGCGATGACGGTAAAAACAAAGGGAATAAACTGATCGTTCCCGCGCTTGAACATATCGAGAAACAGTGCCGGCTTAGCTAGTTTATAACCGGTAACCAGCAGAATGGCCGCCAGGCAGGCCAATGGAATCATATTGATTACTACAGGGATGAGCGCAACGGCGAGCAATAGCCACACACCGTGCAAGATAGCGCTTTGACGGCTGCGACCGCCGGAGTTTACATTGGCCGACGACCGCACAATCACGGAAGTAAGGGGCAGACCGCCCAGCATGCCGGCGCTGATATTCCCAACACCCTGAGCGAGCAATTCACGGTTCGTATTGGTGGAACGCTTCATGGGATCCATTTTATCGACTGCTTCAATGCTCAACAACGTTTCAATGCTGGCAATGATTGCGATGGTAATGGCTACTATCCATACTTCTTTATTCAAAACTTGCGAAAAATCGGGAAAAGTGAAAATACCTTGAAAATCGGCCAGGGATGCGATGACCGGAATGGCAACCAGTTGGTTTGACGGTATATCAAAGCCGGTACCCTGGAATAAAAGGTAAGAACCGATGCCCAGTATCACCACCATGAGCGGAGCCGGAACGATTCGTACTACCGGAATGTTCTGCCAAAAAAGCAAAATCAGGATGGAACCGGCACAGATGAAGAACGCTCCGAAGTTAATCGCATCGGTAAAAGCAGCGAAGCTAGCCGGATATCCGGCGATTCCAAGTCCGTAAGGGATCTGCTGTATAATAATGGTAATTCCAATGGCGGCCAGCATGCCCAGAATCACCGAGGAGGGAAAATAGCTTCCAAGGTTTCCGGCTTTCGCCAGTGCGAGCAATAGCTGCAGACAGCCGGCCAGTACTACGGCCACTAGAAAGATTTCGTAGGCACCGAGGGTTTGGATAGCGCCAAGCACGATAACGGTGAGCCCGGCGGCAGGACCACTAACGCTTAATTGAGAGTTACTGATCGATGCGACGACAACCCCGCCGATAATTCCTGTTAATAATCCGGCGAATAAAGGCGCGCCAGACGCCATAGCAATGCCCAGGCAAAGTGGAAGGGCTACTAAAAAGACCACTAAGCTTGCGGGCACGTCATATTTTAAGTCGCGCATGGAAAGTTTCCAAAACGCAGACATACGTGTTCCGTTCATTTTTTTGAATGTAAATGTGTTAATACCAAGATGTTGGTTCCTGAAAAGGATGAAGAAGGGTATTAACAGTTAGGAGGCGGTGTGGGAACTGAGGGGAAGAAATAAGTGATGTCACGCTCTTTCCTGTGGGGGAAAGATGATTTTTGCGGGATATCGACGTGAACATTGAAATTGTGAGACAGATTGGAAGTGACAATTTCTTTAACGCTATCGACACCCGTCTGCCCTTTCCCTTCAAGCTCGAGCTGCATAATCACATTGATGATATGCTCGTTATCGCTGAAGTTTACGTAGATAGGTGCAGTTGCGATAAACATTTTCACCATAAACACGGAGAAAAACAGCAGACTAAATACTTTTGAGGACCGTTTTGTAGACATGGATCTAAAATCGTGCGACTTTAACTACACAAATATATTAAACGATTACAAAAAACCGAA
>DAIRDA010000208.1:0-4219 GCA_036796375.1 Albibacterium sp.
GCGTGCAGACACAAGCTCAACATCACGCTCACCGGAAAGGCGTGCGAGCTGCTTTCATGGTGACCCGGATGCTGGTGGAGGTGTCCGTGTTCAACGCCTTCCGAGAATTGCTCTAAGAGCAATTGAAACAGAAATCCGCCCAGGATAAATAAGCCGATCGACTCATCACTCGTATGATAAACATCGGGGATCAGGTGCAGAATCGTTATGGCAAAAAGGTACGAACCGCTGAAGGCAAGCAGCAATTTCAGCAGCTTCGAATTATCTCGTTTTACAAAGAAAACAGAAAGGCCCCCCAATAGAGACGAAATGAATAAAACACTTACAATCATTGCATTTCTTTGGGCTTGTCTGGTTGGAAGAAGAGGAAGAGACTCGACGTAAACAAGCCTATAAGGACACCCAGGATGGAACCAACCAGAATATCGCCGGGATAATGGACTCCGACATATATCTGGGCAAAACTTATGGAGGCAGCCCAGACAATGGCCAGCCACACAATTGGCTTCCATTTCCGGCGGAACACCATCAGCAGGAAGACCCCCATTGCGAAATGATTGGTTGCATGGGAAGAGGGCATGCTGTAGCCGCTTCCGCAGCGCACGCGCACCTTCACCTGCTCTTTGAACGGCATATCGTTGCAAGGCCGAACACGCATAACACCGGGTTTAATTACAGAGGCCGAAAAGAAATCACCCAATCCGAAGGTCATCAGAAAGAACAGGACGAGGATGAAACCTCTCTTCCGGTAGTTCTTGATGGAAAAAATCAGAATAAACAAGTATAGCGGTGCCCAGGTATAGGGATTTCGCAACACGGGCATCAGGAAGTCGAAAAACTGGTTTGATAAGCCCTGATTTATCCCCAGAAAGAGGCTTTTGTCAAGTTCAATTAGGTATTCAAACATAATTTCTTACAAATTAAGATGAGTCTGGGTGATGTTTGCTGATCAAATTCAGTGAATTGGTAATCACCAAATTTTTCTATAATGGTGAAATTACACATTTCCAGCATTTCCCGAAAATCCTGAAGCGTAAAAGCAAAGACTTCTTCGACAAAACGATGCTCTTCGCCCCGGTCATCCAACCTGATTGTTTTGATAATCTTCTGGTTTTTAAGTTGCTTATTTATCCGGAAGGTAATTCCGGCTTCCTCCTTTATTTCAAGGGGTACAAGTTCGCGGAGAACCTTTTCGGCGTTAAAAAAATCGATCACAAAGATACCGTTAGGTTTCAACGCATCGTAAAATACACCGAGCGCCTGAACATGTTCCTCTACGGTTTCGAAATAGCCGAAACTGGTGAAAAGGTTGAAAGCATAATCGTAGCAGTTGCTGCAATATTTTTTTCGCATATCCTGAACCACGAACTGAAGACGGTCGGTCTCATATTTTCGGGCGTAAGCGATGCTGGATTCAGAAAGGTCGATGCCCGTTGTCATAAATCCTTTGTCACTCATATACTTAGCGTGTCTTCCGCGTCCGCAGGCGATGTCGAGCAGGGCGGCGTTGGGCTCCGGGTGAAAATGTTCGAACAAATTATCTATAAATGCAGCCGCTTCCTGGTTATCGCGATTTTTGTATAGAATGTGATAGTATGGAGTATTGAACCAGTTCTCGTACCACTTTTTTTCCATGGATTCGGGTTGATGAAGCGGCAAAGATAAGAAAATGCAAGACATAGGATTGCCATTTCAGCGAGCGGCCATAAATGGCGCATTTTTATTGTGTCTAGTATAAGATATGCTTACTTTTACGATTCAAATCTAGAATACATGGCTCTTATAAAATCTATCTCGGGAATTCGGGGTACCATCGGCGGAAGAATCAGCGAAGGACTTAGTCCGGTAGACGTTGTAAAATTTACGGCCGCTTTCGGAAAACTTATCCAGCAGAACACAGGAAATAATACCATCGTTATCGGACGCGACGCACGCATATCCGGCGAAATGGTTCGGAATCTGGTAGTGGGAACCCTACAGAGTATCGGAATCAACGTTATCGATCTTGGTCTGTCAACCACACCCACCGTTGAGCTGGCAGTGCCCATGGAAAAGGCCGGTGGTGGAATTATACTCACAGCCAGCCACAATCCTGCCGAGTGGAATGCCCTGAAGCTTCTTGATCACAAAGGAGAATTTATCAACGATGAGCAAGGGAAACGAGTTCTCGAAATTGCGGAGCAGATGGATTTCGATTTCTCGGGTGTTTACGATCTGGGAAAAGTGGAACTCAATGATACCTATGTACAAAAACACGTGGATGAGGTTCTTTCACTCTCGTTGGTCGATGTGGAAGCCATCCGCAATGCCAACTTTAAAGTCGCGCTCGACGCGGTTAACTCCACTGGAGGGATTTATGTTCCGGCCCTGCTAAAGGCGTTGGGCGTAGAAACTATTTACCCGATCTTTTGCGAGCCCAATGGTGACTTCCCGCATAATCCTGAACCGCTTGCCGAGAATCTGACCGAACTTTCGGCCCTGGTAGTTGAGAAGGGCGCTGATCTGGGAATCGCCGTCGATCCGGATGTCGACCGTCTCTGCTTTGTAATGGAGAACGGAGAGATGTTCGGTGAAGAGTATACGTTGGTGGCCGTAGCTGATTTTATTTTGGAAAATCAGCCCGGCAATACCGTGTCGAACCTCTCGTCAACGCGAGCTCTGCGCGACGTAACCCTGAAGCACGGCGGTCAATATTTCGCTGCCGCGGTCGGAGAAGTAAACGTGGTTAATAAAATGAAAGAAGTGGACGCTATTATTGGTGGTGAAGGTAATGGCGGAGTTATTTACCCCGAGACGCATTATGGCCGCGATGCCCTGGCTGGAATCGCTTTATTTCTTACTCATCTGGCGAAGAAGAATATACGAATATCTGAGCTGCGCGCCTCCTATCCGGAATACCATATGTCGAAAAACAAAATTACGCTGAGCGAGGGGATGGACATCGACATGATCCTTAACAAGGTGGAGGAGAAATATAAGAATGAAGATTATAGTACCATCGATGGTCTTAAGATCGATTTTGAAAACGAATGGGTCCATCTGAGAAAGTCGAACACCGAACCTATCATCCGGATTTATTCGGAAGCTTCCAGTCCGGAAAAGGCAAAAGCACTGGCAGAAAAGATTATGAATGATGTAAGCGCTCTGATAAATTCATAACTTTGTACATGCGTATTTATTTTGATAATGCAGCGACCACTGCAATCGATCCGGAAGTTTTCCGCGTGATGACCAGCGTAATGCAAGAGCATTACGGAAACCCTTCTTCCATACATGCCCACGGGCGCGAAGTACGAACGCTTATCGAAAAATCCCGAAAGACAGTGGCCCAGTTACTGAAAGTGTCTCCTGCTGAGATTTTTTTCACCTCGGGAGGAACCGAGGCCGATAATATGGCCATTCGTAAGGGAATTATGGATAACGGAATTACGCACGCTATCAGTTCGCCGCTCGAGCATCATGCCGTTCTGCATACCTTACAGGAAATGGAAAAATCGGGCGAAGTAAATCTCTCGATGCTTGCCGTCGACAGCAAAGGAAATGTCGATTTTTCTCAGCTGGAAGATCTTCTGCAGAACTCCCCACGTACGCTGGTGTCGCTGATGCATGCCAATAATGAAATCGGAACCTTGTTAGACATCGAACGCGTATCGGAATTGTGTAAACAATACAATGCGCTTTTCCATTGCGATACGGTACAGACGATGGGCCATTATAAGCACGACCTTACAAAACTGCATATCGATTTTCTGACCTGTGCAGCCCATAAGCTACACGGACCAAAAGGTGTCGGGTTTTTATACATCAACCATAATGTTAAGATTAAGCCCCTTCTGTACGGCGGTGCGCAGGAAAGAAATATGCGGGGCGGAACCGAAAATGTTTACGGGATTGTAGGACTGGCTAAAGCTTTGGAAATTGCCTACGAAGAGATGGATCAGCATCAGTTGCACATACAGGGCCTGAAATCCTATATGATGGAGCGGCTTTCTCAAGACATTCCCGGAGTGAAATTCAACGGCGAAACCGATCCGCACAAGAGTCTTTACACGGTATTAAACGTATGTTTCCCCGAAATGGATATGGCCGATATGCTTCTGTTCAATCTCGATATAGCCGGCATTTCTGCCTCGGGCGGAAGCGCCTGCAGCTCGGGTTCCAATATTGGCTCCCATGTTCTGACAGCGATAGGAGCAAGCGCAGCACGGCCCTCCGTACG
>DAIRDA010000209.1:0-4217 GCA_036796375.1 Albibacterium sp.
CAATCTTACAGAAACCCTGTCTTGAATCTCAAGACAGGGTTTTTTGCGTTATAGCAGTTTTGAAGGAGCAGCTCGCTTGCGATTACGTACCTTTTTACAAGGACGGGCCCTTTTTACAAGGGCGGACCGTCGTTGCAGAGGCAGGCTATTTGTGAATGATAAGGATTTGGACGATAGTATTTTTATGCGTTATAACGGGTTTACGCAGAGATTAACATGCTGAGGTCTTATACGTAGACCCGCACACCGGCAAAGTTCTCTCTGAACTCCTTGGGGGTACAATCCTTTTTCTTCTTAAACACCCGATTGAAGTAGGATATATTATTGAAGCCACAGGTATAGGCTATTTCAGATATGCTCTGGGTAGTGTCGATGATCAGTCGGCAGGCATGGCCGATGCGGATTTCGTTCAGGCAATCGATAAAGTTCTTGCCTGTTCTTTTCTTGATAAAGCGGCTTAACGATACTTCATGCATATTGACAAGGTGTCCCAGTTCTTCCAGGGATATTTCGCTACGGAAATTCTTGTTCATATAGTCGAATACCTGTTTAATACGTCGGCTGTTGGCCGCAGGGGAATTCTCGTGAAAGCCTTCGTTGCAAAGCGTGGTGTAGCTCGAAAGGGATAGCTTATGAAAGATCCGCATAAAATCGAGCACTGAGTCGAAGCCCTTACTGTCTTTTAATTGCAGAATTTCATCCTTGATGGATGCAATGGTTTCCCTGGAAAAGAGCACTCCTTTCTTGGAATCTTCAAAAAGCTTTTTAAGAAAGCTGGATTGGTTTTTACTAAGAAACTGGCTGTTTAAAACCTCGTTATTAAATTGGATGGTTACCTCCTGGATCAGCGGACTTTCGCATTGGTGCGTAAACCAGCCATGGTATAGATCCGGGCCGACGAATACCAATTCCATGTCGGATATGGTGGCCACGTGATCGCCGATAATACGGCGGGCTCCTTCAGCATTGATAATCAGATTCAATTCGTACTCTTCATGAAAGTGAAGGGGAAAATCGAACTTTTGTTTTTCCCTTGAGAATAATGTGAAAAAATCGCTTTCCGTTAGCGGCGTAATCTCCCTGACAATTTTTTGGTTCATCACAATAAAGGTTCTGGTATTGGCAAAATACTTATTTTTTTTGGAAATGGTTGATATTTAGTTAAAATAGTACTACTGATATTCCGCGCCGAACCTTAAGTTTGCGATAACCGATTTGAATAAACCAATGCGTACGACTTTTCATGTGACTTCCTTGTCGGATTATGGAGTGACCTTTCGTAACTTAGGCGGTATAACCATTTGTATATACCGATCCATATGATTCTTTCTACCCTCGACATTTTTGTAGTCCTGGTTTACCTCGCGGTAATGATATTTCTGGGGTTTATTCTTAAAAAGCGCGCTCAAACTAGCAAAGACAGTTACCTGCTGGGGGGCAAGAAATTGCCCTGGTATATGCTGGGCATGTCGAATGCATCCGATATGTTCGATATCTCGGGCACCATGTGGATGGTTACCCTGGCCTTTGTATACGGTTTGAAAAGTATCTGGATACCCTGGCTCTGGCCCGTCTTCAATCAGGTATTTATGATGATGTATTTGTCGGTTTGGTTAAGGCGGTCGGAAGCGACTACCGGGGCCGAATGGTTAAGTACGCGCTTCGGGCTGGTGGGTGATAAGGTAAGGGCGTCGCACCTGATTGTGGTTGTTTTTGCCCTGATCAGCTGCCTTGGCTTTCTGGCCTACGGATTTATCGGGCTGGGTAAGTTCGTCGAAATCTTTATTCCCTGGTCGCGCATCAGCGCTTATGTGCCCTTCGAGGTCCGTGCCGAGTTTGTTCCTCATTTCTATGGGATTGTTTTTTCGCTGGTGACCATGTTATATGCCATTCTTGGCGGGATGGCCAGCATTGTCATAGGCGACGTTGTCAAGTATACCATCATGACGCTTGCATCGGCAATGGTGGGCTATATCGCCTGGCAGCATCTGGGAAACCAGTCGCTTAATGTACCAGCGGGTTGGCTGGATCCTTTCTTTGGCTGGACGCTCGATATGGACTGGAGTTCGCACATCGATCAGGTAAACCAGAAGATTGAATCGGATGGTTTTTCGCTTTTCGGGATCTTCTTTATGATGATGCTGTTCAAAGGGATTTTTGCTTCCCTGGCCGGGCCCGCCCCCAGCTACGATATGCAGAAAATATTGTCTGCCCGTTCGCCCAAAGATGCGGCGAAGATGAGCGGACTGGTGTCGGTGGTTCTTTTGCCTGTCCGATATTTACTGGTGATGGGATTTGCCGTACTGGCTATTCTTTATTACGATCAGCTCGACCTTTCCTCTGCCAGCGGGGTTGATTTTGAAAAGATTCTTCCTGCTGCCATTGTTCAGTTTGTGCCAGTGGGCCTGACCGGGCTTTTACTGGCGGGACTGCTTGCGGCATTTATGGGAACCTTCGCGGGAACATTAAACGCGGCACAGGCTTATATTGTGAACGACATTTATCTGAAATATGTCAGGCCGAAAGCGTCGAACACCCGTATTCGCAACATGAACTACCTGGCGGGCATAACCGTCGCGGTACTGGGAATGGTATTGGGGCTTTTTGCAAAGGATGTAAATTCCATTTTGCAATGGATTGTGTCGGCCTTGTTTGGCGGATATATTGCGTCCAATGCCCTCAAATGGCATTGGTGGCGCTTTAATGCGAGTGGCTTTTTCTGGGGAATGTTATCGGGTATCGTCCCCGCCCTTATTTTCCCCCTCATGTTCGATACGCTCGATCTTTATTATTTCCCCCTGCTATTTCTGATATCGCTGATCGGCTGCGTGATCGGAACTTATGCGGCACCGCCGACCGACAAGGAGGTATTGAAGAAATTTTATGCTACCGTTCGTCCATGGGGTTTCTGGAAACCTGTCAGGCAAATGTTGCTGGAGGAAGACGGACTGCTGGTTGAAAATAAATTTTTCAAAAGAGATATGCTGAATGTATGCCTGGGTATCATTGGGCAACTTTGCCTGACCTTACTGCCGATGTACCTGATACTGGGGACAGAAGTGCCGCTTTTTATAACGATAATTATTTTAGCCGCCATTGCGATCATTCTTAAAAAGACGTGGTGGAATAAACTTGAAAATTCATGATCTCGTACAGAATCTTATGATTGATTTATATCGACAAAGAAAAAATGCCGTACTGGAGGCGCACCATGCGCTTCTTGGCCGCAAGAATTATCCGATAGTGCCCGGTAACGGAATTTTTCTACGCTATGCGAATCCGGTGCTGACGGCCGATCATATTCCACTGGAATGGCGCTACGATTTCTCCCCGGAAAATAATCCTTATTTCATGGAGCGGATTATCATGAATTCGACGTTTAACGCGGGTGCCATTCGATGGAATGGAAAGTTTGTTTTAGTGGTGCGGGTGGAAGGGGCCGACCGCAAGTCGTTTTTTGCCTTCGCCGAAAGCGATAACGGATTGGATAATTTCCGCTTCCGTGACCGTCCGCTGGTGTTGCCGCAGCTGGAGGAGCCCGATGTGAACGTATACGATATGCGCTTAACCTTGCATGAGGACGGCTGGGTATATGGGGTATTCTGTACCGAAAAGCGTGATCGCTCGGCGGACGACTGGAACCAGTCGGCCGCCGTAGCGCAATGCGGTATCATTCGCTCGAAAGACCTTGAAACGTGGGAGCGTCTTCCTAATCTGGTGAGCGCTGCCCCGCAACAACGTAACGTGGTTTTACATCCTGAATTTGTGAATGGAAAATATGGATTCTATACGCGTCCGCAAGACGGCTTTATCGATGCAGGAGCAGGAGGGGGAATTGCCTTCGGGATCGCCGATGATATCACCCGCGCTGTGATCGCGGATGAACAGATCATTCATGCCAAAAAATACCATACGGTTTACGAAGCCAAAAACGGACAAGGACCGGCACCCATTAAGACGGAAGAGGGCTGGCTGCATCTGGCACACGGGGTGCGAAGTACGGCGGCTGGCCTGCGCTATGTGCTATACCTGTTTATGACCAGCCTGGAAGATGTCACCCGCATTATTTACGAACCAGGCGGCTACTTTTTGGCTCCTTATGATGCAGAATATACGGGCGACGTAGGCAACGTGCTTTTCTCGAACGGCTGGATTGTGGCCGAAGACGGAACGGTATATATTTATTATGCTTCTTCCGACACGCGGATGCATGTAGC
>DAIRDA010000210.1:0-2471 GCA_036796375.1 Albibacterium sp.
GGCGTGATACTCGATTGGGTGCCCTCTCATTTCCCGACCGACGAGCATGGACTTGGCTATTTCGACGGCACGCACCTATACGAATACGACGATCCGCGAAAAGGTTTTCATCCCGACTGGAAAAGCTATATTTTCAATTTTGACCGCAATGAAGTCAGAGCATTTTTAATTTCGAATGCCCTATACTGGCTCGATCTCTATCATATCGATGCCTTACGGGTAGACGGCGTCGCTTCCATTTTGTATCTCGACTATTCCCGGAAGGAAGGGGAGTGGATACCAAACCGCTACGGCGGACGCGAAAATCTGGAGGCCGTTTCCTTCCTGCAGGAATTCAACGACGCCGTTCATACGCATCATCCGAACGTGATTACCGTCGCCGAAGAATCCACCGCCTGGCCCGGGGTCACCAAGTCCACGGCTGAAGGCGGTTTAGGTTTCGATTTGAAATGGATGATGGGCTGGATGCACGATACGCTGAACTATTTTCAGGAAGATCCCGTGAACCGGAAATACCACCACGGACAGCTTACTTTCAGCCTGGTTTACGCTTTTTCAGAGAAGTTTGTCTTACCCCTTTCGCACGACGAAGTGGTTTACGGCAAGCATTCGCTTATCAATAAGATGCCGGGCGACGAATGGCAGAAATTTGCCAACCTGCGCCTCCTGTACGGATACATGTACGGGCATCCCGGATCGAAACTCCTCTTCATGGGAGGAGAGTTTGGGCAGCACCACGAATGGCAACACGACTATAGTCTCGACTGGCATGAGAACAATCATTTCCATACCGGTGTCCAGAAAACTCTCTCCGACCTCAATCAGATTTACCGGACAGAACCGGCATTTAAGGGGGGCGACTATGACCCGAACGGGTTCGAATGGGTGTCTTTAGACGATTCCCATAATTCTGTCATAAGCTGGTTGCGGAAGGGATCCGATTCGAAGGAGGCTTTGTTGTTTGTAGCGAACTTTACACCGATGGTTCGTGAGAACTATCGCGTGGGTGTTCCGGAAGCAGGTTTTTATACCGAAATATTCAATAGCGACGACCTGAAATACGGAGGGAGCGATGTGTTAAATCGGGGCGAACTCGATGCCTATCCGATTCCCATGCATGGCCGGTCGCATTCCCTGTGTCTGACCCTGCCGCCGCTTGGGCTAACGGTTTATAAATTTAAGGAAGCTTTTTAAGTCAGATCAGAATCCCGCAAGGGGCCATATTATTTCTCTTATAAAGCGTCCGTGGAAAAGAAGCGGGATGGGTGCCGTTAGCCATCCCAAAACCCACAGGCGGGCAAGTAATTTGTTTTCCAGCAAGCCTGAATTGCGTACCAGTGGTGCCTGTTCAAGTTTTATGGCAGCTCCCTGAATGATAAAATACAAAAGAGGCAGCCCATAGCCGCCATTTACAGGTACGCTGATAGCCAGCTCATGAAGTAAGCCGGAAAAAGCAAAAGCAAGCATGAGGGCAGTGGTCTTATTCACCGTTTTTCTGAAGGGACGGAAAATTAAAAGGGAAGTCATTTCAATAAAGGCAAGGTTCCAGCGTTGGCTCCAGAACTCGTTCAAGCTGCTGGATTTCAGCGGTTCTTTAAACAAGAGGTAGGTTCGGGCGCCTAACAAGCGCCACCATCCGCCGGCGATGCTCAACAAGCCGAAATGCAGGATCAAGCTAAAGCTCGCCAAGAGCAGCACTGTCACCACTAAAAAGTGAAGGTCGCTGTTAAAGTCGAACGCAGCCACCTGATGTGCCAGGAACAGCATGGCAAAACCAGCTGTCAGACTGGTTAATCCGTATCGGATTTTAGGCCAGGCATCGGGCAAGGCTCGCGACCCTAACGTCTCAAAGGGTTGCGCCCGCATACCCGCCCATCCCATCGCGAAGGCAGCCCACTGCGCAAAGGATAAGGGGAAAGGTTTGTCTTCATAGCTTTTCATCGTAACGACTATCTTCATGGCGGTGAAGGTAGTGGCAATCAGGCTCAGCATGCGGAGAATTGGATGCTCTCCCAGAAAAAGTCTGTAAACCAGGAGGATTCCCAAAACAGACATTGTCCATGCAAGCCCCTTTTTATTCAGGCAAAGGAGCCTGTAGCCAATGGTCACCATGCAAGTGGTGCACGCCAGGAAATAAACCAACAGGAGGGTCAATGGTTCCACGGTCAGCGTTGTTCGTAATTGAAGTAAAATGCAAGGCTGTAAACGATACTGAGGAAGAGAAAGAGGATCACCAGCACCACTTCCGCCAACCGGCTCCATCGGTCTGCCGGCAAGCTCTTCCGGTCGAAGTAGAAGAATTGAATCATTATTCTGGAAATCCAGTAAAGGGCAATAAAGCCACTTAGCAGGCAGGCAAGGAGCGAACCATTGGTGAGGTCGCTCGGTGCGAATACCGACAAGAGGCCGAAGGATAGATTAATCACTAAAATATAGGCGGCGTAGGTCCAGAACATCTGCCGGATGAGGGT
>DAIRDA010000210.1:2571-4211 GCA_036796375.1 Albibacterium sp.
AAGCCTTTACTTCTGCGAAAGTGTTCTGCAAGCATCAGAATGAGAATGAGCAACAGGAAAAGCTGATAAAAGAGCGGAGCCTGACCGATCCAGGGTGCCAGCAGCAACACGGGAAGTAAAAGCAACGAGGCCCCTGCAAGAATGGTCATCAGATTCCCCAGGTAGCTCCATACCTTGTCTTTGTTAATGAAATGGAGGATGACTCCCTGAAAGATCGGAAGGCCGGCCATGATTAGATAAAGGCTGTATGAATTTTCAATAGATGGGAGCATTCCTGGCAGACGCAAGTAAGCGGTGAAGATGGATGCGACCATGAGCCAGCAAAGCACAAGATAGGCTAGCCGGTAGTCGAGGCGGAAGGTCGGTTGAATGCTGAACCGATCGCCTTTCTCGGGTGGCGGAACAATGACCCGGCGGTTGAAGGCAATTAATGCATATATTTTCGACATGAACCAGATAAAGGGAGCGAAGGAAAGGAGGGGGCGAAGCCTGGGATAGGAAGTCGCCAATAATTTAAACAAACTCTCAACCCCGTAGCTAACTTCTCCGGTGTCGTTATTGATCAAGGCAATTTCGTTCGCAGCCCTTTGCCGGTCGAGCATCGGACAAACCATTTCGGGAAATTGCTGATACGACACGCTCGCCTCTTCGGTGGAGAGTCCACCTTTCACCAACCCCTTTGATATGGTGCGGCACATCGGGCATTCGGCGTCGAAAAGAATGGTATGATTGCTAAGTGTTTTCATCCGCTTTTGGTTTATTCGCTTATGGTTAATGATAGCTGCTACCGATGTGTCTTACTTATGGAAGTTTCAGAAAAATTTGAAAGATATAAGTAAAAAAAAGCTATTTAAAAATTTTAAAGATAGATCCCCAAAACCAGTTTTCTTCCGCCTTCAGCATGGTGTCGAGTGTTTTATCCACATTTTTGGCAAGTTTGCTCATGTCGGTAACCGACTTACTAAAGGTGGCAAATTCCGGATCGTTCAAATCTCCTTCTACCTGTGTGAGCTCATTCAGCACTTTCAGCGCCGGGTCCAGTTCTCTTTTCCTTCTGCCTTTGGCAACTTGCCGGGCTATATTCCAGGTATCCTTATCAGCAAAAAAATACTCTTTCCGCTCGCCCGCCCGGTGTTGCTTTTCTATCAACCCCCAACCTATCAGTTCCCGGAGGTTCATGTTCGCATTCCCTCTTGAAATATCCAGGGTTTCCATGATATCCTCTGTGGTAAGTGCTTCCGGTGATATCAACAATAAAGCATGAACCTGAGCCATCGTGCGGTTGATACCCCACTCCGAACCCAACTTTCCCCAGGTCTCAATAAATTTCTTCTTTGCTTCAACCAATTCCATACAACAAATGTACTACAATCTTTCTGAACTTTCAAAACTTATTGAAAGTTTAATTCTGCTTTCAACAAAAATACATTGTAGGGTTTCCACATCGACATTAAAAAGTAAAGGGTATGGCCCCTTGTCGAAGCCGGGTGTATAAAAGCACCGTATAAGCCCGGATAGTCTTCCCCACGCGCCAAAATCTGCTCCTCGGTCCAGGGGCCGGTAATCGTGGCAGCCGAGCGCAAAACCAGCGCATGCTTCTTTTCGTTCAGGTAAGTCACGATCCAGCGTTGAAAGTCTTC
>DAIRDA010000211.1:0-4199 GCA_036796375.1 Albibacterium sp.
AAAGCTGTAGTCAGCAAAAGTCTTAGGTGTAAAGGTGACGGCCGTTTGGGAAACCAGCGGTCGTTTTTTTGTTAACCTGGATTTTCTATCGCAGCTTATAGTTTAATAACCAAATCTGATTAGCATTATTCAGTCCCCGCACCGACCTTGCTGGTCCAATATCAGATTATCACCAGCTTAGCAAGTTTCTCGGCATTGATCGGTTTGCTCATGAACTCAAAAACATAGGGGCTCGAGAGTGCTTTCTCTCTGTCTTCGGGATGAAGAGATGACGATAACATAACAATCACGCATTTCTTCTTCACATCTTCAGGGAACTTATTATACTCTTCTAAAAAATCAAAGCCGCTCATTTGAGGCATATTGATGTCGAGGAAGATCAGGTCGGGTAACGATTCGGGCTCGGATGCACAGCTTCTGAGCATTTCCAGCGCATCCATAGCCGATTCAACCGCGTGCACGTCAGTCGCAAAATCATGTTTCGACATGATCTTCTTGGCCAAAAGGCGGTCAATGGCAGCATCGTCAATAACTAATACTTTCTTGTAGCTCATTCCTGTTTATGTTTATGCGTCACTTTTTAGGTTCGGAAGAGTAATTCGAAATTCCGTGCCAACACCTGGCTTAGATGAAAACTCAATGGAGCCTTGCATTTTTTCAATTGCCTCTTTGACGATGTAGAGCCCCAATCCGGAACCGACCGACTTATTCGATACACGATAGAACATATCGAATATTTTGTCATGGAATTTCGGATCAATCCCAATGCCGTTGTCTGCAATTTTTATGAATGCCTCCTTTTTTGTCTGTTCAATAGAAATCTCAACAAATGAATTAGTTTCACGGACGTTGAAATACCTGACTGCGTTCGATATCAGATTACTGAATACCATCCGAAGGCGACTTCCGTCAGAATATATATCCGTTTCTCCACTCACCGTCCAACGGATGGCTACGTCTGCTTTCTCATCGCTCATAAACTTAAGGTTGGCGACTGTCTCTTCTAACATCTCATCGAAGTCAATCTCTTCCTTGTTTATCGAAAGCCGTGAATTCTTTGAATAATCCAGAATATCCAGAATAAAGCCATCCAGTTTTCTTACGCTCTGCTTCATCATCACCAAATATTCCAGCAGCTCGGGATCAACAGTTTCCGATTGTGTCAACTCAATCAGTCCCGTAAGCGAAGCAAGTGGTGCGCGAAGGTCGTGCGACACGCTATATACAAAACGATCTAACTCATCGTTCGTTTTTTTCAGGTCCCTGTTTGCGTCTCGAAGAGCTTTTTCGTATTCCATCCGCTCGGTTACATCTCTGAAATTCGTTACCAATCCGTTTACTGCAGGTTCATGGAGCAGGTTTTGGCTAACCCCTTCCAGCCAGATCCACTTTCCCTCTTTGGTGAGGAACCTGGATGTGAACCGTGCAGTATCACCCGGCCTGGTAAATAGGTCCGCCAGGTCCGCTATCATTGCATCCTGGTCATTGGGGTGAAAAAGTAACGCGATATCGACATGGGGCAGCTCGTTAGGCCCGTATCCGGTGATTCGGTTCATCGAGCTGGAAGCAAATAATACGGTATTGTCTTGGTTGGTCAGAACGATCCCGTCTGAGGAATTCTCAAGCAAGGTCCTGTATTTTCGCTCGCTATCCACCAAAGCCTGTTCTGCCTCTTTCCTTGCGGTTATATCAACACAAACACCATCGATACGCACAAGTGTGCCCTGTTCATCGAGCGTTGGTGTCAGTCGGCCTCCCAACCAGCGAATCGAACCGTCTTTACGACGGATTCTATGTTCATTCACGACTGTTTCACCACGGCGCATCACCGGGTCGCTTTCATGGATAATATATTGATCTTCTTTCAGAATTACTTCAAACCATTTCATCGGATTTTCGGTCATTTCCTGAACTGAATAGCCGTAGACTTTCTCACAGGCAGGCGACATTTGAAGCACACGATAATTGACCATATCAACTGAGTAAAGTACCTCGTCAATATTCTCGAAGAATGTCCGCATTTCTTCACCTGTACGTGCGAGCGCATCCTGCGCCTCTTTCGTCTCTGTGATATCTTTGATAGCACCGCAAAGTTTTATAGAGGCACCCGTTGTCGGGTCACGTATTATTTGCACGACACTGCGGGTCACAATTATGCGGCCGTCGGGCAGCAGGTGCCTTTGTTCACGATCGTATTTTATTCCCTGTCTAATTGAGATTTCCGCCGCGGAAATGACTGCCGCCCGGTCGTCGGGATGTACCGAATTCAGGAAAGCGCTATACGAAGGGATGATTTGACCGGGTGTATAGCCCAGGATGCGAAACGTTTCATCCGACCAGTATTGAGGCGCGTCGGCCTGATCGACGGTAATATCCATTTCCCAACTGCCAATCTGCCCCAGTTGCTGAGAAAGGTCGAGGTGATATTTCAAATCGGCAGGCGATGATGGTATATCGGTCGAATTAGGTTGCATAGGTGTTAATTGTTCCGCAAAGATACGATCTACTACCTGAAACTTATTACATCGGGAATGTTTGCCAGGGTGCCATCAAGCTCAACCAGAAATTTCTTTCTTCCCGATACTTGCCAAACGACGGTTATCGAGTCGTTTAATTTGCTTACCTCCAATCGTTCGATAATCAGATCATCGGAATTTAATTGCTTCTCCAGAGCCACAATCTGTTCGAATTCGGGGTGCCTGAAGGTAACCGTCACAATCTTCTGCTTCTGGAGTTTACTGATCACTTTTTCAATTTTACCAACCATTAGCAGAAGCAGCAAGGTAATAATGGTAAACAGGAAAGCCAGGGCGTGGTACCCTATTCCCGTTGTCATCCCAATGGCCGCAGATGTCCAGATAACCGCTGCCGTTGTAAGACCCCGTATGGAAATCTGATCTTTGAAAATAACCCCTGCGCCTATAAAGCCGATACCCGTAATAATATTTGCTGAAATGCGGTCGTCGGAACCCACACCGTGGCCTGAAACAATGGTAAAGATGGTTGAGCCCAGGGTTATCAAAACGATTGTCCGGAACCCGGCCGACTTACTTTTGTATTCTCTCTCAAAACCGATAATTCCTCCGCATAGAACAGCCATCAGCATGCTGATAATGTCGTCGGTCGCAATGTTTAATCCCATTTGTTCTTTTTGCTTTTATTTGTTGTTACTCCATCTATAACCCCGAAAGCGGCGATTTGTTATAGCGAGTATTCGGGTACAATATAGGTTTGGAATTTGTCTTTTCTGCTATAAAAGCAAAAAAGGGAATATCGTGTGATATCCCCCTTTAGTGCAGGTTATAATTGGTATTTTTTCACGAATAGCCTTTCAGCTTTCGGCAATTAAAGATTTAAATATTTTTTGATGGCTTTTGGGTCCGACAGGTTTAGCTTTTGCGCTTTCATGGCCGCCACCTCTTTGCCGGGTACCAGTACAAATTTCACATCGACCGTAAAGTTCTCTTTTGCGTAAGGAATATCAGCGTTGAGTTCCGTCATCCGAAGCACAATATTTTCCTTCCCAAAGAGGATTTGGCTTGTTTTAACCACCGCCCCAAAACTGCGGTCTGTTTTGTAAAAGACATGCTCGCCGGTCCAGGCTCCGTCTGCTACGCCCGGATCTCTCACAAAGGCCAGCACCATCCCCTCGATATAGTACTCCCGGTAGTCGTTCGTAGGAACAACCGTTGAACGTAAGGATAATTCCATGGCGTTTCCAGCCCGTGCCTCGCTTACCTCATCCGGAAATTTCATATCGTTGATGATAACGGTTTTGATTCCGTTAATTTCTGCGGCTCTAACACTGATCCCGTTCCCCCAATAATCGTTGGTAGGCTTAGGTCCATATATCGTCAGATCAACAACATTTACATAATAATCGCCCTTTAAGCCCATCGCGTTAGACGGTGCACCCCCGCCGCTAAAAATCTGCGTGCCACGCGCTCCATCTTTTCCATTCGCGCCGTCTTTTCCATTCGCGCCGTCCTTTCCGTTTGCTCCATCTTTTCCGTTTGCTCCGTCCGTTCCATTAGCCCCATCCTTCCCATCTGCGCCATCTTTTCCGTTCGCGCCGTCCTTTCCATCAGAACCGTTCTGGCCAGGAGCCCCTGTTTCGCCTTTGGTTCCCAGATTGACCACTTTGTTCCAGCCTGAAGCCGTTTTCGGACCGTACAGTTGAGCCGCTTTCACGTCAATAT
>DAIRDA010000212.1:0-4198 GCA_036796375.1 Albibacterium sp.
TTATGAATTTATTGTGTCGTTGGCGTATTCTTCATCTACCAGAACGCGGCCGCAGTGTTCGCACACAATTATCTTTTTTCTTTGTCGGATATCCAATTGTCTCTGAGGTGGGATCTGGTTAAAGCATCCTGAGCACGAATCGCGGTCGATAGTAACCACAGCTAAGCCATTTTTGGCATTCTTTCTCAAACGATTATAGGCAATTAACAGCCGCTCGTCTATTTTTTTCTCAGCTTTCTCCGCTTTAGAAGATAAGGCCTGCTCGTCTTTTTCAGTCTCGCCGGTTATGTTGTTTAACTCTTCACGTTTAGCTTCCAGATCTTTCTTTCGTTCTTCCAGATTCTCAAGTGCCTGGTTATATTTTGTAGTTTTCGTTGTGATTTCGTACTCAATCTCACGAATTTTTTTCTCAAGGACCTGAATCTCTAATCCCTGAATTTCTACCTCTTTCGTGATTGCGTCATATTCACGGTTATTTTTAACGTCGTTAAGTTGCGCTTCATACTTTTTAGTAGCAGCTTGCGCGTCTTTAATTTGATTTTTACGACTAACGATTGAATCTTCGAGACCTTCCAGCTCAGCCCGAATCTTGTCGATTCTGGTTTCCAGACCAGCGACCTCATCTTCCAGGTCAGCTACTTCAATAGGAAGTTCACCGCGAACTTGATGAATTTTATCAATTTGTGTATGAATGGTTTGCAGGTTCCACAATGCTTGTAACTTCTGCTCTACAGTTTTTTCCATCAAAAGTAATATTTTACGGGGTTTGTATTCTCAAGTGTTATTCGGACGACAAAGTTAGGAAATTTATTTTGTATTTTTTTTAACAATAGAGCAGGCGTAAATTGCTCACTTTCATAATGTCCGATATCCGCTATGAGTATCTTTTGTTCCGCATCAAAAAACTCATGATATTTAAAATCGGAAGATATGAAGGCATCGGCGCCGGCGCTTATTGCTCGCTGAAGCAGGAAGCTTCCAGCTCCTCCGCACACGGCAATACGTTCGATTTTACGATCAATTTCGGCCGTATGGCGTATTACGGATACGTCCATTTTTTCCTTAACGAAAGCAAGGAATTCAGATACGTCTAAGGGTTCCGCCAGGTTTCCTATCATTCCCGAACCGACGTGTTGATAGGTGTTGTCGAGGGTGTAAATGTTGTGAGCAACTTCTTCATACGGATGACTTTGAAACAAAGCGATTAAAATCTTCCTTTCTAGCGGTTGAGGATATATTACCTCTATGGAGGTCTCACGAACCTCCTCGCGGACACCGTTGTTGCCGATGGTAGGGTCTGCGTCGGGGCCGGGCAAAAAAGTTCCCACCCCACTCAAATTATAGCTGCATTCCGAATAATTGCCAATGTTCCCTGCTCCGGCAGCAAATAGTGCGTCTCTCACCCTCGCTGCTGCGTCTTCCGGCACAAAGACGGATAACTTTTTGAGGACACCTTCTTTCTGAGAAAGAATTAAGGGATTTTTTACACCCAATCGCTCCATAATTTCGGCGTTCACGCCTGAAATCACATTGTCCAGATTCGTATGAATTGCATAAAGCGCAATGTTATTCTTGATCGCTTTTGATACAACCCGCTCGATATATGTCGAGTCGTTGAAGCGCTTCATCCCTTTAAACACGATCGGATGATGCGAGATAATGAGGTTGCAGCCTGACTGGATTGCTTCATCGACCACGGCTTCTGTGCAATCCAGAGAAAGAAGCGCCTTACTAGCCTCATCGGATGGTCTGCCCACGATCAATCCGGCATTATCGTAGGGCTCCTGCCATTTCAGGGGCGCAAGCGATTCCAGGAAGGAGGTGATTTCAGATATTTTCATTTTCTTCAGCTTTTAAGTTTTCTAAAAAACGATTGTGTTCTTCAAGCAAGACTTTGAAATTGTCGATTTTAACCCAGTATCTAATAAAAAAAATGATCGAAAACAATGCCGCTGTGATGGCAAAACTTTGAAGAAAGGGTATGTTCATGAGCAAGACAAAAAGGGCATAAATTTGCCCGATCTTTTTTCCAGGGTCTTCCTCTTCCGCAATCTTCCGGTCATAAAATTCATTGGTAAGAGAGTCGGCCATTCTGGAAGCAATTACAAAGTTCCAGTAAATACTAAAAAGAGGTATAAGTCCGAGCCAGGCATGCTGAGGTTTCATGCAGCGGTTTTCCTCCCGAACCAGATCAAGCGTCTTCTTCAAAGTACGACAATAAAACGCGCGAAACGTATAGCCGATGATTCCGATCACGACAGCTATTTGAATCATCTCTTCGGTTAAGGTTACTCCGTTGATCTCCATTGCGACGAAAATACGCAAAAACCAACAATTAAGCAGTAGGGTGGTTAATTAAAGAAATATGATTATACTTGTCAGACGATCAAAGTGAAATCTGAAAACAACCATCCTACGAACGAAGCTAAGTGGCTTAAAGAATACTATGAAACCGGCAACCTGGAGGTTTTAGGTAAACTTTATGAACCCTATATGTTCCTGATTTTCGGGGTATGTTTGAAATACCTTAAAAACACTGCAAAAAGCGAGGATGCTGTGATGCAGATTTTTGAGTCCCTCGTCAAAAAATTACGCATCCATCGTGTCGAGAACTTCAAACCCTGGTTACATACCCTTGCCAGAAATCACTGTCTTATGGAACTTCGGAACAGCGATAAGCGTGTTGAAGTTTCTTTTGAAGATACATTTATGGAAAGTGATGCGTTTCTGCATCATGATTTTAGCGATTCTACGCGCGAGGAGAAACTTCAGGGAATGGAACGGTGTATCGATCAGCTCAATGAAGAACAGCGTCTTTGCGTGAAATTGTTCTACCTTGAGGAGAAATGCTATAAGGACATTGTAGATATTACCGGGTATTCAATGAAACAGGTGAAGAGCTATATTCAGAATGGCAAACGGAATCTGAAAATTTGTATGGAAAGAAATTCATGAGCACACAGTACGACATTATAATCATACAGCAATATCTCGAAGGCACGCTAAGTCCTAAGCAAATGCATGATCTGGAGCGTGCCGCGATGGATGATGCCATGCTTCAAGATGCACTCGATGGCTATACGTTTGTTAACGACGTTAACCACAAACGCCTGAGTCTTCTTCAGCAACGCTTGTCTGCGCGAATCGAAGCGCAGCACACAGAAAAGAATACTTTTTATTTTACCGGACAGCGTCTGGCGATTGCAAGTATCGCCGGGGTTTTACTGATTGTGCTTTGTATTTTAACGTGGATGATGAATACCCGTAAGGGACATGAAGACCTTAACGCGCTGAGCGCAGAAACAATCCTTTTAAATAAATCGAATGTGACGCTTCTTTCCGGTTCACTCGAACCTCTCGATAGCTGGTCAGCCTTCGAAGATTATCTGTCCGTAAGCGGGAGCACGGTGCCCTCAGGTTTAACAGTACATCTTTCGATGAAAATTCAGGATGGCCGCCCCGAGACGGTCGAAGTGCTTTCTTCCCATGATGATAAAGTCGTCGCCGAGGTCGTCCGGTTAATCAAAGAAGGTCCTGCATGGAAGGGTGGATCCGGTGAGATAACAATCACCTTCTGATAATTCTATCTTTTCTCAAGGGTGAATGCAAATGTAGAACCTGTCCCAACCTTGCTTCTCACCGAAACCGTTTGTTGATGAGCCTCTATAATATGTTTTACGATCGATAAACCGAGGCCTGAACCCGCAATCTGCCGTGCCCTGCTTTTATCTGTACGGTAAAAGCGCTCGAAAAGACGGGGTAAATTTTTCTCATCTATCCCCATTCCGTTGTCGGTTACTTCCACCAGAAACTGATCATGGAGTTCAAAGAGCATTATTGAGGTTTCGCCCCCTTCTTTTCCGTATTTTATAGAGTTCGATACCAGATTATTAAGTACCTGTCGTATTTTCTCGCGGTCGGCATAAACAATCGTATGTCCTTTCGGCCTGAACGAAAGTTTCACCTTGTGATGCTTCGCTTTGATCTCAAACGATTCAATCACCTCGTGAATAAGTACAGATATATCGAACTGCATGAAATTGATAGACAGTTGACCGCTTTCCAGTTTTGAAATCTCGTCGATATCTTTTAGAAGATAACTGAGCCGGTCCAGATTCTTCCCTGCCTTGTTTAAAAAATTAACCGCCAATTTGGGGTCTTCTTCGATAAGCCCATCTTGAAGCGCATCAATATAGCC
>DAIRDA010000213.1:0-4176 GCA_036796375.1 Albibacterium sp.
CCGACCTCTACACGCATAAAAAGATAGAAATTTTCGCCATCGTCACATTCTTAAGCGGCTCGGTGCTTTGCGGCATGGCCGGTGAATTCGGCACCCTTCCGCTATTGGGCGATGGCATGAGCCAACTCATCATCTTCCGCGCCATTCAGGGCGTTGGTGGGGCAGGTTTATTTGCCATGGCATTTATCATCATTGCCGGTCTCTTCCCGGCTTCCGAACGTGGAAAATATCAGGGTCTGGTAGGCGCCGTGTTTGGCATCTCAAGTGTTCTGGGGCCCTGGCTCGGCGGACTCCTCACCGATCATGCCGGTGCGTTCATTCCGGGCATTGCCGGCTGGCGATGGGTGTTCTACGTTAACATTCCTTTTGGCGCACTGGCACTCTGGTTTATCAGCAGCAAAATGCCCGCCTACCGCACAGCAGAGAATACGGAGGCAAAGCTCGATTACCTGGCAGCACTGATGCTGATCCTGGCGCTGGCTCCCCTGGTGATCGTATTGCAGATCGATAAAAGTCAGTTTCCGTGGACTTCCCCCACCGTGCTAGCCTTGTCGATCCTGAGCGCCCTGAGTTTTGTGCTGTTCTATCAACGATCACGCAATTCAGACAATCCCATCCTGAACCTGCAGCTGTTTAAAAATCCGGTGTTCCGCACAGCCAACCCGCCCACCTTTTTAATCGGAGCAGCCTTTATGGGACTGTTAATGTTTCTTCCTTTGTTCCTGATCAATGTGCAGGGCGCCAACGCCACCGATGCGGGACTGGGCATGATACCCCTGTCTGTCGGACTCCTGCTCGCCTCAACCCTGTCGGGACAACTCGTATCGCGCATGGGCAATTACAGGCTGCTGCTGCTTATCGGAGGCTTTATCTTCTTCATAGGCATGTATTTGCTTTCTGCCATGGACGAAAGCACCAGCTATTCGCAAATCCTCTGGTATATGCTGATCTGCGGCATCGGTTTGGGCCCCGCCATGCCCCTTTATCCGCTGGCTATCCAGAATGCCGTACCCCGGGAAGTGTTGGGGCAGGCAACCAGTGCCAATCAGTTTTTCCGGCAAATCGGAAGCGCCATCGGTGCCTCGGTATTAGGGGCGATGCTGACCGTTTCGCTTTCCGGCTCCTTCCGGCAAATTCAAAGCGAACAGCGTGGCGGCAAGGTACAGCTGGAAGAACTGATGCAGGAAGGATCCGTAGCCGTCAGCCGGTCGTTCCGGCAGGAAACAGAGCTCCGGCTAAGCGAGCTGCAAAGCCGTTCGGGTAGCAGCGAAAACTTTGAGCAGGCGAAAAAAGCCTTGAACGAGAAAATGGCTGCGGAAGAAGCAGAAATCCACCAGGCCATTCAGCGGGCTTTCGCCGATGCGATTACCACACTCTTCCGCAGTTTATTAGTCGTTATCGGTCTTGCCTGGCTATTCAATTGGTTTATTCCGCTCCTTCCCTTAAAGAAACATTAATACATTATTCCTATATTCAAAGCGGAAATATATTTACACCAAAACTATTTGTACTCCATGAAAAAACTATTCCTCCTGGTAGCCATCGCTATCACCGGATTTTCCTGCGCAAGCCTGATGAACCGAAACGACGAAGTAAAATGGATTTCCCTGTTTAATGGGAAAGACCTGAACGACTGGACCGTCAAAATCACCCAGCACGAAGTGAACGACAACTTCGCCAATACCTTCCGCGTGGAAGACGGACTCCTAAAGGTGGCTTACGATGGCTATGAAAATTTCGATGAAAAGTACGGACACCTGGCTTACAACAAACCCTTCTCGGCCTACCTGCTTCGGGTGGAATACCGGTTCGTGGGCGAACAGGTTGCAGGCGGACCCGGATGGGCCTACCGCAATAGCGGCGCCATGCTGCACGGACAAGACCCGAACACCATGCTGAAAGATCAGGATTTCCCCATATCGATCGAAGCACAATTGCTTGGAGGCGACGGCAAGAACGACCGCACTACCGGCAACCTTTGTACCCCCGGCACCCAGGTTGAAATGAACGGAGAGCCCTTCACACCGCATTGCATCAACTCATCGAGCAAAACCTACCATGGCGACCAATGGGTACGCGCCGAATTCCTGGTGCTTGGCGACTCGGTCATCCACCACATTATTGAAGGCGACACGGTATTGAGCTATCAGAAGCCGCAGATCGGTGGCGGAAGCGTCAGCAACTTCAACCCGGCTGTTAAACAGGATGGAAAATTATTAAGCTCCGGCTATATCTATTTGCAAAGCGAAAGTCATCCGGTAGAATTCCGCAAGGTAGACCTGGTGAACCTGGAACCTTTTATGAAGCAGCCTGCGAAATTAAAAGAAGTACTGGCCCGCATCGCCAAAGATACCAACTAGACCAACGAAAAAAGGGTTGCCGAATGGCAACCCTTTTCTGAAAACCAAAAAGGTTTAAATATTTTTAAGATAAAGCGTTAACGAATTTCGTCAACTTAGACTTGTTGTTAGAAGCTTTTTTCTTGTGGATCACGTTTTTCTTAGCAAGACGATCGATCATAGAAACTACCGTTGGCAATTGAGCTACTGCTTCTTCTTTCGAAGTTGCTGCGCGCAATTTTTTAATTGCATTACGAGTAGTTTTCGCCTGGTAACGGTTTCTTAGACGCTTTGCGGCGTTTGCTCTGATTCTTTTTATCGCTGATTTATGATTTGCCATTTTTTTAGCTTTAATTCCTTTTATGTTTTCGGACTGCAAATGTAGCAGGATATTTTCAATATAACAAGGATATTCAGAAAATTTTCATCGATATCAGCGCGTGTTTTTTTAAATTCGGACATGCGTTTGCTTCTCTTGTCTGGTTTTGTCATCCTGCTGTTTTGTTCCTGGGGCTTTCATGCTCACCGGTTGATTAACCGCACCGCCGTATTCAGTCTCCCGGCTCCCCTGGCCACTTTTTATAAAGCCAACCTTCGCTATATCGAAGAACATTCGGTCAACCCCGACAAACGCCGCTATGTCGACCCCGAAGAAGCACCAAAACATTATATCGATATAGACACTTACCATCCCAAACTGATCAGTGAACTTCCCAGGCGCTGGCAGGATGCCATTGCCCTTTATCCCGAAGATTCGCTCAAAGCGCACGGCATTCTGCCCTGGCAAATTGCCCGAAGCTATTATCAGCTGGTCGATGCCTTTAAAAACAAGAACACTGAACGCATTCTGAAATTGTCGGCCGACCTCGGTCACTACATTGCCGATGCACATTCGCCGCTGCACACCACCCAGAATTATAACGGACAACTCAGCGATCAGGAAGGCATCCATGGTTTCTGGGAAACCCGGCTTCCCGAACTGTTCAGTCATCGCTATAACTTTCTGGTAGGCAAAGCGCGCTATATCGAATCGCCGGTCGACGAGGCCTGGGAGGTTGTAGCGCACAGTTTCTCACTCACCGATTCGGTTTTGCGGCTGGAACAGGAACTAAACCAGCAATTCCGAGACGACCGCAAATACATTTTTGAGCGGCGTAACAGCAGCCTGGTACACACCTACTCGAAAGACTATTCCCATGCCTATCATGAGCGACTGAACGGCATGGTTGAAAAGCAAATGCGCTCGTCGATGCACCTCATTGCCAGTTTCTGGTACAGCGCCTGGGTCGATGCCGGCCAACCCAGGCTGTAAGCCCCCTGTCGATAACTATCAATTATAAGTACTACTTTAGCGCCTTAATTTTTTTGGCATGAAAAACTATCTACTCCCGCTGCTGCTTGCAGGAGCTTATGTCCTCCCTGCAAATGCCCAACAGCCGGACTCCCACCCCTTAAACGAAGTGATGATCAGCGAAAACCGGCTTGAAATTCCCTTCGCGCTGCAAAACCGAAATATTACCATCCTGGATAAGGCGCAGATCGACCGCCTTCCCGTGCAGTCGGTCAACGAACTGCTGAGCTTCGTTTCCGGTGTCGATGTACGCCAGCGCGGCCCCTGGGGAGCCCAGGCAGATATCAGCATCGATGGCGGCACGTTCGAACAAACCACCATCCTGGTCAACGGTGTCAAAATGAATGATCCGCAAACCGGCCATAATTCCATGAACCTGCCCATTCCGCTGAAAGCCATCGAGCGGATCGAAGTGTTACGCGGTTCTGCCGCCCGCATCTACGGCATCAACAGCCTGACCGGCGCTATCAATATCGTCACCGTAAA
>DAIRDA010000214.1:0-4069 GCA_036796375.1 Albibacterium sp.
CATCATCGATACAACGGTCGCTTAACTCCTGCTCTACCCCGCATAGTTCCGGAAACTCGGAAAGAATTACTTTTCCACCCAAGCTCACCAGCAAATCGGATACATAGCCCAAGGCCGGGTTTGCTGAAATTCCGGAAAAACCATCCGATCCACCGCATTCCAGCCCGATGGTCAATTCAGAAAGAGGCGCATCCTGGCGCTCTTGCCGGTTCGCAATCACGAGTCCGCCAAAGGTGCATTTCAAGGCCTCCTGAATCATGGTGCTTTCCAATCCGATTTTCTGCTGCTCCAGCACATACAAAGGCTTATCGAAGGCCGGGTCCCTTAAATAAATCTCCCTTTTTAAAATGGACGCCTGGGCATGCTGACAACCCAAACTAAGAACGGTGGCACCCGCCACATTCGGATGCGTTATATACCCGGCTAACAGTCCACACAACGCATCTGAATCGATACGTGTGCCACCGCATCCCATTTCATGGCTCAGGAATTTAATACCATCAATGTTCTTAAATATTTTCTTTGAATCGTCAGGAGATTGCAACTCGGATAAATCGGCAGCCAAAATCTCTTCAACGGTCTTTCCCGCTTTATAGAGTGCGATTAATTGCTCGACTTCCGGTTCATAGCTTTTCGCTTTTTTGAATCCAAGCTGCTCTTCCAGGGCATCTTTCATCACCTGGATATTTCGGTTCTCACAAAACACCAGCGGGATAACCAGCCAATGATTCGCCGTTCCCACCGTTCCGTTCCGACGATGAAAGCCCTTAAACATCCGTCCGGAAAACCTCGTGCTATCGGGTTTTACCCAATGCGTTTTTCTTTCTTTCAGCGTGAAATCTTCGGCAGCATGAATGGTATTCGTGGTCGTTAGCAGCTGGCCCTGAATCAGATCGTGACTGCTCTTCCCAACCAGCACCCCATACATCTTAATATCACTATTAGCAGGCATGGAGTGAAGGGTGAATTTATGTTTGGCTTTCACCCGGTTCGGAATAGCGAAACTTAGGCCTTCAAAAGTAACCAGCTCCCCTTCCTCTAAATCCTGCAAGGCTACCAACACATTATCGTCGGGATGTATGTGCAAATAACGCCGTTCGTTTCTCATTCTTCCTATCGATTTAAATCAAAAATCTGTTCCATCAGCTGCCATTTCTCTGTCTCACCCACCCCTTCCATCGGTTTCTGAAACCCAAGCATAAAGGCTTCCCACTTTTGAACAACCGGATTTTCCGCATCCATGCGTGCTTTCCTTTCGAATGTAAAGTCGTCGGAAACCTCCATAATCATACATAAGCGATTGCCTAAGCAAAAAATATCCATGGACTCGACACCCGAGTTCTTAATAGATGCCTTTATTTCCGGCCAGACGCTCCGATGAATCGCTTTGTATTCTTCGATCAAGGCTGCTTCGTCTTTCAGGTCCAATGTTAACACATATCTTTTCATGACAAATTTTAACCAAAATAAACAATTAAATGGCGGCGGCTATCTATTATCTTACCAAGCTAGTAAGCTATTTTACCCCATATTGCAACCGGATTCACCAAGAATTGAATAATTGTAGTATTTTACAGCGTTAAATCCTGCCAAACCTAAATTAGTTTCACAAGATTCCATATACGAGATGAAACCGCAATTATTAAAAGTAAGCACCAGTCCGACCCACTCGTTCAGCGTCCGCCGCGACCAGGTGCCTCATATGAATAACAGGTGGCACTATCATCCCGAGCTTGAATTGATCCATTTTAAGAAAGGCTTCGGAACCCAATTTGTCGGTGACAGTATTGAAAATTTTAAAGAAGGCGACGTAGTTCTCCTCGGCTCCAACCTGCCTCATTACTGGCGCTTCGACAATAGCTATTTTCAGCATAGCAAAAGCCAGCCAGCGGACGTACGGGTCGTTCATTTCCAGGAAGATTTCTGGGGGAAAACATTCCTCAATCTGCCAGAGAATATCGGTTTGCGAATACTATTTGAAAAGGCACGCCTTGGTTTAAAAATCTCCGGCCCAACCAAAACGTTTATCGCAGATACCTTAGCCGATATGCTGGAGAGCAATGGGGCCGAACGATTATTTCTTTTGCTAAAAATATTAAATACCCTGGCGGGATCTGCAGACGGCAGTCAGATTTCCTCCAAAGGGATTAATCTCAATTTCGCGGAAGAAGAGAGCATGCGCATGAACGCTGTTTACAATTTCGCGATCAATAATTTCCAACGTAAAATAACACTCGACGAAGTCGCCGAGATTGCTGGCTTAAGCAGCAATTCCTTTTGCCGTTACTTCAAATCGCGAACAGGTAAAACCTTTACCAGCTTCCTGATTGAACTTCGAATCAACCATGCCTGCAGGTATCTTATCGAGAACAGAATGACTGTGAAACAGATATGCTTTGAAAGCGGCTTCTATAACTTTGCAAGTTTCCATAAAAACTTTAAAGAAATCACGAAGAAAAGCCCGCTTGTCTTCCAGCGGGAATTTCTTCAAAAAAGGCTTAGCTGAAACCGCGTTCAACCTAAACATCTTTCGAAGCGGGCCTGATTCGGTACCCCCAAACAGCGTAATAGAAAACCACCGCAAAGCAGATTAAAGGCACAATATACGCGGATTGCATGCTGCCCCGTGCGTCTGATATCATTCCCATAAAGAGCGGACCAACCGCACCACCTAAAATCGCCATAACGATAAAGGAAGAGGCTATTTTGGTTTCTTCGCCAAGTCCTTTGATACCTAAGGCGAAAATCGTCGGATACATAATAGACATAAAGAAAGGCGTTGCTACCACCGCGTAGAGGGCAACATAGCCCGAAGTGTTCAGAGCAATGGCTAGTAAAACCATATTGATAAGAGCAAATATAGCCAGCAGCTTCGACGCCTTCACAAATCTCATCAGAAAGGTCCCGAAAAACCTTCCAACCATAAACCCAACCATCGCAACAGATCCCCAGAAGAAGGCCGCGTCCTTTTCGTTCATTCCCCCTACCTGATGCGAATAGCGGATAAAAAAACTGCCAACGCCTACCTGCGCAGCTACGTAAAAGAATTGGGCAACCACTGCGGCAGAAAAGTGTTTATGCCGAAACACCTTCCAGGAAAAACTCGAAACAGGAACTTCCTCTTCTAAATTACGCTCCTTTGTTTCCGGAATACGTATGAATACAAATAAAAGAAGCAAGAGAATAACGACCCCCGCGATGATCAGATAAGGAATCTTAACAGAATCCGCCTCCGACTGCAGATAAGTATCGAGCTCGGTAGCCGACAAAGCATTCAACGCTTCCGGACTATATTCGATCCCCGATAGAATGAATTGCCCGCCCAGGATGGGCGCAAGGAATGAACCGATGCCATTGAATGACTGAGCAAAATTCAGTCTTCGCTCCGAAGTAGCCGGATCGCCGAGGGTAGAAACGTACGGATTGGCAACGGTCTCTAAGAAAGTTGCACCCGATGCTACCACAAAAAAAGCAAACAGAAAAAATGCATAACTGCGTTCATCGGCCGCGGGTATCACCAATAAGGAACCAAGCGCATAAAGAGCCAGCCCCAGGATAATTCCCTTCCGATAACCAAATCGATGCATGAACCATCCAGCAGGAAGCGCTATCAGGAAATAAGCCAGATAAACCGCCAAATCAATGTAAGACGACTGCGTATCATTAAGTTGACAGGCTTTCTTTAAATGAGGTATTAATATCGGATTGATATTATGCAAAAATGCCCACAGAAAAAAAAGTGAAATTACAAGGGTAAGAGGAACCAGATACCGGTTGGTGGTTTGCATCTTCGTAATATTAGGTTTAGTCAGGAGAATCAAATTTACCAAACTGAAGAAGGAAAGCATCAATTATATTATCCAACCATTCAAGTATATTACCAAGGAAATATCTGCTGTAAGGCGTAAACCAGCCATTAGCTTCCGGCATGCCACTCCTACAGGTTGAAACAGCTATAAGGCGTCAACCGCTATAACCCTAATACTATCTAAGCTATAAACCTTCTAACCCATCTGTTATAAAACGTTAAATGCCCGTCTCTTCAAAAACCGCTATAACGCAAAAAACC
>DAIRDA010000215.1:0-4038 GCA_036796375.1 Albibacterium sp.
GATCAGGTAACTAAGGATGGTAAAAGGCGCCCCTGCAAAACCGATCAAAGGGATACTGCCGTTGAGGCGGCTCTGAATTTCCTTTATGGCATCGGCTACATACTGCAGCTTGTCAAGCACATCGGTTCCCAACTGCTCGGCGTCAGCCCTGGAGCGTACAGGGTTCGAGAATCGTGGACCCACACCTTGTTCAAAGCTCAGATCGCCTCCCATCGCTTCCGGGGTAACCAGGATGTCGGAAAAGAGTATGGCAGCGTCGATACCGAGCAAATTCACCGGCAACATGGTGACATCTGCGGCGATTTCAGGAGTTTTGCACATCTCGAGGAAGGAATACTTATTTTTAATTTCCCAGTATTCGGGCATAAACCTGCCTGCCTGGCGCATCATCCACACCGGAGGACGCTCGGTCGGCTGCGAAAGCGCAGCGCGGATAAACAAACTGTTCTCTAAGCTTTTGTTCACTTCTTTTTTGGTATTTCGTTTTGTATTCTGTTAATAATCTGCGACAGGCGGGAACTCACATCGAGCTCAGCAGCTTTGTCGAGGTAAGCGCGCACCCGATCGTAGTCTTTTTTTCGGAGGTTAATGTTGGCCAGGTGTACCAAAATAATTGCCTTGTCGTTCGCCCTTCGAAAAGGCAAACGCGAAGCCAGTTGAAAATGATATTCTGCTTTGGCGTCGTCGAGCAGCTGGAGTGCCAGATTGCCACTGATAAACTCATAATAATTCCTTCGCTTCTTCCGCAGATATTCCGGATTTTTTATATCGGCCAACAAGGCCCTTGCTTTATCGTATTCTTTCTTCTGAAACGCTTCGGAGGCCAATACGACCGTCCCTTCCTTAAAGTGCGACCAAACCAGGTAAGCCACAAAACCTACCAGAATGGGCAAATATTGGAACGATCGGGTGTAGATGGCCCAGGCCATCATAAACATAAATAAGCAAATCAGTATCCATCGCCACCTCGATGTCATCATAGCGTCCTAGGAATTATGATCAGTAAACTTATATCCTACTCCGCGGATGGAATGAAAATAAATCGGGTTTTTCTGATCCGGCTCAAAGTATTTACGGAACGTGAGAATGAAATTATCGATCGTACGCGTTGAGGGGTAAACATCGTAATTCCATACGGTCTCCAGAATCTGCTCTCTCGAAACGGCTTCGTTCTTGCGTTCGATCAGCAGCTTGAGTAACATGGTTTCCTTTTTAGTCAAGGGCGTAATGGTACCGTCTGCATGATGCAGCTCAAACGAATTGAAATGAATGGTCTTCTCGCCGATTTTATACGATGTAGCTTCTTTCAGATCGTTCCCGCTCAGGCTTCGACGCACTAAAATACCCACCCGGAGAATAAGCTCTTCCAGATTGAAGGGTTTCACCAGATAATCGTCGGCACCCTTCTTCAATCCCAGGATCCGGTCCTCACTGGAGTTTTTCGCAGTTAGAAACATTATCGGAACACTTGAATTTTCAAGCCGAATGGTCTCCGCTACCTGAAAGCCGTCGATCTCCGGAATCATCACATCCAGAATGATCAGGTTGAAGCGCTCTTCCTTGAAGATTTTAAGCGCCTTTTTCCCATCGGTTGCGGTACTCACTTTATAGCCTTCCAGCTCAAGATTCAACTTAATTGCTTCCAGTAAATGTTCTTCATCTTCAACCAGAAGAATACGTTGTTTAGTCTGCTGCATATTGATTAAATGTTACTTCAAAAATGGTACCCGACGGCTTGTTATCTTTCACCCTTACCTGTGCCTGATGTTTCTCAAGAACCGTCTTCACGATATATAATCCTAAACCAGTCCCTTTTGTTTTACGGGTATTTTCACTTCCTACTCGGTAAAACTTATTAAAAATATTCTTTTTTTCTTCGTCACTGATGCCGATACCGAAGTCGGATACCGACAAAACTACGTCTTTTTTCTCACGATAGAGCTTTACGGATATTTGCTCGCAGGCCGGCGAATACTTAATGGCGTTCTCCAGCAGGTTGGTCACCACCGACGACAGTGCCATGCGGTCGCCCACTAACATAATATCCGGCTCTACGTTTAATTTAATGCTTTGCGTGGTGCAGGAATAAATCTGCAGGCGGTCGGCTATTTTAACCACGGCGTCGGAGAAATTAATTTTCTCCTTCTGAAATTGCACCTGAACGTTTTCCAGTTTGGTGGCAATCAATACATTTTCGACAAGGTCGTCCAAACGCTCAATGTCTTTCAGAGAATTCGTCAGGAACTGCTGTTGCTGCTCCTTCTCAAGCTGTCGCTTAAGAATGGTCTCAATGTAAAGCTTGATGGATGCCAGTGGCGACTTCAATTCATGGGTGACCGAAAGCATAAAGTTACGCTGCTGCTTATGTATCTTATTTTCACGATCGAAAGCCTGCTTCAATTTCACGGCCCCGAAAATAAAGATAACGAAGAAGAACAGCCCTTCCCCAATAAACATTCCTTTCCGGTCTGGAGCGAGCTGTATAAGAAGCACCCCCCACCAGATCAGCTGCATAACAGCGTAGAAAAAAAGAAGATAGAAAAGAAATAGCGGCTTACGCAACATAGCGTTACATTTTGAATAAGAACAAAAATATCAATACTATTTGGTTTGAACGAAAACGGCTCGAATTATGACACTAAAGAGAAGAATTTTAGCCCTTTGAGGGCGTAAAATCAATTGGCTCTGCCTAACTTTGACATTGGAGAGAACTATGACAGCATTCAACCCCCGTGAAACCCTTAAGAATATTCCGCATAAACCGGGTGTCTACCAATATTGGGACGCCAAGGACAACCTGATTTACATCGGAAAGGCGAAGGATCTTAAGAACCGGGTAACCTCTTACTTTGTTAACGACCAGCAGCTGAATACCAAAACACGCGTTTTGGTTAAAAAGATCCAGAAAATTACCTTCACGATTGTAGATACCGAGATTGATGCCTGGCTGCTGGAAAACAGCCTGATTAAAAAGCATCAGCCCCGCTACAACGTCATGCTGAAAGATGACAAAACCTACCCCTGGATCGTCATCAAAAATGAACCTTTCCCCCGAATTTTCTGGACGCGAAAAATTATCCGCGACGGATCGCGCTATTATGGGCCATATGCTTCTGTCAGTATGATGCATGCCATTTTGAGCGTCATCAAGGAATTGTTTCCACTTCGCACCTGCAACCTGAAGCTAACGCAGGAAAACATCCTGAAAGGAAAATTCCGGGTTTGCCTGGAATATCAGATCGGAAACTGCAGCGGCCCCTGCGAGAACCTGCAATCCGAAGACGATTATGCAGGAAATATAGAACAGATACACAACATTCTGCAAGGCAAAATCAGCGTGGTACTAAACCGGCTGAAAGCCGACCTCGATCAGGCCGTATCGAACATGCATTTCGAAGAAGCACAGCGAATCAAGCAGAAACTCGACCTGCTGGCCAACTACCAGAGTAAATCGACCGTAGTAAATAGCTCGATCAGCGACCTCGACGTATTCAGTATTGCGTCTGAGCAAGACATGGCCTTTGTCAACTTCCTGAAGGTGATGAACGGCGCGATCATCCAAACGCAGACACTTGAAATCAAGAAACGACTCGACGAAAGCGACGAGGAGCTGCTGGCCCTGGCTATTCCTGAATTACGAAACCGCTTCCACAGCACCTCTAAGGAGATCCTGGTGCCCTTCGAACTTGAAATAGAGAATACGGAGGCCCTACGTTTTACCATCCCGAAACAGGGCGACAAAAAGAAACTACTCGATTTGTCCAAAAAGAACGTGCTGTATTTCAAGAAGGAGAAGCTCGAACAATATGAAAAGCTAAACCCGGAGGTACGGGTCAACCGCATCCTGGAACGCATGCAGAAAGATCTGCGCATGAACGTCCTCCCGCGTCATATTGAATGTTTCGATAACTCCAATTTTCAGGGAAAGTTTCCCGTGTCGGCCGTTGTCGTTTTTAAAGATGCCCGCCCTTCGAAAAAAGACTACCGCCATTTCAATGTGAAAACCGTGGAGGGCCCCGACGATTTCAAGTCGATGGA
>DAIRDA010000216.1:0-4030 GCA_036796375.1 Albibacterium sp.
TTTAGCTCATTGCCGGAATTTCACCCACAATTACTTTTTTGGTAGATTCTGATCTAACTTCTTCAATATTCCGGCTAACACTCAGAATAATTCCTAAAGCGATACTCGTAAATAAAATAGAGGTCCCTCCCATGCTCACAAGGGGAAGGGGAACACCCGTCACCGGCCCCAACCCAACCGCCACAGCCATGTTAGCAAGTGCCTGAATCGTGAGGCTAAAACCAAGTCCCGCAGCCAATAAAGCACCGAAAGCCTTCGGACTCTGGGTTACGATGCGAATACACCTGTACATAAAAACAATGTAGAGTGAGACCAAAATAAGCGCTCCAAAGGCTCCGTATTCCTCCACAATGATGGCAAAAATAAAGTCAGAATAAGGGTGCGGAAGAATATTACGTTCCATGCTATTGCCCGGTCCCTTGCCAAAGAAACCACCGGTCGCAATGGCGATTTTTGCATGATCCGATTGATAGGATTTGTCGGGGTCGGCCTCGCCACCATTTATAAACGTGTTAATCCGTGACGTGTATGTATCACGACGCGGACCGGCAAACATCACCACTGCCAGTAAAATTCCCCCGCCCAAACATACCAAAGCAATCTGCTTGATACTGATACGTCCTATGATCAGCAACAGTATGCTCACTCCAAAAAGCATCATTGCTGTCGATAGATTTGCCCAGGCAATTAAGACAAAAACAATACAGACCGATCCCATTACTGGAAGAAAACTTGTCTTCACATCCTTGATATTACCCTGCTTTCGCGTAAGCATTCTTGCCAGAAAAGTAATAAGAGCAAGCTTTGCCAGATCTGACGTCTGGAAGGTCTGATTAATTACAGGAATGGTAACCCAACGGTTTGCATCGTTAATGGTTTCGCCGAATACCAGTGTATAAAGTAACACGGGAATCGTAACAATCATTAAAATTTTCGAAATTCCGGCATAATAGCGATAGTCGAGCAGATGCGAAAAATACATCAGTGCAAAACCACCAATAATCATCGATATATGCTTTATCAGATACACCTCGGAGGCCATGTTGTTTTTGTAGGCCAGGGTACCGACTGAACTATAAACGGCAAGCATTGACCAGATGGAAAGAATGATCACAATGATCCAGATCCACCGATCGCCCTTAAGTTTACTAAACACTCTATCTACCATGACTTATTTCTTACTAATTCTTTTCAAACATACACCTACAACTCGCGGACGGCAGCTTTGAACTGATCGCCGCGGTCTTCATAATTCTTGAAGAGATCAAAACTGGCGCAGGCAGGTGATAACAACACGGTGTCCCCTTTTTTAGCCAGATGATAGGCCATGTCTACGGCCTCCTTCATCGAAGTGGTGTCCACAATGATATCGGTCGCCCCTTCAAAGGCCTGATGGATGCGCTCGTTATCTTTTCCAAGACAAATCAGCGCACTAACCTTCATTCGCACCAAATCTTCCAGGATATGATAATCATTTCCCTTATCGACCCCGCCCATAATCAGTACGACATTGGAAGGCATGCTTTCTAAGGCGTACCACACTGAATTCACGTTGGTCGCCTTCGAGTCATTAATAAAACTGATTCCCCCGATATTGGAGACATGCTCCAGACGATGTTCGATGTTTTGGTATTCGCCCATGCTTTCCCGGATAGATTCATTACGCAATTCGAGGACTTTGGCAACTATGCCTGAGGCCATATTGTTGTACACATTGTGCTTGCCTTGCAAGGCCAGATCGTTTATTGACATAATGAAAGGAACTTGATTATTGGTTCGTATAGTGATGTTTTGCTCTGCATCGAGGTATGCACCTTCTTCCAGCTGCATGCGCTGGCTAAAGGGCAGTTGCCTGGCGGGGCTTTTATATTTCTCAAAAGCGTTGGTAATTTCTTCGTCGTCCTGATTGAAGATAAACACATCGGCTTCGGTCTGATTTTCCGTGATTCTGAACTTAGACGCCACATAGTTCTCCATCTTATACTCATAGCGGTCGAGGTGGTCGGGTGTGATATTCAGCAAAACGGCGATATCAACATGAAACCGTACCATATCATCCAACATAAAGCTGCTCAACTCCAATACGTAGTAATCGTATTTTTCGCGTGCCACCTGCAAGGCGAAACTTTTTCCTATGTTTCCAGCCAGCCCCACATGAAGGCCCGCTTTATTCAGCATATACCAGGTTAAAGTCGCGGTAGTCGATTTTCCGTTTGAACCCGTGATACCAATAATCTTGGCCTTGGTGAACTGCATGGCAAATTCGATTTCCGAAACCACGGGAACGCCCTGTTCCTTAAGCTTCCTTAGAAGTGGAACTGTTTGTGGTATGCCGGGACTCTTGATGACCAAGCCAGCCGTCAAGATCCGGCTTTCACTATGCTGCCCTTCTTCGAATGGAATATCAGCCTGGTTCAGCTTCGCTTTATATTCTTCCGCAATAAGACCAGAATCAGACACAAATACGTTGTAACCCTTTTCGCTCGCTAGAATGGCAGCACCTACACCGCTCTCGCCAGAGCCCAGTACGACAATACCTTTTGAATCGATATGTTGTTGAATATGTTCCATTCTACCGAATTTTTAAGGTTACGATCGTCATAATTGCGAGCAGAATTCCTACAATCCAAAAACGTGTCACGATCTTGGATTCGTGATATCCCTTCTTTTGAAAATGGTGGTGCAAAGGCGACATGAGGAAAATTCTCCTGCCTTCGCCAAACCTCTTTTTCGAGTATTTAAAATATGAAACCTGCATTATCACCGAAACCAACTCAATCAAAAACACACCGCAGAGAACTGGAATTAACAACTCCTTGCGTATCATCACTGCAAATGCTGCGATAATACCACCGATTGCCAAACTTCCGGTGTCGCCCATGAAGACCTGAGCCGGATAGGAATTGTACCATAAAAAACCCACGCAGGCTCCAACAAAGGCTCCAGCAAACACGACCAGTTCCCCGGAATTAGGGATATACATTATATTCAGATAATCTGCAAATATTGTATTACCGGACACGTATGCCAGAATCGCCAGGGTAATTCCTATAATAGCCGAAATGCCTGTCGCCAGGCCGTCTACTCCATCCGTTATGTTGGCACCGTTGGATACGGCTGTAACGATAAAGACTACCACAACCAAGAATAATGGGAATACAAATTTGCCGGCGGGTACACCGAATAGCGTCAATACATTCCCATAATCAAATTCATTCTTTTTATAGAACGGAAGATTCGTTTTCGTTGATTTAACATCTTGGGTATAATAACTCTGACCATTGATCTTCACCTGCTGTTCGTTAAACTCGGCATCAGAGGGATTGCTAACCTGACTTACCGGCACCTTTTGTCTCACAAGTATATCCGGATGGAAATGCATCGTACAGGCGATAATGATTCCCAGGCCAACCTGTCCGATTATTTTGAAACGACCAGCAAGACCTTCTTTGTTTTTTCTGAACACCTTGATATAGTCGTCCAAAAACCCTATCGCGCCCATCCAAATAGTGGTTACAATCATCAGAATGATATAGATGTTCTCCAGTTTAGCGAATAAAAGCGTGGGTATAAGAATTCCACCCAGAATAATCAAACCGCCCATGGTAGGTGTCCCTTGCTTTTGTGTTTCGCCGGCTAGACCCAGGTTTCGGACGGTTTCGCCAACCTGCCGATTATGCAGCATCCGTATCAGGCGCCCTCCATACACAGTTGTAATAACAAGCGATATAATAACAGCCATAGCCGTTCTGAAGGAAATATAATTAAATAAGCCTCCAGCCGGAATATGTGTAAACTGCTCTAAATATTGAAATAAATAATATAACATATATATCGTCTGTTATTTTTCCTTAAAGGTTGCTATCAATACCTCTTTATCATCGAATGGATACCTAACCCCTGCTATTTCCTGATACGTTTCGTGACCCTTACCAGCAACCAGTACAATATCTCCGCTCTGTGCCAGATGACAGGCAGCCCGTATTGCCTCCCTCCGATCAGAAATAGTAAATGATTTCCGTTTTTGCTG
>DAIRDA010000217.1:0-4013 GCA_036796375.1 Albibacterium sp.
TCAGGCGAAATTTTCAGGAAATTCATGCTGTCCGACTTATATTCGATATTTCCTCCGAAGCTGTGACGGTTACGCGTATTGTTGTTGTCGTTACTCGAATTTTCCAGCCGGGTAAAATCCCCATCCGTATTCTGCAGGAAATTCTGTGTTATCGCTGAACTGACGGTATTGTTTGTTACATCTTCAAAATTGTACCATGCGTTCGCCGATAACTTTTCACTCCAATCATTTCTGTAATTGAGCCCCGCAGCGTTCCGGGTGGTCAGGCCATCTCCGCCCCTGCCGCGGTTATTGGCATTGTTTAGCGTTCCGTCAACATTCAGATGGCGATCGCCTTTCATGCTGTTCGCCCGCAAGCTGGTATTGTAACGCTCCGCATTTCCAAGTCCGGCCGACGCCCTGGCGAAATAGCCTTTCTTTTTCTCTTCCTGCACCGTCAGATTCAATACCTTTTCCGGCTCTCCTGTTTTGAGGCCCGTCAGGTTTGCCTGATCTCCGTAATCGTCGATAAACTGAAGATTTTCAATGATCTCTGCCGGCAGGTTCCTGATGGCGGTAGCCACATCCGTACCGAAGAAATCTTTTCCATTGATCCTGATCTTCGTAATGGCCTTTCCCTCGCTAGTCACATTTCCATCTTTATCCACTTCAATACCCGGTAGCTTTTTCAATATCTCCTCTACCGCATCGCCCTCTCGTACCGGAAAGGATGATGCATTGAAGCTGACGGTATCTTCGGTAACCCTGACGGGCGGAACACCGGAAATCACCACAGCATCCAGGGTGTTCGAATCAATTTGCAAGGTAAGATCGGCAAGGTCAAAAACATTCCCCTGTTCAAAGTTATATTGCTTAACAAAGGTTTTAAAACCGATATAGGCTACTGAAAGCATAAAGGCTCGCGACTTTACCTGACTTAGCTGGAAGGATCCGTCCATGTTTGAAGCATTGCCGGTGCTGTCGGTCCCCCAGTTAATCCGGACCAGTGCACCGGGCAGCGGTAAACCGGCGCTGTCAACTACCGTACCTTTGACGGTGTAATTTTGGGCCTTGCTGGTCAGAACGCTGCTGGCAAGCAGCAAAATAAAAAAAGCGGTAAGTATAGAGAATTTCATGTATAGGTGTATCTACACTAAAATTACAATATCGAAAACAATTGGGTCGCACTGTACCCAAGTTGTTACGTTTTCAATAACTAAATGCTTTTATGAATCTTCTTTACATTCGTCTCTAAACCTGATTTAATCTCCTACAATACTCGTCATAACCTTGCCTGCGATTTCGGAACCACCTTTAAAAGGCCTATCTTCGCATTTTATTTTATTTCAAACTGTTAATCGCTGTAGTCGCAATTAATCTTTCAGTTCGATTCAGAACATTCTACCACTTTATTTGTAGCTTAATGCATCCTGCACACTGCGCCGGGAATGCGCATTGCGTTGCATCAGCGATTGATTTTACTTAAAACAAAGTACATGTCAAAACCTTCATCGAATCCTTCGCGGAAAAAACCCTTTCGATTCTTAGTCCACAAGCCTGTTTTCTACCCTGCACTAATCATCATCATCCTGAGTGTAATTCTGGCGGTTATTTTCAATGAGCAGGCAGAGAGAAGTTTCGAAAATGCTCAGAATATCGTTTCTCAAAAAGCTGGCTGGGTTTATACGATCGCGGTAAACATTTTCATTATTTTCTGTCTCTACGTGGCTTTCGGAAAGTATGGTTCCATACGGATCGGAGGCCCGCTGGCCAAACCGGAATTTAAAGTATCTGCCTGGTTCGCCATGCTTTTCAGTACTGGTATTGGCAACGGACTGGTGCTCTTTAGTATCGCCGATCCGGTTCGTGATTTCATGAACCCTCCCAGGCTGGATGCGGGTGCCGACCCAAAAGCCATTGCCCAGGAAGCGATTAACTTTTCATTTCTTCACCACGGCATTCATGGATGGGCCATCTATTCGGTCATCGGACTCTCCCTGGCCTATTTCACCTATAACCGTAAGATGCCTCTTACCATTCGTTCGGCGTTCTATCCCCTCCTGGGCGAGCGTATACACGGATGGATCGGGAATGTGATCGATATCGTGGCGGTAGTAGCCACCTTATTCGGATTGGCGACTACCATGGGTTTCGGTGTCGGGCAGATTAATGCGGGCTTTAGCCATGTGTTCGGCATACCCTACAGCCTCGGTACGCAATACCTCATTATCCTGGGAATAACGGCTGTGGCCACCATATCGGTGGTATCGGGCGTTAACAAAGGGATCAAGTTCCTCAGTGAGCTGAACGTCGGGGTTGCATTGCTTATCTTTATCATGGTGCTCCTGCTGGGCCCAACAGCCTTTATATTAAAAAGCTACGTTCAGAATATTGGCAGCTACCTGACAAACTTTGTGGATCTGGCTACTTGGTCAGGTTCTTACGGCAACGATTCCTGGCACAATAACGTCACGCTCATGTATTGGGGCTGGTGGGCATCCTGGTCTCCTTTCGTGGGTACCTTCATCGCACGGATTTCCCGTGGCCGAACCATCCGGGAATTTATTCTGGGGGTTCTTTTCCTTCCCGCAATGGTTACCTTCCTGTGGTTCTCAGCCTTTGGTGGCACCACCATGCTGGGTCTAATGGAGGGCGATTTTTCACTGGCAACGGCCGTAGGCGAAAACGTCTCGACAGCGCTTTACGTGTTTTTCGAGAAATTCCCTTTTGCGGTGGTGCTAAAAGTGCTGGGCATGATACTCATTTGCAGTTTTATCATCACATCGGCCGATTCAGGTGCGCTTGTTGTAGATGGTATTACTTCCGGCGGAAACAAAAAAACACCGGCCATTCAACGGATTATTTGGGCTTCGCTGGCTGGACTTATCGCCGCTGCGCTATTAACAGGAGGAGGGCTTGGAACGCTCCAGGCAGCAGTTACCATATCGGGTCTTCCCTTCGCTATCTTACTGCTCGTGATGTGTGTTTCACTGCATATGGGCATTAAAGAAGATTTCCAGCTGGGCGAGCGAAGAGCGAAGGTTAAAGACAACGAATCGTATAAAGCGGCTTTGAAGAAATTATTGGAGGAGGAAAAGCTACAGGAAGAGCAAGGCAGCAATGAAGAAAACGAAACGAAATCATAGCCCCATCACCATTAAAGAAATTGCAATGAAAAATATTCTGGTCGCACTAGACCTCACAGATATCGATGAAACGGTAATACGGTATGCACACTTCATGAAAGAGCACCTAAAGCTCTCGAAGGTTCACTTTGTACATAATATCAAACTCAATGATGTAGATGAAGTGATACAGGAATTATTGGCCGGCAAAAACATAAAAACGATTATCCAGAAAAACCTGACGGCTAAAATTTCGAAGCACTTTAGCAACGCAAACGAGTATACGCTGACCGTCCTTGAGAACGATAACACCGAATATAGCCTGAGTAATTGGGCGGAGCAAAACGCTGTCGGAACCATCTTACTCGGTTTTAAAAAAGAGGATTCGGGAACAGCAGCCATGTCTCAAAAGCTCATCCGTATTTTCAAAGGCGATGTGATCCTTGTTCCTGCGTCCGCTCAGTTACGTTGGGAACGCATATTGGTTCCGACAGATTTAAGCGGCCCCTTCCAGTTGGTTCATAAGAAACTCGACAAACTGCACAACCTCGATCCGCAGCCCGACATACGGATCCTGAAATCGTTTAGCATCCCCTCCCTGTTCTTCCCCTTCATTGATGATAAGCAAGCCATTGAACAAGCCCGCGAGCATATCAATAAGCAATATGCAGAGGTCAAAAAGAAATATGCTGTCAGCGACAACGTTAGCTTCGTGGCCCGTTATCAGGATGAACAAAGTGTTGTTGATGTGATCAAAAATGAGAGTGAAAAGTTCAGGGCCGACCTGATTATGATGACTGCCAAAGGCGCCAGTAAAATCGCTACCATCTTTATTGGCAGCACCATCAACGAATTAATCAATACCGATCCGTTTCAGGCCATCTTTATCCTGAAGACAACCGATCCGGC
>DAIRDA010000218.1:0-4012 GCA_036796375.1 Albibacterium sp.
TGTTAACAGCCGTGAAGCCCGATAATATGGGTAGCAACAACTGGGCTATCGACGGGAGCAAATCGGCCTCCGGCCTCCCCTTACTTGCCAACGACCCGCACCTGGATCTCACCTTGCCTTCCATCTGGTATCAGATCCAACTGCATGGGCCAGAAATAAATGTTTATGGTGTTTCTATACCAGGTGCTCCTAACGTGATTATCGGATTTAATCGTTCGGTAGCCTGGGGTGTGACGAATGTGGGGTCGGACGTGCTCGATTGGTTTAATATTCGGTTTAAAGACGATAGCAAGGGCGAATATTGGCACGACGGGGCCTGGCGAAAAACGAAGGTGCGCATTGAGGAAATAAAAATTAAAGGAGCAGCGTCGGTGTTTGACACCGTGTTTTATACGCACCACGGCCCGGTAAGCTATCCAACCGGCAGCAAGCCACCCGATTTTAGCATGGCGGATAACATTCCGGAAGATCATGCCCTGAGCTGGGTAGCGCATCTTCCTTCGAACGAGCTGAGAACCTTTTACGAATTAAATAAGGCAAAGGACTATGAGGATTACCGTGCTTCGCTGAGCTACTTTACAGCACCTGCCCAGAACTTCGTATTCGCTGATAATAGCGGCACCATCGCCATCACGTCCAACGGACTCTTCCCGTTAAAGGAAAAACGGCAGGGGAAATTCCTGCTCGACGGCAGCGATCCTACGGAGGAATGGGCTCAACGAATTCCTTTCGCACACAACCCCACGGTCAAAAACCCTGAACGAGGCTTCGTGAGCTCGGCAAACCAGTGGCCGGTAGATGAGAGCTACCCTTACTATCTGGGATGGGAGTTCGCGCCCTACGAGCGCGGACATCGGATTAATCAGCTGCTTACGCAGGCGAGTGCGCAGACAATCGATGATTTCGTGTTTATGCAAAACGATAATTTCAGTGTACTGGCCAGAGACATCCTACCCATTTTGCTGGCTTCGCTGTCTTCCCTTCCGAAGCTTACACCAACCGAATCCGAAGGTTTGAAACTGCTAAAGGCCTGGAATTACCGTTATGATGCAGATGAAACGGCCGCAACCATTTTTGAGTCGTGGTACTCCACGCTTCAACGAAAAATCTGGTCAGACGAATTCAACAATACAGATACGCTGATGCGCTCTCCGGGACGCGACCGGACGGTCCGCCTGCTCATGGAGCAAGCAGAATCGCCCTGGTACGCCATTGATGGTAAGCCGTATACGCGTGCACAACTTGCCCAGCTAAGTTTCAGAGAAACCATTCAGTCTCTTAGCCAGAAGCATGGCAAGATAGCGAACTGGCAATGGGGAACGGTAAGAAAGTCGCATGTTCCCCACCTGGCGGATATTCCTGGTTTTGGGTCGCCGACGCTAAAGGTTGGCGGTGTAGGACATACCGTTAATGCAATGGGTGAATCGAACGGACCCTCGTGGAGGATGGTCGTCCAGCTTGGCGAAAAACCTACTGCATTCGGAATTGTGCCGGGCGGACAGTCGGGCAATCCCGGAAGCCGATTTTATGATAATCAACTCGAAGTGTGGCAGGCAGGAAAATTGAACGAGCTCCTCTTTCTTGAAAAGCCTGACGCTACACCTGAGCAAATTTCGAATATGATATATTTCAAACCTACGCCTTAGATATGATCCTTTTTATCGTCATTCTTGTCGGAGCCCTGATCGGGCAAGCTTTTCTTCCCTGGTGGGTTATCGTTCCGGTTGCCCTGGCCGCATCTTTCTGGAGAGCGAAGTCGCCCCTTTCATCCTTTCTCATCGCATTTTTCGCCATTTTTATGCTCTGGTCGCTGAGCGCATCGTATCTGAGTATCCAAAATGGCCACCTGCTCGCAAACCGAATCGGGCAGATGTTCGGACTGCCCCTGAACGCCGTAACCTGGATATGGATGGCTATCGTCTCTGCATTGCCGGGAGCTGTTACGGCCGGATTCGCCGGATTGAGCGGATACTTTTTGCGAAGAATTACCACAGCTTCTGAATGAATGGAATTGCCAGACGGTTGTCAAAGCGACCTACGGTTTGGCCACCGCAGAAAAAGAACAGATGTTGTAGCGAGAAATCGATCAGCATCTACGCCTGAGAAGATAGTCGCCGATAATTGATACCTTTGTTTTTTTTATGAAAAGAGATATCATTTTTTCGATTGAAAACGATGCAGCCCTTGAAAGGGTGGCCTTGGAGGTATTCAGAAAGCAGGCCACTGATTGTGACGTGTATAAACGATACCTATCTTTTCTGAAAAAAGATCCGGTAAAAGTTCACCGGCTCATTGACATTCCCTTCCTTCCGATTGAGTTCTTCAAATCGCACCGGATCGTCGGCGGCAACCCGGATGCTGAGAAAGTTTTCACCAGCTCCGGCACAACGGGTAGCGCTACAAGCTCCCACTATGTAAGCGACGTTCAATACTATCAGGATAGTTTCACGAAAGGCTTTGAACTCTTTTACGGCCCGGCAAAGGATTTTGCGACCCTTGCCCTCCTGCCTTCCTATCTGGAACGTGAAGGCTCCTCCTTAATTTATATGGTAGATGATTTTATTGGCAAAAGCCGCCATTCCGAGAGTGGTTATTTCCTTTACAATCATCAGGAACTTTACGATACCCTTGTAAACCTCAACGACAAAAAAATACCTACGCTATTAATCGGAGTTACTTATGCTCTTTTAGATTTCGCTGAGTCATTTAAAATCGATTTTCCGGAGCTCATCGTGATGGAAACGGGCGGCATGAAAGGAAGACGTAAGGAGATGATCCGCGAGGAGTTGCACAAAACTCTTCGGACTGCTTTCGGTGTTCAAGAAATTCATGCTGAATACGGAATGACGGAATTACTTTCCCAGGCCTACTCAAAAGGAAACGGGTACTTTCAGTGTCCGCCATGGATGATGGTGCTGATTCGCGATATCAACGACCCTTTCAGCTACCTTGGGAACGGCCAAACCGGTGGAATCAACGTCATCGACTTGGCTAACGTCAATTCATGTTCCTTCCTAGCTACACAAGACCTGGGGAGGAGAAGTGCGGAAGGGCAGTTTGAGGTATTAGGACGGTTCGACCAGAGTGATGCCCGTGGATGTAATTTGTTAATCCAATAGCATCACTCTGTTCTACCCTCCTGCTTAATTACTTATTTGCCTGTTAAGCGTGCTTAGCTGTTATCTGAACAATTATTCCGCAAGCTTCAACAGATAATAATTTTTCTTGCCTCGCTGAGCGATTATGTAGCGCTCATTAATTAGATGGTCGCTATTCAATTGCAAAGAAGAGGATTTCACTTTCTCTTTATTAATGGAAACTCCTCCGCCGTCAATCATCTTACGTGCTTCACCCTTCGATGGGAATACCGATGTTTCGACCGCCAGCAGTTCGACAATATCAATCCCGTCCGAAAGCTTTGAACCTGAAATATCGAACGTTGGAATGCCTTCGAACACCTCCAAAACCTGATCATGGGATAGGTCGTTCAAAAATTCAAGGGAGCCATTACCAAATAGAAAGTCGCTTGTCTTCACAGCGGTCTCAAACGCCTGGGCACTATGCGTTCTGACGGTTATATCTTCTGCCAATGCCTTTTGAACAAGCCGCTGGTGAGGCGCCTGATCATGAGCGCTGATGATCGCATCGATCTCTTCCTGAGGCTTTAATGTGAATATTTTAATCCAGTTCTTAGCATCGTCGTCACTGGAGTTCAGCCAGAATTGGTAATATTTGAAAGGAGAAGTTTTCTTTGGATCCAACCATACGGCGCCACCCTCCGTTTTCCCAAACTTGGCGCCGTCTGTCTTCTTGATCAACTGGGTCGTTAACCCGAAAGCTGTACCGGAATCCTTTCTTCTGATCAGCTCCGTACCGGTGACAATATTACCCCACTGATCGGAGCCCCCCATCTGCAGGAGGCAATTTTTATTCTTCCACAGGTAGTAAAAATCGTAACCCTGTATCAGTTGATAGCTAAACTCTGTAAATGATAGTCCGTTCTCCCCTTCCA
>DAIRDA010000219.1:0-4008 GCA_036796375.1 Albibacterium sp.
TCAGCAAGGGTGTGCGGAGCATGATCGGTGGCAATAACATCAATTCTTCCATCCAGCAAAGCCTTTAATACACCTTCGCGATCGGTTGCCGTTTTTACGGCAGGGTTCCATTTGATCAGGTTCCCCTTGCTGGCGTAATCCTGATCGGAAAACCAAAGGTGATGTATGCAGGCTTCGGCCGTGATTCTTTTCTCGCTTAACGGAATGTCGTTTCTGAACAGGTTTGTTTCTCGTTCGGTCGATATATGAAGAATGTGCAGGCGGGTTCCGTACTTTTCGGCCATCTGAACGGCTTTCGACGACGATATATAGCATGCTTCTGCAGATCGGATCAAGGGATGCTGTTCAATGCTTAAAGTTCCCTGGCCGCTGAAATGTTCCAGGTTTCGGCGGATGGTGGCTTCATCTTCGCAGTGGGTGGCAATCAGCATGGGCACTTCCGAGAAAATCTTTTCGAGCGTCGATTCATTGTCGACCAGCATATTCCCGGTGGATGATCCCATAAATACTTTGACTCCGCAAACCCTTTGTGGATCGGTGAGCAATACCTGCTCAAGATTGTCGTTTGCGGCGCCCATGTAAAAGCTGTAATTGGCCAGCGATTGCGATGCGGCAATCTGATATTTTTCTTCGAGTAAATTCTGAGTTAAGGTATTGGGTATAGTGTTTGGCATCTCCATGAAGGAAGTGGTGCCTCCGGCTACCGCCGCACGGCTTTCGTGCCAGATATCTGCCTTATGGGTGAGGCCGGGCTCGCGGAAGTGTACCTGATCATCGATTAAACCGGGCAGCAAATAGAGACCTTCTGCATCAATTTCCCGGTCGCTCGGGGAGTCGATTTGAGGGGCTATTCGCTCAATAATACCGTTTTTAATAAGAATATCGGCGCTGCGAATCTGACCTTCGTTAACAAGGGTGGCATTTTTTATCAGAATTTGTGACATGAGCCAAAAATAGTTATTTTATCTATCTTTGTAACCATGTACAACTCATTCGAGGACTTTAAATTAAACAGGCAACTTCTTAATGCGATCGCTGAAGCAGGGTATCAAACGCCGACCCCTATTCAGCAAAAGGCTATTACACCGATTCTTGCCGGGCAGGACCTCATGGGTGTGGCTCAAACAGGAACCGGAAAAACAGCCGCCTTCGTGCTTCCCATGCTGATGAAGCTCAAGTTTGCGCAGGGGAACGATCCGCGTGCTTTGATCTTATCGCCTACGCGTGAACTGGCGATGCAGATTCACGAAGATATTCAGTCGCTCGGGAAATACATGGATTTAAGGACGGTTGTACTTTACGGCGGACTGGGGCCTAAAACCCAGATTGAGAACCTGAAGAAAGGAGTCGACATTATTGTCGCCACGCCCGGTCGTTTTCTTGATCTGTATTTGGAGGGGCATATATTTTTAAAATCGTTGAAGTTTCTGGTGCTCGATGAGGCAGATAAGATGATGGATATGGGTTTTATCAGTAAGATCCACCGGATTCTGGAGATCGTTCCGCGCAGGCGGCAAAATTTGCTTTTTTCGGCGACGATGAGTGAACTGGTGCAGAAGATTGCGGGCGACTTCCTAGCATTTCCGACGAAGGTGGAAGTGGATGCCCAGGCTACACCCGCAGAAACCGTCGAACAGTCGCTTTACTACGTACCGAACCTGAAGACGAAGATAAACTTACTCAACCATTTACTCAGCGACTTGGAGACCTTTCAGCGCACCATCGTTTTTTGCAAAACACGGAAGATTGCAGACAATGTATTCTCATTTCTTGAGCGTAAATATGGTTTGGAGGATGTTCGTGTGATTCACGCGAATAAAGGACAGAATACCCGTATCAACTCAATCACGGCATTTAAGGAAGGGGGCTTACGAATTCTGGTGGCGACGGATGTGGCTGCAAGAGGGCTCGACGTAAGTGATGTCAGCCACGTAATTAACTTCGAAGTGCCGGTGGTTATCGAAGATTATGTACATCGGATAGGGCGGACGGGAAGGGCGCTTAAGCAGGGGAATGCCATAACGTTTTGCGACCCGGCCGAAGAGCATTACATCCAAAAGATTGAAAAATTGATCCGTCAGAAAATTCCGGTAAGGGACATACCCGAAGGAGTTTTTGTGGAGAAAACCGAATATGACGAAAGGCAACGAATTGCCCGCGAAATTGATCATCAAAAAAGAAAAGATGATCCCGATTTTCAGGGTGCTTTTCATGATAAAAAAGCATCAAACAGCAAGGGCGATGTAAAGAAAAGCAATAATCCACACAAAACCAGCGGGAAGGTTATTCATCGTACGGGCGGAAAATCCAAACGATTTGATAAAAAGAAATGAACCGCGTTACTCCCCTGAATATTTTAACGGCGTTTATACTAATTTATGTGGGCCTTCGCCTGTTTGACCAGACGTTGGGAGGCTGGCATGCCGGGTTGTTGCTGCTGGTTGTGGTCGTCAGCCTGGTGGCCGATCAATACAGCAGGGTAGCGTTGGTAACCTTAAGAAAGATTTGGATGGCTCAACTGATCCTGATCGCTTTGGGCGCAGGAATAGCGTTGGCTATCTGGCATTTTAACAATTAATAGAAAATGAAAACAGCAGAAATTAAATTAATAGTGCAATTGGACGATGCAAACGTTCCGGAAAATATTACCTGGGAATCTTCCGACGGTGAATCATCGGAAGCATTGGCGGCGAAGGCTCTTTTCCTTGCATTGTGGGACCCGCATTATAAAAACTCGATGCGTATCGATTTGTGGACCAAGGATATGCCGATAGACGAAATGAAGCGTTTTTTTTATGAGACGCTGCAGACCCTGGGCGATACGTTTTTGCGCGCTGCAGGAGATGACGAAATGGCGAAGGCTGTAATCGGCGATCTGCGTGATTATTGTGATCACTTCGCCGAAAAGATGGAAGTGACTCAACAGAAGTAATTATTCTTTAATGGCCCGGAGCATCTCGCGCTTGCCAGGTGCTCCGGGTATTTTTTGTATGCGGAAGCCCAGGGATTTCATGCTTCGTTTCAGGTTTCCGGTAATGGCATAGGTAACGAAAACGCCGCCTGGCTTCAAGAAGGACGTGACATGGCTGAGGGTTTCATCGCTCCACATTTCGGGTTGGTGAATGGCCGCAAAGGCGTCGAAATAGAGCACGTCGTACAAAACTTCACTGGTGAAATCCATCACATCGCCTATTGCGATATGCCAGGAGCCTGTCGGGTTATCAACCACACCTTTTAACGCCTCAGGATACTGAGTAAAGAAACGTTCACCGACCGTTTCCGACACATAGCGCCTGTATCCGATTTCTTCTATGATATTGGCCGCCAGTGGATATCGTTCGATGCCCGTGTAATGGATCTCAATGCCGTTGGCCTCTGCAAAATCGCTCGTGGTCAGGTAATTCAGTCCGGTTCCAAACCCTATCTCCAGAATCGATACCGGCCCTTCGTTATCAGCCAGAAAATATTGGAGACCGCTGTTCAGGAAAACATGTTTACTTTCCTGAAGTGCACCATGAACGGAGTGATAATGTTCACCAACGGTCTCATGGTAGAGCGTAGATGATCCGTCGGCTGTTTGTACGATTTTCATTAGAATACTTTTACTCCTTCCTGCAGCCAAACACTCCAGCGTTTATTGTAAGCGTGTATCTGGGGTGTCTGTGCTCCGCGGGGTGCATAAACCGGATAGCCCTCGTTTACCCATTCGAATATACCGCCGTAAAGATTGTAGACTTTTTTATAGCCCGACCGGATTAATAGTTGGGCGATTCGTTGAGCGCGGTTGCCTACCGAGCAGTAGATCACAATGGTTTTATTAGCGGGGATATCGTAGATATCCCGCATATCGAACCAGATGTAACCAACATTGCGGGCATATCGGAGATGACTCACCTCAAATTCTTCTTTTTCGCGGGCGTCCAATACAACAACGCTATCACTGCTAAGCTGCAAATACTTCCTGGCGGTGATGGTTGGAATATCGTCGTGATATATTTTTTCCAGTTC
>DAIRDA010000220.1:0-3995 GCA_036796375.1 Albibacterium sp.
TCTATTTGAACAACGTCTTTTAAATCGGCTAATAAAAGAAACATGGCTTAGGTTTTATGCATTCTAATGTTCAAAAATAGTAAAATTAGTGATACTTTGCCCAGCGGTTTATTTTTGGCTACCAAGCCGTTGGCGGACGCGCTTTAACATAATGATACAAATACCAATTTTTGGGTATTTCTTAATTGATTTCTTTTCTGGTTATTTGTGACATGTGACGAGCTACTATTTATTCTACTGGCCCTGACAGCGTATTATGATGATAGCCATCCCTAATGACGAATATAAACCCTCAGGAAGAAAACTAAATAACATCGCTATGAAACCATTGACGCTTATTGTCTTTTCCTTGCTAATATTTCCCCGCTCTTTATTGGCCCAGATTATCACCCCTAACTCAACTGTCGAAGAATGTATCGCGTACATCGAACAAATTGCTAATAAAAATAAGCTCTCTACGGATGAGTCTATTAAATTCGCGGGCACTTTTTATGTGGTTCTTCATTCCCCGCTACATAAAACCGCGTATATTGGCATTAATTGGGCTAGCTTTTCAACGCTAAAGGTTGATGCATCGCACGAATATATGAGCCCCTCGGTCACTTTCGTTTTTACAGATAGCTTAGTGCGAGAAGTTGAAATGGCAAACCGAAATCACATTGTATTCCGGGATTTTCATACGATAGCAAGCTTTAGGATAAGCGCCAGCAAGGAAGAAATACCTGGATTAGAAATAGCCGCCAAGCGCCTTGCGCAGCTCGCCAAAACGGGGGATAGGGTATTGTCGCCGGGAGACGACATTTTCTTCGGTATACGGCTGGTTTACAACAACGCCGAAATAAAGGAGATGATTACAAGGCAAATAAATGGTTTTCGCAACGCTCATTACGCAGGATTGAATCTGGGATTCGAACTGCTGCCCAACTACGAACATGGCAAATTCAAGATGAATACTCAATGGAACGAGCGAACTAAAGAGCCGGAGGGATTCGTCGAAATACCGTATAAGGATTTGGTAGATGTTCATGCCGACGGCAGGGTAATCCACTTTCAGGGTAAAACCAACAGCATAAAATTTGCTTTAGCCGAACACGTACCGGAGGATGATATTACAGATTTAATCGAAAATTTACATCACTGGCTCTGGCTGCAAGGTTTCGACAGGTTTGAATATAAGTTTCGGTATTAAGAACACCGCAACGGTCCGTCGGCCATCGATTAGAAAACATCGACCTAAATAAGATTGTATTTACAAACCAGATAGAGTAAATAGCGGAGCCCTAATCGTTAGAATTCCGCTATTTTACCTTTAAGCTGAAAGAATCTATTTTTTTCCGAACATCCCGCCCAATTTGTCAGATAAGCCATCCAGTGGGCTTGAGGAATCTCCTGAGCTCTTATCGCCCAAAAAGCCATCTAGCTGACTTCCCATACCTGCAGGTAGTCTGTTTTTGAGTTGAGAGATTATCACCTCTACTGCTGATCTGGCATTCGCTTCTGATATTCCGGTTTTGGCTACCACCATTTTGATAATTTCGTCCATGATATTTATGTTTTAACTGTTAACTGAATAGTAACGTATGGGGAGCTTTATTGTTAGATGATTTTTTTGTAAGATCGTAAGAGTTATTTTTTTCGTAGGGAATGGGGCCGATGAGTACCACCAAATGGTTGCTTGTTCTTTTTTATTGAAACTGGGAACTCATTACGCTTCCGGCGGAGTCGAGCACATCAGGTATTCATCATTTATTGCTCAGTTTTAAAGGCCACATAAGAAGCAAAACATAGGTTTTTATGCAAAACATCAGTTTTCTTAAATCCTACTTTCTCCAATAAGTTCAACTGATACATCAAACTACGTGGCGTGTCCTCCTTATCGATATAGGCAAAAACATGGTCCCTATAGCCCTCATCCTTCAAACCTGTCAAATATCCCCCATATAGGTCTTGATAGATATACTGTTGTAAAGCCATATCAGATTGATAAACCAAGTCGAATATCCAAATGCTCCCCCCATCCTTTAACAGACCAAATAACTTGTTAAATGCTGTTTCCCAATCGTTATCGTCACGCAAATGATGCAACACAGCCGTTGCGATAATAACATCAAATTTTTCCGCGCCGAAATCAACCGACCTAAAGTCACCTTTACGTACATCGACCTTTCCCTGTGTCGCTACTCCAACCCTCTCTAATGCCTTATCTAACATTGGCTGACTCAAATCAACTAATGTCACATCAATATCCGGCCTTTTCTGTGATAGTTTTACTGTATAATTACCTGCACCGCAACCGATATCCAATACAGATTTAAGTTTGGGATAACGGCGAGCAATAGCTTCTGTTATTAACTCCATATTAAACGTTGCATCGAGAGTCGTTTGTTGACCCGTTTCCAGTTTAGAGAACCGCTCCACATCACTATCAAAGCGTTCTTCAATTTCTTTAATCGTAGATTTCATAGATTGTATTGTTTTTTCACAAAGAAGCTTGCTAACAATACCTTAAAAGTACTATTTTTATCATTACCTCTATTGGTTTTTCCTACAAGCCATGTCGGATTATAGCAGTTGACGAAACACTAGCGTAAGAAATTGAGGATTTATCAATCGTATGGTTACGGACAATAAGATCAGTGTTCTTATCAACACTCGCTAATAAGATCGATAAAGAAGCTTATGAAATTTACAATTGATGTAAAGTAAACGGATTAACTTTATCCGAAGCGTAACTTTTCCGGCATACCGTAGATCTCCTGAAAGATGCGTTCAAGCGTGTATTAGATGGAAGAATATAGTGCAGTAACGGGGTAAATCTATCGGACATGGAAAGTGAAATTGTGGGCCGAAATTAGAAAATATTTTATCTGCTCCACAACTTTTTGATTTGATCCCGCATGTGTCTCCAATAGAGGTATCGTGATTTTCCGAGAAGTAAAATTGAGTTGTAGCTAGGGGGCTGTTTTTTCATCCGAGCCATTAATTGCATTATCCTTGGTTATAGGGCCTTTAATCGAGCTTCCTATTTTGGTATTAGCTGCGCAAACCTTATTGAAAAGTAAAGAAAAATAGGTTAGTAAATATTTGATGTCGCAATTTGCGACATCAAGTGCTGAAACTTAAAGACTTCGCAAAAGGGCGAAATCGCCCAAAAACAAAACAGCCTCTAAATCTTTCGATCTAGAGGCTGTTTTTCCGGTGTCAGTCGGGGTGGCAGGATTCGAACCTACGACCTCCACATCCCAAATGTGGCGCGATACCGGGCTACGCTACACCCCGATTTCCCTGGCGGGTGTGCAAAAGTAAAAACTAAATCTGAATCTGCAAACTATTTCACGTTTTATTTTAAAATAAAATGAATATTGCTTTAAAAGGGCCAGTGGCTATGTTCTGATACCGCATTCTATTCGCTATCTTCGCGGTGTTAATGAGTCTGACTATAAAGCTGATATGAAAAAAACACTACCTGAACTGCCTTTCAAAATTATTTTTTCGCTTTTTTTATTATTTTTTTCTTTTCATCCTCTTGCTTTCGCCCAGATTTACGACGTGGATTCGAAAGCAGCTTTGCTCAACTCGAAATCGTTCCCTGCCGCGCAAATTACCGCGCTGAAAGTTTTGGCTCCGCAGGCCTATGTGGATGTGAAGGGCGGGGGGACGGATCAGCTGGTGCTGGAAGTTTACGGAATCACGGACGCCGGCAGGAATTTGTCGGACGAAGAGATTGAGGCGGTGGTTGCCCGCGATTTTAATATTGTCATCGAAGAGGTGGATGGTATCTTAAGCATCACGGCCCTTCGGAAGGCGGAGGCCTTGGTGAACGAGAATACGCGCCTGTCATTCCATATCCTGGCGCGTAATAAGCTGGATAGCGATCTGCAGATAGGGGCAGGCTCTGCGCATATCACCCGCATTCAGGGTGACCAACTGGTTCAGACCGAAGGGGGAAGTATTCAGCTGGAATCGGTGGTTGGATCTGTCAAGGCGCGTACAAG
>DAIRDA010000221.1:0-3972 GCA_036796375.1 Albibacterium sp.
CTACCATTATGGCTACCCTTATTATGGAGGCTTCTACGGCGGGGGCTACTGGGGTGGCGGCGGATATCCTGTCGTCAGTGTCAGGGAACGAAGCACACGGCCGAGCCGCTTAGGAACCGATAATGTTGTCCGGTCAACTCGCCCTTCGCGTGCAACTTCTGCCGTAACGGGACGTAATACAGCAACCAGCCGTTCAGGAGTACGTCCGGCTGTAGGCGATCGCCTGGAAAGAACCAGGAATACCGCCAGCGGAACTGCCCGTCCGACTACCATTGAACGAACTACCAGAGGAATAAGTAATAGTGGAAATCGTGGTCAGGTGAGCGAAGGCAGAACGAGTCGCCCGAGCAGCCAGCCAAGACAAAGCCCTGCCGCCCGTCCGGTTCAGCAAAATAGACCACAGGCTCGTCCTGCAGCTCCTTCGCGCCCATCGCCTAGCATTAGCAGACCGAGCGCACCAAGCTCGTCTCCTGCGCCTTCGGCACGGCCTTCAGGTGGTGGAAGTTCAAGTGGAGGAAGCAGCAGACCATCACGTAACTAATTAAACATAACAGACGCTAAATGAACAGAAAAAAGATAACATTACTTGCCGCGCTGCTTTGCCTGGCAGGTGCCAGCCAGGCGCAATATCTGGAAGATGCCATGAGATTTTCGCAACCTGAGTATGGTGGATCGGCAAGATTCCGGGCGATGGGTAATGCCAGCACCTCGCTGGGTGGCGACCTGAGTTCGATTACAGGAAATCCGGCAGGATTAGGTTTTTTCAATAATTCCGATGCTGGGATTAGTTTAAATTATTTTAACGACACAAATAAGACAGACTATTACGGTACCTCATCGACCTCATCGGCCGACCGCATTGCATTGAATCAGGCTGGGGTTGTTTTTCATATGCCCGTCAGATCCCGCAACACCGGGTGGCTGAATTTCAACATTGGTATCGGGTATACCCGTACCAACGACTTTAATTCCAACATCGACTTTGTAGGCGAGAACAATAACAGCAGTTATACCGATTTCCTTGCTGATGCGTCAACATCCCCTGCAGATTATGGAGCGTTCTTCGAAGATTGGGGATTTGAAAGTTACCTGGTTGACAACAACGGGACTTACTACTACCCTACAACCAGTGAGACCACTACAAACAGCCAGGGAAACAGGGATATTCGGAAAGGCAGCCAGTATCAGACCAACTTTTCGTTTGGAGCAAACTATAACAACACCTTATACATCGGAGCTTCCGTAGGAGTTGCCGGGTTCAATTTTGAATCGGATCGGCGCCTAGATGAGATCGGGATCATGAAAAGCAGGGGAGACTTTGCAGCGATCGATCCGGAGTCCATATTTTTAGATGATACTGATCCGGCCTATCGCTTTGTGGATGCTGATTACGAGTTAAGTCTTTCGAGTTTTCAAAAAACCAATGGAACCGGATACAATGGAACACTTGGTGTAATTTATCGGCCTGACAATGTGTTTCAGGTTGGATTCACAGCAACTACTCCTACCTGGTATACTGTTACGGACGACTACACAATCTTCCTTGACAGCTGGATCGTCGATCCTGCAATCAATCAGGAGATATTCGTTTACGAGTCGCCACAAGAAGATTTCTTTGATGAATACGATCTCCGCACCCCTTATCGTTTGAACGCCGGAGTTTCTGCCAAATTTGCACAGGGACTTGTATCAGCCGATGTGGAATACGTTGACTATACGAGTATGAAAATCACAACAGCCAACCCATCCGAAGATGCCAGGTCGCAAGACGTAATCTCGAACGAATACCAGGGAGCGGCGAACGTCCGTCTTGGTGGTGAGTATTTTGTAAACCCTCAGTTTCTTGTAAGGGCAGGTTATAATTTCCGGGGTAATCCGTATAAAAACCTGGATAGCAAAAAACAAGCGGTTTCTGCCGGACTGGGCTATCGCATCAGCAATATGTATATGGACCTGAGCTATGTTAACGAGCGGTACGACATGGAATATCTCCCTTATCAATCAGACGTAAATCCGGTCAACCCTGCTGATATAAGCAACTCCAGGAACAATGTCATGCTCACCCTTGGCTTTAAGTTTTAATGCGAGTAATAAATATAGAATGTAAACAGGAATGGCGCCCAATGGGCGCCATTCCTGTTTAGAAGTATTTTGAAGCTTATAAAAAGTCTTCCCGGTTTTCTATTTCTACCAGTACTTCTTTATGATTACTTAAGATGGTTCTGTTTTCCTTTGTTTTCTGCTTGTTAATCTGCCGGCGGATCGACTCCATCGCCAGATCTGTCGCCTCCTCAAAACTCTTAGCCTGTCCCTTTGCAAATAATTGCCCGCCTGGAATATTAATCTTAAACTCAGCAATTTTATTCGCCTCGCTCTCACCGTTCTCCAGCTTCAGGTAGCAAAGCCCGTCCATCAACTGGTCATAAAACTGTGTTAGCTTATCAGCTTTACGCTGAATAAAATCGATTAACTTCCGATCTGCGTCAAAATGAATAGATTGCACAATAATGTTCATCTTTTCCTCCTTTTTTTAGCCCTTTGGATGGGCTTGTTTATAAATAGACTTTAGTCGTTCAATCGAGTTATGCGTATACACCTGTGTTGATGCCAGATTCGCATGACCCAAAAGTTCTTTGATATCATTTAGCTGAGCGCCATTATTCATAAGCGCGGTTGCAATGCTATGTCGTAAAATATGTGGACTTTTCTTTTGTTTGGAAGATATCAGCGCAAGGTGCCGGGTTACGATCAGGTATATGAATTGCGCATATCCGTCCTTACCCTTATCGGTCACAATCAGCCGATCCGGGTTTGAATTTGGTAATGTCTGTCTTTTAAGTTCCATATACTTAAAAATTGATTCACCCAGGCTGCCAGTCATCGGGACCAACCTTTCCTTACTGCCCTTACCAAATATACGAATCGTGCCTTGGATAAAGTCTACATCTTTCTCAGAGATTTGTAACAATTCGGCCCTTCTTATGCCGGTTCCAAAAAGCAGTTCAATCACGAGTTTGTCGCGCATTCCCGGAAAACCATCCGCAAATGCACCGTCCATTTCCAGTAGCCTGATAATACTATCGGGCTGTATCACCTCTGCCAGGGGCTTTGGCGTTTTTAGGAAACGAATCAAAAGCATCGGGTTTTCTTCTACGAGTTGTTCGCGCTGTAAAAACTTATAGAAGGTTTTGAGGGAAGATATACAGCGGTTGACACTGCGTGGTTTGAGCTTACTTTCCATCAAGCCAGCCAGAAAGGCTCGTACCTGATGATGGCTGGCTGTAATCACATCAAAATCCTGGGATTCGAGGAAACGGATGTAGGTACTCAGATTATGCTGATAGGCCGAAATACTGTGAACAGAATAGTTCTTTTCGTACTTCAAGTAACTTATAAAACGGTCTAAAAACATAAAAACTATTTGCTACTCCAACAAGTTGAAGTTACAAATAGTTTTTCATTATGGGGAAACAAAAGTGAATTAAGAGATATCCTGATTCATTTGTTGCTTATAAATAGCTTTCTTCACTTGAATACGGCGGGTAATCGACTTCTTTTCAAAAGCTTGACGCGAACGTAATTCTCTAAGAACACCAGTCTTCTCGAATTTCTTCTTGAAGCGCTTTAAAGCTCTATCTAAAGATTCTCCATCTTTCACATTAATAATAATCATGTTTTACAGTACCCCCTTTCGTTTTTTTATTTAAGACTGCAAATATAGGGCAATCTTTTTAATTTTCCAACAAACATGCTTCGGTTAATAGCAATAATATTTACTTAGAAAACAAACTGCTTAATATTGTCTCCACATCCGAATCTTTAGCGAAGAGATTCCAAAACAAAGCACTTCTGCCATTCTCAATCATAACCGCAGAAAGGCCATGCTGAAGGCCTTCATTCAATGGATTTGCACGGTTTTCTTTTAGCTGAACCACCCGGAACCCATATTCTGTCCAGAAGATTTCCGGAAAG
>DAIRDA010000222.1:0-3965 GCA_036796375.1 Albibacterium sp.
ATTAATTTTTCGGCCCGAACGGGCACACCAGCCTTCAACGCATCCCCCAGCTTTTTGTTTTGGAAAATGAAGGTAGCGGGCGTTCTTTTTTAGGGTTCTATATTGTATCGTTTAAGACTCATTAATACCAAAACCGGATTAAACACATATCTGGCACAGGCAAAAAAGGGGTTGAACAGGCCCCCAGGTCTGTTTGGGGTCTGTTTGGTCCCTGTTTCGTCCCGGTTAGGTATCCGCTTAAACCCCGTTTGGGTAAAACAAGGTATAAACAAGGTATAAAGGAGGTATATGGGTATACCATATATCTATAAGGATAACCTACTGCTGGCCCATAATAACTTTCGCCTCGGTATCCTCGTACTCCTCAATCAAACTCTCTAATTCCGTTTCGAGTTCCCGGGTGATTCTTTCGTACCCCTTCTTTCCAAACAGATTATTCAACTCTTGGGGGTCGTTCTTTAAATCGTATAGCTCCCAGCCCTCAACACGTTTGTAAAAGCGAATCAACTTATAGCGCTTCGTACGAACTCCGAAATGAGGCGATACAGCGTGTTCCCCGTTTTCGTAGTAATGATAGTAGATCGACTCGCGGCCCTTGGCCTTCTTATTGGTCAGCACCGGCAGGAACGATTCGCCCTGCATATCATCAGGTACTGACAAGCCGGCCAGTTCAAGCATGGCAGGGGCAATGTCAAGATTCATGATCAGGTCGTCCGACTGCGTTCCGGGCGGAATCACGCCGGGATAGCGGATCACCATGGGGGTGCGGAACGACTCTTCATACATAAAGCGCTTATCAAACCAACCGTGCTCTCCCAGGTAAAATCCCTGATCGGAAAGGTAGATAACAACGGTGTTATCCCGAAGCTGATGCTCATCCAGGTAATTCAATACCCGTTCGATATTGCGGTCGAGCGAGGCGGCCGTTGCCAGGTAATCGCTCATATAGCGCTGGTATTTCCATTCGGTCAGCTCCCTGCCTTCTAAGTTCATGGCTTCCAGCTCGGCCTTCTTCTTTCCATAATAGTCTGCATAGCGCTTATGTTGTGCCGGACCCATACGGGTGATGCTGCCTTCCGTCTCCAGGGCATCGCCCATTTTAAGGTCGTAGTCCATCAGCATGGTCTTTTCAATGCTCATATCCTGTACGCGGGCAGCCTCACGGTTGTGGTAGTCGTCGTAGAACGTCTCGGGAACGGGGAACTTCACCTGATCGAACATACCCAGGTCGGCCGTGTCGGGCATCCACGTTCGGTGGGTAGCCTTGTGCCCGACAATCATCAGAAATGGTTTGCTGGTATCGCGCTGGTCGAGCCAGTTCTCTGCCAGATCGGTCACAACATTGCTCACATAGCCCTCGTAACGCACCCTCGATCCATCCATCCGGATGAAGTCGGGATTAAAATAATTTCCCTGTCCGGGTAAAATCTCCCAGTAGTCGAATCCCTCGGGCTTATCGCCCAGATGTTGCTTGCCAATCCAGGCCGTCTGGTAGCCGCCCTGCTGCATTCGCTTTACAAAAAGATCCTGCCCATGATCGAAGTGCGATGTCTCATTATCTTTAAAGCCATTCTTATGGCTGTATTTTCCGGTTAGCAGCACCGCACGACTGGGTCCGCAAATGGAATTGGTAACATAGGCCCGGTTCAATACCGCGCCTTCCCGGGCGATGCGATCGATGCCCGGCGTTTTCATCAGTGTGCTTCCATAGGCACCGATTGCCTGAAAGGCATGATCGTCGGATATAATAATCACAACATTCGGTTTGTCGCTTTTTTGACTTTGCGCCCTCAGTACGGGCGAAATGAGTAAGGCGAGGGCTAATAGCCATGCAATTTTCATAAGGATTCTGTTAGTTAACAACATTATCAATTAATCCTTAATAAAGCAAACCTACATTGTAATCAATCGATTGCATAAAATTGATCCTGGGACTGCCACTGCTCTTATACGAAAATAAGACAATCGTTTGCGTGATGCTGTCGTTTGCGACTCTGTGATATCTGGACTATATTGTGGTAGGAAACCGATTATTATTAAACAGATATGAGTACAAAACGCAGAGACTTTATAAAACTGAGCGGACTAACCGGCCTCGGCCTGATCAGTACCGGACTTGCTGGCTGCGCCAGCCTTACAGGCGCCACCAATTCGGCCGCAAACAAGAAACAACGATTCAATATGAGCGGCTATGCAGCGCCGAAGATCGACCGGGTACGAATCGGCTTTATCGGTTTGGGAATGCGCGGACCTGGTGCGGTTAATCGCATGAGCCACATCGAAGGAGTGGATATCAAAGGGTTGTGCGACCTTCGCCCGGCGCAGGTAGAAAACGTTCAGAAAAGCCTTGCAGGGTCGCAGCACAAACCGCAAACATACTCGGGAACCGAAGACGCCTGGAAGCAATTATGCGATCGCGAAGATATTGACCTGATCTACATTTGTACACCGTGGCATTTACACGCCCCCATGGCGGTTTATGCGATGGAAGCAGGCAAGCACGTAGCGGTGGAAGTACCTGCCGCCCTCACCGTAGATGAGTGCTGGCAACTGGTTGAAACCTCCGAACGTACGAAAAAGCATTGCATGATGCTTGAGAACTGCTGTTATGACTTCTTCGAACTGCTTACTTTAAACATGGCTCGCCAGGGTTATTTCGGCGAGATCATTCATGCCGAGGGCGCCTATATCCATGATTTGGTGGGTCTGAATTTCGCAAAAAACGGATATCAGGATATGTGGCGACTGAAAGAAAATTTCAAAAACGGAAATCTTTACCCGACGCACGGGTTGGGTCCGGTTTGCCAGGTGATGAATATCAACCGTGGCGATAAGATGGATTATCTGACCTCGATGGCTTCGGCCGATTTTCACATGGCTAAAAAAGCAGAAGAGCTGGCGGCGAAAGACGATTTTTATAAAGAATACGTGGGGAAACAGTACCGTGGCAATATGAATACTACCAGCATTCGTACGGCGAACGGCCGAACCATTATGATTCAGCACGACGTGAGTTCGCCACGGCCCTATTCGCGGTTGCATGTTATCAGCGGGACGGAAGGCTTTGCGCAAAAATATCCGGAACCGGCTAAAATTGCCAAAGGCGAGAGTTTTGTAAGTGCCGAAGAGTTCAAAAAACTGGAGAAACAGTATACGCCGGAGATCGTGAAAAAAGTGGGCGAAATGGCCAAACAGATTGGCGGACACGGAGGAATGGACTTTATGATGGACTGGCGCCTGATTGATTGTCTTCGGAACGGACTTCCGCTCGATCAGGATGTGTACGATGCAGCTTCCTGGAGCGTCATCACTCCTTTAAGTATCTGGTCGGTTTCCAACCGCTCGAACTCGATCGACATCCCTGACTTTACAGCAGGCTCATGGAAAAGCAACCGTCCGGTAGACCTGACCCTGAACGGTGGCGGTACAACCGGCGTGCATATTTAACCTGCATTCCGCCGATTCGTACCAAATTTCCGGAGATGGTAGGTAAAGCTTAAAATAAAATACTGGTTGAGCATATTGCTCTGACGGTCTTCAATATACTGGTCGCTGATGTTTCTGGAAACATTGGTATTGCTGTTCAGAAGGTCGTAAGCCGATAAAGCAAGTTCGCCTTCCTGGCGCTTAAAGAATTTTTTAGCCAGGGAGGCGTTCCATAGAATAAAACGCTGGGAATCGTCGTTGGTCAGCCCGGTATTATAGTAATAGCTCAGCGTAGACGACACCTTCATTCCCTTCCAGAACAAAACCGTAAAATCATTTCGCAGATTCTGGTTATAATAGTTATAGCTCAGTTCGGGGTTCAGATTGTTGCTGACCACGTTATAATTCCCGCTATAAGAGAAACTGAAAATCAGCTTTTCGCTGATCCGGCTATGCAGGCTGACCCGCTGATTGATTCCGGTAGAATTGGAATAGGTGCGTTCGCCGTTTAATAAACCCACTTCCTGCCGGTAAAAAGC
>DAIRDA010000223.1:0-3962 GCA_036796375.1 Albibacterium sp.
ATGGAATGGATTTTCGCCCCCTGGCCCTGGTATGTAAGCGGCCCTTTGATTGCTCTCACCATGTTTTCATTGCTGTATGCAGGAAAAAATTTCGGGATGTCTTCTAATTTACGCACACTTTGTACAATCTGCGGTGCTGACAAAACCGCTGATTTCTTTCGATTCGATTGGAAAAGTCAGCGCTGGAATTTAACGGTTATGATCGGTGCCATGATCGGTGGATTTTTGGCTTCTCACTTTTTGTCGGATAACCAAGTGCCTAACCTGAACCCTAAAACGATTGATATACTGCATGATGCTGGATTCGAAAGTGCAGGAACCGCTTATGTCCCCTCAGAACTTTTTGGTGAACAGGCCTTCAGTTCTCCGAAATCGATTCTCATCCTGCTCATCGGTGGACTTCTGGTTGGATTCGGCGCCCGTTACGCCGGCGGGTGTACTTCCGGACACTCCATATCGGGACTGAGTAATCTGCAAGTGCCCTCACTCATTGCCACCATCGGTTTCTTTATCGGAGGCCTACTCATGGTGCATCTTTTATTTCCCTTGATTTTTTAGCGCATATAGCTGTAGTAAAACATTTATTTCAATCTAATCAAACTCATTAATAAGCATTATGAAAGCACTACGCTATCTTATCATCGGAACATTCTTCGGCATTGTCATGTACAAATCGGAAGCTGCCTCCTGGTTCAGAATATATGAAATGTTTCAATTTCAATCCATCCATATGTATGGCCTTATGGGGTCAGCTTTGGCAGTAGGTGCGTTATTGGTTCAGTTAATAAAGAAAAAATCGCTCAGGGATATCAATCATCAACCCATCGTGATCGCCAGCAAAGAAAAGAGCATCGCGCGGTATTTGTTTGGAGGCATCATTTTTGGACTGGGCTGGGCACTTGCAGGCGCTTGCCCCGGACCGATGTTTGTATTGACCGGCGCAGGCTATCTGCCCATTTTAATCGTTATCTTGGGAGCAATAGCAGGCACATGGATTTACGGCCTTCTTAAGGACAGACTTCCGCATTAAACCCAGCATTATGGAACAGTTGATCTATAACACCTATCACGGCCGGTTCGAAAAGGGACTCATCAACGAAATCGTCGCAAATGCGAAACTGATCGAATTCAAAGAGGGTGACGTATTAATCGATATCGGAAAATATATCAAAACGGTGCCTCTGCTTATTTCCGGCGCAATAAAGATCATGCGCGAGGACAAAGATAAAGGAGAGTTGCTGTTGTATTTTATCGAGAAAGGGGATACCTGTGCCATGACTCTGGCTTGCTGTGTCGGGGACAAAAAAAGTGAAGTAAAGGCGATAGCGGAGAACGACGGGATGGTGGCGATGATACCCGTTGTAAAAATGGAAGAGTGGCTGGGTGAATATAAAACCTGGCGCGCATTTGTAATGGAGAGTTATAATAACCGCTTTGTTGAATTGCTGGGTGCGCTCGACAACATCGCCTTCATGAATATGGAGAGCCGTCTTTACAATTATTTAGTGGAGAAAGCGCAGATAAACCATTCGAATACGATCAACAAAACCCACAAAGAGATCGCTGACGACCTTAACAGTTCCAGAGTAGTTGTTTCTCGTTTATTGAAGGCCATGGAAAACGAAGGAAAAATTAAATTGAACCGAAGCAGTATTGAACTGTTTCCTGGTCGCAATTAATTTGAAAATTACAGTTGCTGTGTAACCCGTGTTACCGTTTCCAGCGCCCTGCTACCGTATTTTTGTACCATACTTATACATACAATTAACTCATGGAAGCAGAATTGACCGGGTTTATTTTAGCCATTTTCGTTGGCGTTTCTTTAGGACTTATCGGAAGCGGAGGATCCATTTTAACGGTTCCCATTCTTGTCTATGTGATGTCTGTCGAACCGGTCTTAGCTACGGCTTATTCCCTTTTTGTGGTCGGAACCACCTCGCTGGTGGGCGGCGTTCAAAATCTGATAAAAAAGCAGGTTGACTTTAAGACCGTTCTTATTTTCGGCATACCTTCGATCATCTCCGTATACCTGACGCGTGCCTTCCTCATGCCCTTGATTCCGCACGATTTGTTTTCCATCGCCGGTTTCGAGATTACGAAACCTATCGCTCTGATGGTGCTTTTTGCCATCGTCATGATCTTTGCCTCCTTGTCGATGATTCGGCCCTGCCATGATTGCAACGATACGGACACCGGCGAAATTAAATACAATTACCCGCTGATTTTATTAGAAGGCTCAGCGGTTGGTTTGCTGACGGGATTGATCGGAGCAGGAGGAGGTTTCCTGATCATCCCCGCGCTGGTGCTTCTGGCAAAGATGCCCATGAAGTTAGCCGTGGGGACTTCTCTTTTCATCATTGCGGCGAAATCGTTGGTAGGATTTTTGGGCGATGTGCAGGGAAACCAAACGATCGATTGGACATTGCTATTATCCTTCACCGGTCTTTCCATCGTTGGGATACTGATAGGCTTTTATATATCCAGAAAAATCCCCGGCGCCAAACTTAAAACCGCGTTCGGATGGTTTGTGCTGGTAATGGGGCTTTACATACTTATGAATGAATTATTTTTTAATAACCTTTAAAAACTCACACCATGTTTTTTCAACACGTATACGATAAATCGCTAGCGCAAGCAAGCTACTTAATTGGATGTCAGGCGAAAGGCGAAGCCATCGTTATTGATGCACAACGAGATATCGACGTCTATCTGGAAATAGCAAAACAGAACAAGCTGACGATAACCCATATTACTGAAACGCACATCCATGCTGATTTTCTTAGCGGATCAAGAGAGCTGGCTGCAGTCACGGGTGCCAGCCTCTATCTGTCGGACGAAGGCGGAGAAGAATGGCAGTATCAGTTTCCGCATGTCGGACTAAGCCACGGAGATGTTATCACGGTGGGCAATCTGAGCCTGGAAGTGGTGCATACACCTGGGCATACGCCTGAAAGTATCAGCTTTTTGCTCACCGACCATCCGGCAACTGCCGAGCCCGTTATGGTGTTTACCGGCGATTTTGTATTTGTGGGCGATATCGGGCGGCCCGATCTGCTCGAAAAGGCCGCTGGCATGCTGGGAACCATGGAAAAGGGGGCTAAACAAATGTATGAATCCATACAGCGCTTTGCCGAGCTTCCTCCATATGTTCAGGTATGGCCCGGTCATGGTGCAGGTTCTGCCTGCGGAAAATCGTTAGGCTCGGTGCCCAGTTCAACAGTGGGCTACGAAAAAATCCGTAACTGGGCATTCCAATATCAGGATGATCCGGAAGGCTTTGTTCAGTATTTGCTCGACGGCCAACCCGAACCACCCAGGTACTTTGCGATGATGAAACACCTGAACAAAGTGCCCCGGCCTCTGTTGATCGAAGTTCCCAAGCACCCAAGGTTGACAAGAGAGCAATTTCTTTCGGCCTATAGCAAAGGGCTCAAGGTGATCGATACCCGCAATAAAGCAGACTTTGCGAAAGGGTTTCTACCCGGCAGCATCAACATTCAGGGAAACAATTCCTTTTCAACCTGGGCTGGCTGGTTGTTAAACTATCAGGAGCAATTTGTATTGGTTGCAGATGAGGATCAGATCGAAGAACTGACCCGTAAATTGATGCGCATCGGCCTGGATAATATCTACGGTTACATATCCTGTGTAGATGATTTGGCATTAGAACTTGAAGTGGAAGATATTATCGAGATGGACGAATTCAAATCCTATGTCGGAAGGCCTGACGTACAAATTGTGGATGTCAGAGGGGCTGCAGAGTATGAGGCTTACCACGTAGATGGTGCGGAAAACGTATTCTTAGGTACCCTAACAGACAACTTAGATAAAATTAGTAAGGACAAGCAAGTTGTAATCCACTGCCAAAGTGGCGACCGGGCAACGGTTGCACAGTCTCTTCTGGCCAGGAACGGTTTCAAAAATGTAAAAAACTATTCGGCCGGGATGAAGGAGTGGACGGC
>DAIRDA010000224.1:0-3931 GCA_036796375.1 Albibacterium sp.
AGCCTCGCGAAACGGTGTTGTAAGCCCAGCAACACTTAATCAGTGCTGCTAATGGATTGATCAGGCCATTCCAATCAAGCAAGCCGCCGCGGCTGTTGTCGAACGGAGGAAACAATACAGCCTTTGGCCAGTTCATCCAACCCTGGTATTGTCCGTTATGAACTGTGGCAACGGTGGGTGTTCCTTTTAGATTGCCAAAGTCAGCACAGTGTTCTATAAAAAAGGGAACCAACCCGCTATGATGATCGTGACAATGGAAAAGGTCCGGACCAAGTTCCGCTGCGCTAATCCAATGGAGCAAAGCATGCTGAAAGGCGACAAACTGATCGGCCTCGTCGGCATAACCATAAACTTCTGACCGATCAAGCAGTCCGGGAATATGCACCAGATAAAGATCAAAGCCCAATACTCCGCTTTCCTCCTTCAAAATCGTATAATTAAAAAACTGCGAACCCTGTCGGATTTCAGACTTATACACCGGTATCCAGGCATGGTTCTTTACAAATGGCTTGTCGTACCAGGGCATGATAACCGAAGCCTGTACCCCCGATTGGTTCTGATATTTAGGAAGTGCCCCTACAACATCGCCCAAGCCGCCCGTTTTGGCAACCGGATAACATTCGGCACTGATGTGATATACCTTCATGAAATGGATATTTTAGCTTTGAATTCTCTTTAAGATGATGCCAGCAAGCGGCGGCAGCTGTATCGCAGCTGAATTTGCCTGTCCCATCCAAACCAATGGCTCAGTGCTTACTTTTTCATGGCCAAAGCCCGATCCGTTGAATTGCGCATTGTCAGAGCTCAGGAGAACCTCCCAATCGCCGGCCGCAGGCAAACCAACCCGGTAAGCATGATGCGCCATCGGAGTAAAATTCAACACCACCAGCAAATTATCTTTCGCATGATGACCTTTGCGCATATATACCAATATCGAATTATCGGCATCGCCCGACTCTATCCATTGGAAACCTTCCTGGCGAAACGATACTTCATAAAGGGCTGGCTCACTTTTATAGACCTCGTTCAACGACCGAACCAGGTTATGCAGGCCCAGGTGCGGACCGAACTTCAGTAGGTGCCAGTCGAGCGATTGATTGAAATTCCATTCAGACGTTTGTCCGAATTCGCCCCCCATAAAAAGCAGTTTTGTGCCTGGATGAGTATACATATAGAAAAACAGCAAACGCAGATTCGCAAATTTTTGCCATTCATCGCCAGGCATTTTATAGATCAGCGACCGTTTGCCATGTACCACCTCGTCGTGCGAAAGTGGCAGCATAAAATTTTCTGTAAAACCGTAAACGGTACTGAAGGTCAGCTTCCCGTAATAGTGCTTCCTAAAAAGCGGATCTTCTTTAAAATAGGCGAGTGTGTCGTTCATCCAGCCCATCATCCACTTCATACCAAAACCCAGGCCTCCCTGAAAGGTCGGACTGCTTACACCGGGCCAGGCCGTCGATTCTTCCGCAATGGTTTGGGCCGAAGGGAATTCCCCGTAAACGGCTTCATTAAATTCTTTTAGAAAAGACACCGCTTCCAGATTCTCCCGCCCGCCAAATTCGTTTGGAATCCACTCTCCCTCTTTACGGGAATAGTCGAGATAAAGCATTGAGGCCACCGCATCCACGCGTAGCCCGTCAACATGATACCGATCCAGCCAGAAAAGAGCATTGCTGATTAGGAAAGAGCGTACCTCGTTCCGGCCGAAATTAAAAATATACGAATTCCAATCGGGATGAAAACCCTGTCGCGGATCGGCATGTTCATATAAATGTGTTCCGTCAAACTTGTAAAGCCCATGTTCGTCGCCCGGGAAATGCGAAGGAACCCAGTCCAGAATTACGCCGATTCCGTTCAGATGCAGTTGTTCAATTAAATACATCATGTCTTGCGGAGACCCGAATCGAGATGTCGGGGCATAAAATCCGGTGATCTGGTATCCCCAGGAAGGATTATATGGATGCTCCATTACCGGCATAAACTCCACATGGGTAAAACCGAGGTCCTTAATGTACGGAACCAAGCGTTCTGCAATTTCCCGATAAGTTAAGAAACGATCGGGCTCTTCCGGATTCCGCATCCACGAGCCCAGATGCATCTCATAAACCGAAAAAGGTCGGTTCAGTGCATTTTTCTCGTGTCTTTTATTCATCCAGTCGGCATCACTCCACTCATACCAGGTGCTTTGAATCCGCGAGGCGGTTGCCGGCGGCTCCTCCCATTGAAAGGCAAACGGATCGCCTCTCTCCAACACATCGCCAAGAGGAGTTCGGATAAAATATTTATAAATTTCGCCATGAGCGACGCCGGGTATAAATCCCTCCCATATGCCCGATGCGTCCCAACGCGGCGATAAAGGATGCGATTCGCGATTCCATCCATTGAAGTTGCCTCCAACTGCTACAGCAATGGCATTTGGCGCCCAAACAGAAAAGTAGACCCCGCTCGTCTTATTATGCACAAGCTCGTGCGATCCGAATTTCTCGTAAAGCTTAAAGTGTTTTCCCGAACGGAAAAGACTGATATCAAAATCTGTAAATTTGGAATAAGCTTGTACAGTCGCTGCCATAACGCTTTCGTTTCTATCTGACATTAATGTGTTTAAATTTCTTAGGGACCCGAAGCACGTAGCCATTATCGGGCATCGGATCGAAAGCCACTGGTTCATGGTCTACCGTTACGAGCGTCGGTTTAAAAGGTAGTCCGATCAAATTCAATCGATACTCATGATAAGACTCGGTATACATTCCCGTTTCGTCCTGGAAAATATCCATGCCGGCAACTGTTCCTTTAAGAATAAATCGCTTTTCCTTAAATAGATCGTTCATATAATCGAACGATTCACCTTCGTCTTCATACAACAGAGTATCCTCCTCTCCTTCAACATAATACACATTTAAGTCCAATATCTCCACCAGTTTTTCATTTACATGTTGCATGACCGGATAATCTACGATAACCGATCCGGCTTTGATATACATGGGCATTTGGTCCAAGGGTGTTTTCACCTGATGCTCTTTGCCGCCTTCCAGCAGATCGTGGCTCCAGAAATCATACCAATAACCCTTGGGCAAATAGATTGTTTTGCTCTGCTGTCCCTCAACAATGACCGGCGAAACCAATATCTTCGAACCAAAGCCGAATTCCTCTTGCCTATGCAAATTACCGGCAACTTCCTGCTCTAACATTACCAGCGGACGTAAGACGGGCAAGCCATAGCGGTGATGTTCCCAGAAAACCGTGTAGATATATGGCAGAAGCCGGTAACGAAGCTCAATAAATTTGCGGTTGATAGCCTCGAAATCTTCCCCGAAACTCCACGGTTCCCGCTCAGCAGTATCACCAGCCGAATGAGCCCTCATAAAAGGTGAGAAAACACCAAATTGAATCCAGCGAGTAAACAATTCAGCTGAGGGTTCCCCGCTGAACCCGCCAATGTCGGTCCCACAGAAAGAAAGCCCCGACATCGCCAGACGCTGCAATTGCAGCGAGCCGATCCGCAAATGTTCCCAGGTCGCCACGTTATCACCTGTCCACACCGAGGCATAACGCTGTGTTCCGGCATAGGCCGCACGCGTGATCGTAAAGGGACGTTTTGACGGGTTCAATTTCTTGATACCCTCGTACGTGGCCCGAACCATCTGCATGCCGTAAACATTGTGAGCTTTGCGGTGAGAGCCCCGGTGCCCGTCAAAGTTATGACGGACATCGTCGGGGAACGTTCCCTTTCCAAACACAGCCGGCTCGTTCATATCGTTCCAGACCCCGGCAACGCCCGTGTCAAGCAAGCCTTTGTATAAATCACCCCACCAGGTCCGCACCGCCTTATTTGTAAAATCCGGAAACTGACATCTTCCCGGCCACACATGCCCCTCCATGAAATAATCATCGCCACGACGGCAGAAGTAATTATTCTTTTTACCCTCTT
>DAIRDA010000225.1:0-3881 GCA_036796375.1 Albibacterium sp.
TTGAGCAATTACAATTATAAGAAAGCATCTCCACTCAACTGTCATGAGCTGTTATGGCCGTTATCGTCTTATTTTGGACTATAAAGAAGATCGAAGGGTGAGGTAAAAGGGGGCCTCTTCGTGTCGCGTCGAATTATCAAGAATCAGGTGAGCTGCTGTAGTACCCATCCGCGAAAAATCGGTCGAGATCGTTGTGATCCCGTTCATAATAAATTTCTTAAGGGGTGTTTCATTATACGAAATAACGCCTACATCTTTCCCTACTTTTAAGTTGAGCGACAGGGTACGATCAAGAAGTTTCACCAGATCATCTTCCATTAAATTAATATATACCTCACCTGCCTCGATGGGCTCTTCCGTTATATCGCTGACTAAGAGGTGATTAAAAGCATACTGCTGGCAAAACTGATAGAAGCCTTTGATTATGTCCTTTGGAAAATAACTTCGGTCTGGGAAAATCAGTTTCAATGTATGGTATTTCGACAGGCGCTCCCGCGCCTGTTCTAAGGCGTTATAGATATCCGCGGAAAAATTCTCATAAACGGCTGCATAATCACCTGATATACCGGGAATTTTTTTATCGAGTAAGATCAGCTTTGCTTTCGGGATCGAGTTAATAATCTCCGCCGCTTTCTCCCTTCCCTCTACAAAGTGAGGGATGATCACATAATGCGTATACTCATGTTTGGGATTGAGCAATAATTTCTTAAAAAGCGCCAGATCATTGTTATAGATGTAGAAATCGATTGAAACATCTTCCCCGATGGCTGCAATAAACGCATCGTAAATAATCTTCTTATGAACGCTCAGCTTATTGAAAAATAAAACGACATGCAGTTTCTGCTTCAAATTGGCATTCAAAATATAATAACCTTTACCCGGCACCGAACCCAGCGCACCTAGCTTCTTCAAATGCTTATAACCTTTCTCGGCCGTATCCCGGGAAATCTCCAGTATGTTGCTTAATTCGTTGATGGATGGGAGCAATTCATCTTTTTTCAAATGACCATCCTCAATTGCTTTGATTACAGAATTGGTTAACTGCACATACTTAGGGGTAACCGATTGTTCATCAATATGCACATGTTCAAAGAAGGGACTCGTCTTAATCATCAGGTTAAAGGTTTTATGGCAGGTCAAATGGCAAGAATTGCACAGTATGCCCGATTCGAATATACTATTTTTTCTGAGAAAAAGGACTTAATTACTTGTGGTCACTCCGTCGGGGTGGAGCGTTATCTTACGGTCTGCAGAACCGTTCAGGAGGTGAAAATAGAAGTTGGACATGTCGGCGGCAGCCGGAAGCATTTTCTTCAGATTAATACGGATTTCTACTTCCTTTTCTGGGTCGAAGGCTTCAGATTTTCCCTGATAAAATATAACCATACTGGTTTGCATGGGAAACGATTCCTTCACCAAGCCGTCCCAGACGACAAGAAAATCGGCCGGTGTATTACCGCCCTTTATCAATACACGAAGCACCGCGTCTTCCCGGATAGCCTCGTCGATACTGAAAGCAATTCCCTTTGCCACAGCCCTGCTTTTTAGGCTGCTTTCGAACATTGACTGACTCTGAATCAGATTTATGTCCAAGCTAACGGGCGACTCCAGATTCGGACGGTCGCTCTTCTGGCAGCCCCCGAAAAGGGCGGTCATCACGAATAGAATGAAGATGGCGATTCGCCCCGGATTTGCACTGTTCATAGACTGTTAACGAACGTTTTAACGGAAACGATACAAAAACATTACAAAATTTCTAAAATCTTGGGTCAGCGGGCACTTTTTTCATATAAAATCTAGCTGCCAATTCTCACTATTAATATTTTTTTCGTAAGATTGCCGCATATTTGTTACAGCTATTATAAACCTCATAACCCACCATGGAACCACATAAAGTTGACATGTTCGTCATGACGAACTCTAAATTCTTTGAAAGTCACCAGATCCCTTTGATACGCGAGCGCCTGGTCCAATCGGATGATACAAAATGGATTCCTCTGCAATCCATTCAGTTCAAAGACCCAACGATTAGCCTCATCGTTTCCTTGCTGGGAGGAGCTTTTGGAATTGACCGTTTTCTGATCGGCGACGTAGGGCTCGGAATAGCGAAGTTACTTACTTGCGGGGGACTGGGCGTATGGACCATTGTCGACTGGTTTTTAATCATGGGAACCACGCGAGATAAAAATCTCGACAAAATTCACGAAGTATTGTACTAATGAGCAGTTCGCGGGAAATCTACGGACTATTGCTTATTTCCTGCGCTGCGGGCTATGCGTATCTGTTTTACAGCATCAGCGCTCCCGAAGCTGGTCACGGAACGCTGTGCCTGTTTAAAAACATCACGGGCATCGCCTGTCCGTCATGCGGATCGACGCGCGCCGTAATCGCGCTGTTTCAGGGAAGGGTATACGATTCGCTATCGTATAATCCCTTTGGATTGGCCATTGCTGCAATTATGCTGATTAGCCCCGTATGGATCACGCGCGATCTATTCTTAAAGCAGGAAAGTCTTTTCGCACGCTACCGCCAGATTGAAAAATGGCTTGTTCAGCCTGCGGTGTACCTTCCTGCTATCATGCTTGTTCTAATCAATTGGGCATGGAATATTCTTAAAGGCATATGATACATACCACCTTTTTTGAATATAAACCGGCTGAACATGAAGCTGAAAAGGCCTCGAACAGCTACCTGATATCATTGGTGGCCTCTGTTGGAGGACTGCCCCTACCCATTGTTAACCTGTTGGCCACGCTATTCTTTTATCTTGGGAATAAAAAAGGGACTTACTTCGTCAGGTGGCATTGTACACAAGCATTGCTTGCGCAGTTCAGTCTTTTGTTTATGAATAGCGCCGGATTCTGGTGGACCATCTCCATCGTTTTCGGCAATCAGCAGTTAAGCAATGCCTACGTTTCGTACATGCTCACGGTGATCCTGTTTAATTTACTCGAATTTGTCGCAACAATTTATACCAGTATTCAAACCCGAAAAGGCAAACATGTAGTGTGGTGGTTTTACGGTGAATTAGCAAACGCTCTATGCAAACGATGATCAGACGGATTAGCCTGCATTTTCTCCTGCTTATAGTAGTTTTTATCGGTTGCTGGACTATCCTTCGGCAGGTCGACTGGATGGAACAATTTAACCTGAACAAACTAAGCGCGGAGTCGGAGGAAAAGCTCGGCGACCTCTACATCAAATACTTCATTAACACGCAAACGGAAATTACAGACCCGGCAGTCTTCGTTCCGGTCGACAGCCTTCTTCAAACCATATGCGCGGCGAATGAAATCGCCCCTGAAAACATCAAGCTTCATATTCTTGCGAACAGCGAGGTGAATGCCTTTGCCCTACCGGATGGCCATATGGTTGTGTACAGCGGATTGATCGCAGCATCGCAAAATGAAGCAGAACTCAGTGGTATTATAGCGCACGAACTGGCTCACATTAATGAAAAGCACGTTATGCAAAAGTTGCGTCGTGAACTTGGCCTTGCCGTGCTGCTCTCCATGACGACCGGAAACGGTAGTGAAACCGTGAGGAACACGGCTCGCCTGTTTACATCGAGTGCGTACGACCGTGACCTGGAACGAGAGGCCGACCGGAAGGCGATCGACTATGTTATTCGCGCACAGCTGTCGCCAGAACCACTGGCCGACTTTCTTGAACGATTGGCTGAGAAAGAACACACTGCAATGCGGCACCTTGAATGGATCAATACCCATCCCGATACACGCAAACGGGTTCAATTTATCAGAACTTACAGCAAGGAAAAAAGCGGGTCGGCACACACTATTCTCGACGAGGCGACCTGGCGTAAGCTCCAGCAGCGTCTTGCCGCTCCTTAGGCTTATATTTCAGTTCAATAATACTTCCCC
>DAIRDA010000226.1:0-3877 GCA_036796375.1 Albibacterium sp.
ATCCTGCTTCTTCTGCAATTATTTCTACCTCGGTTTCGGGGTATTGAACTGTTACCAACGCTTTCTGGGTTGCCCCGTCCAACACTGAGACTTTGATGGACGAAGTCCCTAAATCAATCCCTAAAAAAAGCATAGCTGATCTTTGTTTACAAAATGGTTATCACCCGGTCGGTTTGAAACCGGTAGCATAAATGTAAAACAAATATTTATGTTTTTACGACAAAAATTGGAAACATCTCCTTATGCAATTGTATTGTGCATGAGCCATCGCTTGTCTCCCCGATAGGCTCATCATCTGCGTGCGACGTGCCTTTTGCCCACTTAATATTTACTTGATCTGTCAGGATACTCGTTGGTTGATAGGCTGCCGTATGACCATCCATGACCGCACATAGATATGATTCAAAATTCGCTCGCTCTGCGACCGTTACTGTGACCAGGTTTAATTTTCCATCCGTAGGGTTACAGTCATCTACTAAAATCAAGTTGGGTCCGACAGATGGCGTGTTCAAAACTTCTACCATCAGAAAAGTATCTTCCAGTATCCCATCGTTCGTATTGATTTGGCACCGGACGCCTGAGTATTCGCGTATTATCTGCAGAAGCTCATTTCGGGCGGCTTCAATTTTCTCGTCGCTGTTCATCCCACCCGAGTGGTGATCTGACATTTTTTTTATCAATTGAGGAAGGAGGCCGATACCATAACTTTCTATAAAGAAGGGAGTGGGTGAGGAACCCGATACGGTGCCATAGTCAAGTTTTGGAATCTCCGTTGCAGCAGCCCTGAAATTTTCCAAGCAATACTGCGGCAAACTTTTGGAAATATTATTAGCGGTTCCCCCGGGAATTAATGCGATTGGAACAACTCGCTCCTTGTCAAGCAAACTTTCGAGAACTTTTTGTACCGACCCGTCACCCCCGCAAAGTAGAAGCATTTCGTCCTTCTCTGAATATTGGTCCCAACCAGGTTCTTTCAGTGAATAATAGGACCATGTGAAACCGTACCTGTCACAATATTCGGCAAGCACTTCCTTACTGTAAAGAGAATCGCCTGACTCGGGATTGTGTAGAATTCGAATATTTTCCATTGCAACATTATTTCACTTTCAAACATCTTCATTTGCTGTTTGTTACCAATTACAAAAAATATATTATGCGGATTCTGGTAACAAACGATGACGGGATTTATAGCCCGGGATTAGCGGCTCTTGCTAAAGCAGCACAAAAATTCGGCGAAATCAAAATTGTAGCGCCCGATGTAGAACAGTCGTCTATGGGCCATGCGGTCACGCACTCCCGCCCGATTCGTTATAAAAAATCGCCTATCGAATTTCGTGAGATCGAAGCCTATCGTGTAAACGGAACACCAGCGGATTGCGTTGCTCTTGGAACGCATCTTTGGAGCAGCACAGATATCGTACTATCGGGAATCAATCTGGGACCTAATCTTGGCAATTCGATGTGGCATTCTGGTACCTTGGCAGCCGCAAAACAAGCGGTACTATTTGGCATTAAAGGGATCGCGTTGAGCATACCCGTAGGAAATTCAGAACCCGATTTTTCCGCCATTGAGCGTTATCTTGAAAAAACGCTCGATATACTATTGAAGGATACTCAGGTTGCATTATACAATGTTAATTTCCCAACCTCTCCGAGAGGAATTGCATGGACAAAACAATCGGTCCGATTCTATGACGGCATTATCATTCCAGGAACCGACCCTCAGGGCCGAAAACATTATTGGTTCACCGTTAAGCCGCTTGAGGAGGCTGAAAAAGACACGGACCGCTGGGCCGTTGAAAACGATTTTGTATCGATCACCCCATTAAGACTTGATCTGACGGATCACAATATATTGGAATCCCACCTAAAGCAAGAGTCGGGATCGAACTTATCATTCAATCCCGACTCCTGATATTTATATTTATTCTTCTGCTTACTTATCGTTATTTCGCTTGTCGCCTGGTTTTGAGATAGACTCACGCATATCCGTGTCGGCCTGGATATTCTGGATCTTATAATAATCCATGATACCAAGATTGCCGCTACGGAACGCTTCAGCCATGGCAAGGGGCAACTGGGCTTCAGCTTCAATAACTTTTGCACGTGCTTCCTGCGCTTTGGCCCGCATTTCCTGCTCAGAGGCTACTGCCATCGCTCTTCTTTCTTCTGCACGGGCGTTGGCAACTTTCAGATCGGCTTCTGCCTGATCGGTTTGGAGTTTAGCTCCAATGTTTTCGCCAATATCGATGTCTGCAATATCGATTGACAGAATTTCGAAGGCTGTACCGCTATCGAGGCCTTTTTCAAGTACCGTCCGCGAAATCCGATCCGGATTCTCTAAAACAAGTTTATGGGAAGCGGATGAACCGATCGTGGTTACAATTCCTTCACCTACCCTGGCGAGAATGGTTTCCTCGCCCGCACCCCCAACCAATTGGTTGATATTTGCACGGACAGTGACTCTGGCTTTGGCAATTAACTGAATTCCGTCTTTGGCGACGGCGGCTACCGGAGGCGTATTAATAACGCGTGGATTAACGGAAATCTGAACCGCGTCGAACACATCTCGTCCGGCGAGATCGATCGCCGTTGCCGACTTAAAACTCAATGGTATATTGGCTTTATCGGCCGATATGAGCGCTTTTATAACACGATTTACATTTCCGCCGGCAAGATAGTGGGTTTCGATGTCGTTTGAACTGATATTCAGTCCTGCTTTGGTCGAAATAATCATCGAATTCACTACCAGGGAGGGAGACACCTTTCTAAGCCGCATTAAAAGGAGGTTCAGAAGACTTACCCGAACGCCTGATAGCTGAGCTGTAAACCATAGGTTGATCGGTAAAAAATAAAAGAAGATAAAGAGGGCAATTACTGCGCCTACGATAATAAAAATAAGGGAGGGATCAGTCATGTGAGTTTATATAAATTCAAATTCCTTAAAGATATATCGCAGCGCGCAAATTTCCTAATTTAATCTGAATCAGATGTGTTCCGCTCATCTGCAAATTGTTTGTCGGCCGACCGCTCTTCAACCCGCTGAATATAGGCCGCAGCGGTGATATCGCCCGTCACGTTCAGGACGGTTCTGGACATATCGAGAATACGATCTACGCCATAGATAAGTCCGATCGCCTCTCCCGGAACTCCAATGGATACTAAAATGGTCACAATCACCGGAAGTGAACCGCCCGGAACCCCCGCTGTGCCGATGCCTGCCAGGATGCATAGGAAAACAACCGTTACCTGCGAAGCAAGGCTTAATTCTACATTGAAGCACTGCGCCAGGAACAGTACTGTAATCCCTTCAAAGAGCGCTGTACCATTCTGGTTGGCGGTGCTTCCGATGGTTAGTACAAAATTGGCAATGGGTTTTGGTATTTTTAGCTTATTGATACTAACGGAGATGGCAGTTGGCAAGGTTGCATTGCTTGAGCTCGTGGAAAACGCCGTAAGGATTACCCCTGTAGATTTTCTCAGAAATTCTATGGGATTGCGGTTAGCAAAATATTTTAGAATGATGGAATAGGTCACAAACTGGTGAATGGCAAGGCCCGCCAGAACGATGAGAACGTATTGCAATAAGACCATAAGAAAGGAAGCGCCCACGCTGACTGTCAGATTGAATAGCAGGGCAGCTACGCCGTAAGGGGCCAACTGCATTGCATAGCCTATAATTTTGATAACCACCTCATAGAGCCCCTCGAAGAAAGACTTTAAGGTGGTCGTCTTTTCTGCATCTGCCGAGGCCATGGCAACTCCAAAAATCAGCGCAAAGAACATGACAGCCAGAAGGCCGCCTCCGGTGTAGTTGGCATCGAAAGCACGTACCATATCGGCCAGCGGATTCTTGGGAACAATGTTGGTTATGATA
>DAIRDA010000227.1:0-3871 GCA_036796375.1 Albibacterium sp.
GAAAACTAGTTTCCGCCGAAGCACAGGTATTTTATTTCCATAAACTCATCCAATCCGTGGCGGGAGCCTTCGCGTCCGATGCCCGATTGCTTTACGCCGCCGAAGGGCGCGGCGGCCGTAGAAACCAGGCCGGTATTGATGCCCACCATACCCGATTCGATTTGCTCCGACACCCGCCAGCAGCGCTTAACGTTCTGGCTAAAGAAATACGCAGCAAGGCCGTATTCCGTCGCGTTTGCCATACGGATTCCTTCTTCCTCATCGTGAAAACGGAAGAGCGCGATGAGCGGCCCAAAGGTTTCCTCCCGGGCGATCAGCGCATCGGACGGAACGTTGGCGAGGACTGTAGGCTCGAAGAATAATCCTCCGATTTTGTTTCCGCCCTGCAGAAGAGTAGCGCCTTTATCCAGCGCATCGGCGATATGCTTCTCTACTTTTTCAAGTCCTTGCTGATTAATCAGCGGTCCCACCTGTACATCTTTTTCCATTCCATCGCCGGTTTTCAGTTTGGCAACGGCCGCTACGAGTTTTTCGGCAAAGGCATCGTATATGGAGTCTTGCACCAGGAACCGGTTGGCTGCCACGCAGGTCTGCCCCGAATTTCTGAATTTGGCAATCAGCGCGCCTTCGACCGCTTCATCCAGGTCGGCGTCGTCGAATACCAGGAAGGGGGCGTTGCCGCCAAGTTCGAACGATACTTTTTTGATGGTTCCGGCGGCCTGTTCCATCAGGATGCGGCCGACTTCCGTTGATCCGGTAAAGGATATTTTCCGTATAAGGGGATGGGTGCTCAGTTCCTTGCCCATGCCTCCGCTGTCGGTGCCGGTCAGCACGTTGAATACGCCGGCAGGGATACCGGCCCGTTCAGCCAGTACGGCCAGCGCCAGTGCCGTCAGTGGTGTTTGCGAGGCCGGGCGCAATACGACCGTGCAACCGGCGGCCAAAGCAGGCGCCACCTTGCGGGTGATCATGGCTAAGGGGAAGTTCCAGGGCGTAATGGCTGCCACCACGCCAATGCCCTGGCGTATGGTAACGATCCGGTTTGACGCATTCGGGGAGGGGATGGTTTCTCCGTACGCCCGTTTGGCTTCTTCTGCATACCAGGAGACAAACGATGCTCCATAGTCGATTTCACCATAGCTCTCCGTCAGGGGTTTACCGCATTCTTGCGTCATGATGCGGGCCAGCGCTTCTTTATGTTCATGGATCGCTTCGAACCAGTCGCTCAGATATGCCGATCGCTGCTCTGCAGTGGTTTGCCTCCAGCTTCCCCAGGCTTTGTCGGCCGCCACAATGGCCCGCTGTACCTCCTCGACGCCCAGGTCGGACACTTCGCAAATGACTTCGCCGGTGGAGGGATTGATGACGTCAAAGGTTTTCTCGCCTTTCTCCCATTTGCCATCGATATAAGAGGCGCTTTGAAGAAGCGGGTTGCTTGATTTCATAAGGATTCGGTTTTGAATTGAAAAGGTGTTTTCTATTATTTTGAAGAAGGGTTAAAATTACTGATTTAAACCAATAACTTTACGCCTTTATCTTAGAACGTTCATGGTCAGGTATTTGTTTTTATGCATCTTTTCGCTGTTTTCCTTCAGTTTGCTCGCACAGACTGACAGCACCGAAGTGCCTGCCAGAAAGCCGCTCACCTATTGGCAGCGCCTTGATTCCATCAAGGTAGCCAAGGCGGTGGAGGCCAAACGCTACGCCGATTCCATACGCCAGATGCAGGATTCCCTGCAAATGCAGTGGATCGGGATGCCGGATCCGGAAAGGCCAAATTTGTTTCTGGATAGCCTGAAGCAACTGGTTACTGTGAAGGATGGCGACTTTTTCGCCTGGCAGAAACAATTTGATCCGGTGAAACAGCAGTATAAGATCGGAGCGCCCAAGCGCACACGCGACCTCTGGATCATCGGTGTAATTTTGGCACTTCTGGCCACCCTTGCCCTGATCCGCCTTGCCTATCCGAATGAAATATCGCTGATGATTCAGGGCTTCTACAATAATCGGGTCTTGTCGCAGATCAGCAAAGAGGAAAACCTGTTTAATTCCTGGCCCTTTATTTTTCTCTACCTGCTTTTTGGATTTACCGTTGGCCTTTTTCTCTACCTGGTAAGCCGTTTCAACCAGCTGGGCGGGGTAACCGAAGGGATTAATCTCTACCTTATTTTCTCAGCCAGCGTGATTGTGCTGTTTACGCTCAAGATTGTAACGTTGCGTTTTATCGGCTTTTTGTTCGATATTCATCGCCTGGTTCGTGAGTATGTATCGATTCTGTACCTAAGCTATTTCAATACGGCACTGATCTTTCTTCCCATTGTTCTGATCATGGCCTTTTCGCCCCGGATAATGGCAGCTCCCTTCGTGGTGTTGGCTCTGTTTGTGCTGGTTACGATATTTTTGTTTCAGCTTCTCAGAGTGGGCAGTACTATATTAAAAACGTATTCCCTTTCAAAGTTTTATTTAATTCTGTATCTTTGCACCCTTGAAATTGGTCCCATTCTTATTCTTATACGAGTGCTGGGATTTTAAAAAGACCTAAAAAATGCAAGACCACGTAGCAGACAGAGCAAAGAAAGTAAAGAGCATTCTGGTTACTTTACCTAAACCTGAAAATGAAAAATCTCCCTATTTCACCCTTGCGAAGAAGTATAATCTTAAATTAGATTTCCGAGCGTTTATTCATGTGGAGGGTGTTCCAGCGAAGGACTTCAGAAAAGAGCGTATTAATCTGGCCGATTTTACTGCCATCATTTTCACAAGCAAGAATGCTGTCGATCATTTTTTCCGCATCTGTGAAGAGATGCGCTACGATGTGCCGGCCGATCTGAAGTATTTCTGTCTCTCTGAAACCATTGCACTTTACCTTCAAAAATACATCCAGTACAGAAAGCGTAAAATTTTCTTTGGAAAGCAGACCGCCCAGGATCTGGAAGAGGTATTGAAAAAACATGCGAAAGAGAAGTTCCTCTTCCCTTGTTCGAACGTGGCGGGAGAAGAGACGCAGAACTGGCTTGCTGAAAATGGTTATGATTTTACCCCGGCGGTGCTTTTCAAAACCGTGGTAAGTGATTTATCGGATCTGAAAGAAGTTTTCTACGATATCATTGTATTTTTCAGCCCTTCCAGCGTGCAGTCGCTTTATGAGAACTTTCCTGACTTTGAACAAAAAGATACCCGTCTTGCAGCCTTTGGTACTTCTACCCACCAGGCAATACTCGACAGAGGTTTAATTCTGGACATTGCTGCCCCGACACCGGAAGCGCCAAGCATGACGATGGCCGTAGAGCAGTATGTGACACAAACCGTTAAATAGTACCTTACAGCGGATCCTTTTCCGTTTCTCCGATAAAATAGTGGCGCAGGGCGAGGATCTGTTTCCTGTTTAATACAGCAGACAGATCTTCTTCCGATGCTTCGCGAATCTTTTTGACCGATTTAAAGGTCTGCAATAATTTCTCAGCACTGGTTTTTCCGATACCGGCCACTTGCGTAAGCTCTGTCTGGAACGTTTTCCGGCTTCGCTGGTTGCGGTGGAAGGTGATGCCGAAGCGGTGCGCCTCATCCCTGAGCTGCTGGATAATACGCAACGACTCCGATTTTTTATCCAGATACAGGGGAAACTGATCGCCGGGGTAGTAGATCTCTTCCAATCGCTTGGCGATTCCGATAATGGTGACTTCCCGCTCAATGCCTAATTTCCGCAGGCTTTTCAGGGCTGATGAGAGCTGGCCCTTTCCACCATCGATGACGATAAGCTGAGGCAGGGGTTCATTCTCCTCTAATTGTCGTTTATAGCGACGGTATACAGCCTCCTCCATCGACTTGAAATCGTCGGGGCCCTCCACGGTTTTCACATTGAAATGGCGGT
>DAIRDA010000228.1:0-3813 GCA_036796375.1 Albibacterium sp.
GGTTTAACGGAGATGGATCCGGTAACGCTTTTCGGAAACTTCGACAGTCAGCAGCGATCGTTGAACGCCCGGTTGGGTGCCTCGCATGTGCTGTATGACGGTACCGTTATCGACGATGTCAGCCTGGATGTGAACACCGCCGACAGTACGCTCTTTTATGCGGCCAATCTGGGTTTGGTCAATCTATCGAATATCGAGGTACTGAATACGCTGATCAGCGGGAACGTCAGGAACAGCATCGTCGATGCAGGACTTTGGGTGCGTGATTCGATCGACCGCGAGCAGTACCATATCGGGGTGAACCTGGCGGCTCAAAGTGATAATTTCGTATTTAATATGAAGCCCGACGGACTGATACTGAACTATGATCAGTGGGCCATCGACCCATCGAATCGTATTCTGTTTGGCAGCGGTGGAATTCTTGCTCAAAATTTTGTTTTGAGCAATGAAGATCAGCAACTGCGGATTGAGTCGCGAGACTCTTCTCTCAATGCACCTATTGAGCTTCTTTTCTCTAACTTCCGGATCGAAACCTTCACGCGGATTATTGAAAGCAGTACGCTTACCCTGGGTGGAGGCATCAACGGAAATGCTACGGTCGACCGGCTGGAGGGCTCTCCTACTTTTGTATCGGATCTGACCGTGAACAACTTCTATTTCGGCAACGATACGGTGGGCGATATCGGTATTCAGGTGGATAACCTGAAAGAAAACACCTTCGCCGCGAATGTGACCATTACCGGAAACGGAAACGATGTAAACCTTACGGGCGACTTTATAAGTCCCCCGGACCAGCCTTCGACGATGGATTTCGTCCTGAACATGAACCGCCTGAATATGAGTACGCTGGAAGCCTTCTCGTTCGGGTCGCTGAGAAGAACGCAGGGCTACCTGGATGGTAAGCTTGATATCACCGGATCGCCCAGCGCTCCGCGGGTAAATGGAGCCCTATTGTTTAACGACGCGCGGCTGAACGTTTCGATGCTGAATGCGGATTTTTCACTGACCGACGACCGGATTGAATTCAACGACGAGGGAATCAGCTTCCCTAACCTGTCTATTACCGACAGTGTGGGCAACGAGGCGGTTATCGATGGCATGATCCGTACGAAGACCTATACGGATTTCGCCTTCGACCTGGGCTTGCGCGCCGACGATTTCCAGGTATTGAATTCCACCGCAATCGATAATGAAATGTTTTACGGGCTGCTGTTCCTCGACACCGATTTAAAGATCGGAGGAACAATGACCAGTCCCGAAGTAAGCGGCTCGCTCAATGTGAATGAAAATACGCGTTTCACCTTTGTGGTGCCCGACGATAATCCCGGTACTACAGAACGCGAAGGCGTTGTGGAGTTTGTGGATAAGAGCGACAGCACCGCCATGCTGGCCAGGCTAGACACCCTGCGGGCGGAGGCGCCAAGCGGCATGGATATCTCGCTGAATATCGGTATCGACCCTGATGCCGAATTTAATGTGGTGATCGATCCGGGTACGGGCGACGCCTTGTTTATCAAAGGAACGGCGCAATTGAATGCCGACATCGACCAGGGTGGAAACATTACCCTGGCGGGCACCTATGAAGTGGAAGAAGGCAGCTACGAGCTTTCCTTCAATATGCTACGCCGGCGATTCCTCTTTAAAAAGGGAAGTACAATTGTTTGGAACGGTGATGTGATGAGTGCCGATCTGAATATTACCGCCGCCTACGATATTGACGCTGCACCGATCGACTTGCTTGAAAATCAGCTGGGCGGGCGGAACTCAAATTACTACAAACAAAAGATACCCTTCGAGGTCAACCTGATTTTGGGTGGTGAAATGTTGAAGCCGAATATCTCGTTCGACATTACACTCGACGAGGAAAATGCCGGGGTATCGCAGGATGTAACGAGCCTGGTGAATACACGCCTTTCACAAATTCGTGAGAACGAAACCGAAATCAATAAGCAGGTTTTCGCATTGATTATTCTGGGCAGGTTTGTGGCCGAGAATCCGTTCTCGAGTGCGGCCGGTGGCGGAGGTGTGGAGTCGATGGCCCGGAATTCGGTAAGCGATCTGCTTAGTGCTCAATTAAACAACCTGGCAGGCGATCTGATTGCTGGCGTTGAGCTGAACTTCGATCTGCAGTCGACCGAGGACTATAGTACCGGCGCGATGGAAAACCGGACCGACCTGAATGTGGGTGTAAGCAAGCGTTTGTTGAACGATCGGCTGAAAGTTTCGGTCGGCTCTAACTTCGAAGTGGAAGGTGGCGGACAGCCGGGCCGCAGTGCCAGCAACATCGCCGGCGATATCGAGATTGAATACCAGTTATCAAAAGACGGCCGCTACTTCCTGCGGGCCTTCCGGAAAAACGAATATGAAGTGACCCTTCAGGGACAGGTGATCGAAACCGGATTAGGTTTCAATATCAATATGGATTACAACCGGTTCAAAGAACTGTTTATGAGGGCTGAGCGACTGCAGCGCTATCAGAAGGAAGTGGAAGAAGAAAAGCGTAAGGAGCTGATGGAGTATGCTCCGGCATCGGAAGCTACCGAGCCGAAGAATCCTTCACAAGCGGTAGAATTTAGAGACAAAGACGATGCGAATGATAAATAAAAGAGTCATATTTTCACTGGTATGCCTGACGGGAATGCTGGCTTCATGCAGCAACATCAAATACCTGAAGGAGGGGGAAAATCTATATGTTAAAGGTCAGGTGGAATTGGAACCAGATACCTCGTTCGACGAAAAATTCATCGAACCCTTGCAGGAGAATCTGGAAAGCTACCTTCAGCCTCAACCGAATTCGAGCATTCTTGGCTTACGGCCTAAGCTTTGGTTTTATAACATTGCAGGGGGCGACTCGACGGAAGACAAGGGAATCAAAGGCTGGATTAAAAACAGCCTGGGTGAACCTCCTGTTTTGCTGCGGGATGTAAACCGCCCGCACAACGAAGACCTTCTTCGAAATCGGCTTGAAAATCTTGGCTTCTTCAACGCGGAGGTGCGTTCGGATACCAGTATAAAGAACCGGAAAGCGACAGTCACCTATTTCGCACGGCCCTATAACAATTACAAGATTAATGAGGTATTCTTTGAACTCGACAGTACGGATTTCGGAAAGATTATTGGCGGCGCGCGGGAGAAGTCGCTACTACAGCCCGGGCGGCCCTACAACCTGGATGTAATTATCAGGGAGCGTGAAAGAATTGATAACGAACTGAAAGAACAGGGCTATTATTACTTTAACCCGGACCATCTGTTGGTGCAGGTAGACAGTACGATCGGCAATCATCAGGTAAACATGCATGTAACGGTGAAGCCTGAGGCGCCCGATCAGGCGCTCCACCCCTTCTATATCAATAATATTTATATTTTTCCAGACTACAGCATTCAACAGGGGGATTATCTGAGGGGCCAGCCGAGCGACAGCACCTTATATGGCGGATACCACGTGATCGACCCGCAGAATACGTATCGGAAACGCGCGATCATTCGGCCCATGTCGTTCCAGAAGGGTGATCTATACAGCCGGGAAAAACATACCAGGGCCATTTCGCATTTGGTGGGACTCGGCAACTTCAAGTTTGTCAAGAACGACTTTTTGCCTGTAGACTCGGCCAACAGCAATCTGCTGGATGCTTATTACTACCTGACACCTCAGCCCAAGAAAACGATTAATTTTGAAATATTAGGAAAAACAGCCTCCGTGTATAATGGATCGGATGTGAGTGTCAGCTGGTTGCATCGGAACGCTTTCAGAGGTGCCGAGCAGTTTCGCTTTTCTGTATTCGGCGGTTATGAAGTGCAAACCGGCGGGAATGT
>DAIRDA010000229.1:0-3793 GCA_036796375.1 Albibacterium sp.
GGAAGGTAGACGAGCGTCAGGACATACGCAAGTCGTCTGAAGCAGCTGCCAAGTATATCAAAGAATTGTACAATATTTTCGGCAATTGGACGCTTGTAGCTGCTGCCTACAATGTAGGCGAGGGAAGCTTGCTCCGTTCGATTAAAAAGCAGGGTCAAGACAATTACTATCTGTTGTCGCTCAACAGAGAAACCTCCGCCTATGTATATCGTCTGATATCCATGAAGGAGATCATAGAAAACCCCGCTATTTATGGGTACCGTCCGGCGGTGAGCCGGGGCCTTGTGGCTTCGAACCAGGAAGCCGATACCGACGGCCGGAAGCTTTGATCAGGCGAGGCGGCGGGCGTTCAAAGCTTACCGCTAACTGACTTTTCTACAAACATTTTCGTATTATTATCTGTATTTTTGCATAATACGGGACGGGTTGCCGATCCTTTGCATTTTACTTTACATGAATAAAAATACCCTAGCTGGTCTGGAAGAACAAAATGAAGTTGAGGTTTACGGAGCCCGGGTTCATAATCTAAAAAATATAGACATCAGTTTTCCCCGCAATCAATTGGTCGTAATTACAGGATTAAGTGGTAGCGGAAAATCATCCCTTGCTTTTGACACGATTTATGCCGAAGGGCAACGCCGGTACCTGGAAACGTTTAGCGCCTATAGCCGACAGTTTCTAGGAGGCCTGGAGCGCCCTGATGTTGACAAAATTTCGGGTTTGAGCCCGGTCATTGCCATTGAACAAAAGACAACCAATAAGAACCCGCGTTCAACGGTGGGAACCATTACGGAAGTGTACGATTTTCTCCGCCTGCTTTTTGCCCGCGCGGGGGAAGCGTTTTCGTATGTGACCGGGAAGCAGATGGAGCGACTTTCAGAAGATCAGATCATCGACCGGATTATCGAGCAGTTTCACGATCAGCCCGTCAATATTCTGGCGCCGGTTGTGAAGGGCCGGAAAGGTCATTACCGCGAACTTTTCGAACAAATTAGAAAGCAGGGCTTCGTCAAGGTCCGGGTCGACGGACAGTTAACCGACCTGATTCCCAAAATGCAGGTTGACCGCTATAAGACCCACGACATTGAGGTGGTGATCGATCGGCTTTCCGTTAGTGCCAAAGACAGGAAACGTGTGCAGAGCTCTGTGCAGCAGGCGATGAAACTGGCGAAAGGGGTTATCAAGATCAGCAATGCCGCGAACGAAGAATTTTTCTTCAGCCGCTACCTGATGGATCCCGAGTCGGGCATATCCTATGATGAACCGCAACCCAACACCTTTTCTTTTAATTCGCCCTACGGGGCTTGCGAGATGTGTGACGGACTGGGTTATGTGTTTCAGATTGACCGGGAAACGGTTATACCGGACCCGAAACTGAGCATTATGCGTGGTGGTTTGGCACCCTTGGGCGAGTATAAAGATAACTGGACCTTCCAGCAGTTAAAAGCGCTCGGAAAGAAGTACGGTTTTTCACTTACCACCCCCCTGAAAGATTTCTCAAAGGAACATCTGGATATTATCCTGGAAGGTTCACCTGATATCGTGAGCGTTCCGGTTGCCTACAATAAATGGAATGTAAAAACCTATCAGGTTGTTTACGAGGGTTTATTTAAGCAGCTGGAAGAAGAACATGAGCAGAAAAGCGATAAGGATGATTACGATGCCTTTCGTTCGCTGAAAGACTGTCCGGTATGCAAGGGCGCAAGATTAAAGAAGGAGGCCCTGCATTTCAAAATAGACAGGCAGAATATTTCTGAGTTGGCTGAAATGGATATTTCAGCGCTAACGGAATGGTTTGACGGTATTGAAAGCCGGCTCTCCGAGCGACAAAATATCATTGCTGCAGAAATCTTGAAAGAGATCCGTTCGCGGCTTGGCTTTTTACTTGACGTGGGATTGAATTATCTGACGCTCAACCGCACAGCGAAAACGCTATCGGGAGGTGAAGCACAGCGGATTCGACTGGCCACGCAAATTGGATCGCAGTTGGTCAATGTATTGTATATATTAGATGAGCCGAGTATCGGGTTACACCAACGAGACAATGAGCGCCTGATCGGTGCACTGAAGAACTTAAGAGATATCGGGAATACGGTGCTGGTGGTTGAGCACGACAAGGATATGATCCTGGCAGCCGATTATGTGATTGATATGGGTCCGGCAGCAGGATTGCAGGGCGGCGAGGTGGTTGCCCAGGGGACGCCTGAAGAGATTAGTAATTTCCGCACGTTGACAGCGGATTATCTGACGCAACATCGCGAGATTCCGGTGCCAGAGAAGCGTCGCAAAAGCAAAGGACAGGTTCTCTCATTGAAAGGGGCCACCGGTCATAACCTGAAAAACGTGAGTGTTGACTTCCCGCTGGGTTGTTTTATTGCGGTTACGGGAGTATCCGGCAGTGGAAAATCGAGTCTGATTACCGAAACTCTTTATCCGGTTCTGAATCATCATTTTTTCCGTGCGAAGAAAACGCCCTTACCTTACCAAAAGATTAAAGGCCTGGAACATATTGATAAAGTGATTGAAATTGATCAGTCGCCTATCGGCCGTACACCTCGCTCCAACCCATCAACGTATACGGGGGTTTTCTCTGATATACGCAACCTGTTCGTTCACCTGCCTGAGGCGAAAATCAGGGGCTATAAGCCCGGACGTTTTTCTTTCAATGTGAAGGGGGGGCGTTGCGAAACCTGTAAAGGCGGCGGTATGAAGGTTATCGAAATGAATTTTTTACCAGATGTACAGGTTCCTTGCGAAACCTGTCAGGGTAAGCGCTATAACCGTGAAACGCTCGAGGTTCGCTACCGTGGAAAATCGATCAGCGATGTGCTTGATATGCGCGTGGAAGAGGCGGTTGAGTTTTTTGAGCCCATTCCTGCTATCTACCGCAAAATTAAGACCCTGAACGATGTGGGGTTAGGTTATCTTACGCTGGGGCAATCGTCGGTCACCTTATCCGGTGGCGAGGCGCAACGTGTAAAACTGGCCACTGAGCTTTCAAAGAAAGATACCGGACAGACCTTTTATATTTTGGATGAGCCTACTACCGGCCTTCATTTTGAAGATGTTAATGTGTTGCTTGGTGTTCTTAACCGTCTGGTGGAACGTGGCAATACGGTACTGGTGATTGAGCATAATATGGACGTTGTTAAAGTGGCTGATTGGGTCATTGATATGGGTCCTGAAGGTGGAAAGGGTGGTGGCCAGCTGGTATACGCTGGTACGCCTGAAGGGCTGGCAAAACACCCTGAGAGCCGGACGGCGAAATTTATAGAACTGGAATTGAATTTTGGCAAAAAGGAAGTTTCCTGATGCCATTTGGATTTAAACTGTATGGAGATGATTGTATTAGATAAATTAGGAATAGCGGATAAAATTAAAGCGGCACTGGAGACGGTATTCGATCCGGAAATTCCGGTGAATATTGTGGAGCTGGGCCTTGTGTATGAGATTATCACAAAGGAAGACGGAACAGCAAAGGTTATCATGACGCTCACCGCTCCGAATTGTCCGGTGGTGGATTCCATCATTAACAATGTGCAGGAAAAAATCGAATCGGTTGAGGGGGTGACCAATGCCCTGGTTGAACTGACATTCGACCCGCCTTGGGAGAAAAGCTTTATGAGCGATGAGGCGAGGCTCGAGTTAGGCTTTATGTAATAAATCTCGAGGACAGTAAGCCCGGAGGACTTACTGTTGCTCCTGGTCCAAATCGCTGAGTCGCTTCACAGCGGGGAGTGGTTTAAGTGGGGCCTTTTCGTTCCTTCCAAAAGAAAGCTTCCAAAGCGTTCGT
>DAIRDA010000230.1:0-3757 GCA_036796375.1 Albibacterium sp.
CGGGGAACGATTAAAAAGACCTCGCTGGAAGCTTATTCGCGTCCGCGCGCCAATGGTATCAATGCGATTAATATCAATGAAGGGGATGAACTTATCGAAGCGAATCTTACCAATGGCGAGAGCGAAATCGTAATTGCTCTACGTTCGGGTCGGGCCATCCGTTTTAATGAGAGCACGGTTCGTCCGATGGGCCGTACAGCCACGGGGGTTCGTGGGATCACGCTTGCGCATGATAAAGATGAGGTCGTTGGCATGATTAGTGTAAATGACCTTCAGTCGACGATTCTGGTTGTATCGGAGAATGGGTATGGCAAGCGCACGGAACTGGAAGATTACCGGATTACCAATCGCGGAGGAAAGGGTGTTAAAACTATCAACGTAACCGAAAAGACGGGTGACCTGATTGCCATAAAGGATGTGACAGATGCGGATGATCTGATGATTATCAATAAGTCAAGCATTGTTATCCGCATTGCCGTAGATCAGCTTCGGGTGATGGGCCGTGCAACACAAGGTGTTAAACTAATAAATCTTAAGCAAAACGACCAGATTGCCTCGGTAGCCAAAGTGGAACATGAGGAAGAGGACATTGTAGAGGGAGATGCCCAGAATGAGGCTCCGGAGACGGGCGATCAAAATCAGGATGATACGCATGAAAACGATTAAAATGAAGTTACGCATCAATAGGCGGTTAACGGCGCTGTTTGTAGTGTTTCTGCTTGGAACAGGAGTTGTTGCCGCTCAATCAAACGAAAAGGAGGGGAGTAACCGCTTTGCGATGTACACCAAAAACGGCGACTTCAAAGTTTTGGAAGAGGCCAGAAAGTTTGCAGATAATGCATACAAGGAGCGTCGGGATTCCAGTTCATACAAGAGCAACCTTTTACGGGCGTTGGTGTATAGCAGCTTATCAGTAGCGGATTCCAACCGGACCCTCAAGTATGTAAAAGACCCGCTCGAGGAAGCAAAGTTTGCACTGGCAAGGCTCGACGACAAGCAGTTGAATGATGAAAATGAGGCGCAGCTGATTTACATTAATCGTAAAATCGCACATGGCTACCTGATACTGGGAAAGAAGGCATTGAGCAAGAACGAATTTCAGGCTGCTTTTGATCACTTCAGACAGGTAGATTCCATCGGAAAGGGAGATATTAATGTGAAACGTAATCTGTCGGTAATCAGTTCGAAGCTTAATCAACATGAGGAGGCGATCGAATACTATAAACAGCACCTGGACAGGTCGCTTTCAATCAGCGCAGAAGATTACCTCATTATGGCCGATCTGTTCAAAAATGCAGGGAAAGCCAATGAGCAACTCAATACGCTGTTGAACGGCCGTGATGCGCATCCGTCCGATAAGAATATACTATTTCAGATCATCAATATTTATGCGGCCAATGGTTCTTACGATGCTGTAGTGCCTCTATTAAACGAGGCCATTCGGATGGAACCAGAAAATATCGAGCTGAACTATCTGGCGGGTTATGCGAATGAAGTCGTCGGAAATCGGAATGCAGCGGAACAGTTTTATAAAAAAGTTATTAACTTAGATGATAACAACTATAACGGAAATTACGAGCTGGGCTTGCTTTACCTGAAGGATTACATCAAAGACAACAGTCGCACCGAGTACCTGGAATTGGCTGAGAGTTATCTCCTGAAGGCAAACGAAATTGACCCCAATGCTGTTAAGGCTTTGCAGTCGCTGGCGATTTTGTTTGATAAATCAGGCGACATGATTCAATATGAAAGGGTCAGAAATCAATTAAATCAAAACACATTTAACTAACATGAACATAAAATCACTATTTCTATTTGCGTCGATCTTACTATCGGTTTCAGCTTATGCTCAAAAAGGGGAACTGAACAAAGGAAAGACGAGCTACAGTAAGTTTAACGAGGTTAAACTGATGGGAAAACCCGAATTGGGTATGAAAGATCTGGAGGCTGCCAGGACGGCCCTGGAAAAGGCATCTTTGCATGAGAAAACTTCTGGTTTATCAGAAACGTGGACCTACCTTGCATTAGCCTATACCGACTATGCAATGATGGACACAACGGGTGCTAATCCGGAGTTGAAGGAAAAAGCAATTGCGGCAATCGCCAAAGCAAAAGCGGGCGAGGGAAACGAAGCGCAGGCTGAGAACATTGATGTGGCTGCCAAAACACTTGCACAGATTGAACTGACCGGTGGTATCCGCGCTTTCGAAAAACAGGACTTCGCTGGCGCATACCAGGCGTTTAATAAGGGTTTGGACTACCTGCCGGGCGATACTCTTTTTACGTATTATGCAGGACTGGCTGCCATCAATGCTAAAGATTATAAAAGCGGTATCGAAAAATACAAGAGTTTGTTAGCACATGAGAATTTTTCTAATCTTCCGCAAATCTACCTGGATCTTTCCCGCCTTTCGATCATGGAGGCCGACACGGTTTCAGCATTGAAATTTGTTGAAGAAGGTGCCGCTAAATTCCCTGAAAATGAGGAACTGGCAACGCATAATATTGAGATGAACCTGCAAATGGGCAACGAAGAGAAAGTAATAAGCGATATCAAAGCCCAAATTGCCAGAAATCCGCAAGATGCGAAGTTGCAGTATTATTATGGTATTGCATTAGCAGCCAGTGAGAATAACGCGGATGCAGAGGCAGCCTACAAGAAAGCTATCGAACTGGATCCGGCATTTACCAATGCTTATATTAATCTGAGTGGAATAATTCTGAATAAAGGAATTGAAATTTTGAGAAAGGCGAATGATTTGCCGGCAAGTAAGCAGAAGGAATATTTAGAGCAGGTGAAAGCCGGAAACGTTTTTGTAGATGAGGCGCTGCCTTACTTGCAGAAGGCAACTGAACTGGCTCCTGAGATGGCAGTCGTATGGCAAAACCTGAAGACCTACTATATCTTAAAGGACGATAAGGAAAAAGCAGCTGAACTTGATACTAAGATTGGCTCTTTGCAATAAGCTGCAAAAGCTGTAACTACCAATAAAAAAGGTGGTCGGGTTTTCCGGCCACCTTTTTTGTGATATAAAATTGTTTGCTTTTTTGGTGATTTCTCTCTGGTCTAACCGATCAAGACTCCTGGTTTATTGAGAATGGGGATCTTTAAGAAGTTTGATTCTACGATGCTCTCCGGAAGAAAGATAAATTTCTTATCGTAGATAACATCATCGACGTAAAAGCTAATCCAGTATTCGTTTGTGAGTCCGAATAGTGCTTCATCGATCGGCTCGATTTTGGCGAACGATTCTTTACTGACGTCGCCAAGATAATGTCGCAAAACACTTGTTTGTATATCTTTTCCGTTGCTAACGTCGTACCCTTTGGACGTGACAAGGACATGTTGTAAATCTTCAGCTTTTCGGTTGATCAAATAAACGTACCAGGAACGACTTTCCGGCGTTTCGCCTTCAAGTGCAACGGCGACGCTGATGTCTTCGACCAGATTCTTTGGAAGATCTTTCTTCATATTATTTTGTTTTGGCTGTAGTAGTAGCTTTTTTACGTGGAGTAGCTTTCGTTGCAGCCGGTTTTTTCGCAGCAGCTTTTTTAGGCGCGGCCTTCTTCGGGCTTGCTTTCTTTGCAGTGCCGGATTTTTTGACGGCCGCGGTTTTGCTGACCACAGGCTGATCGCCAGCCAATTTCTTTATCTCTTCGAATGTCAGGGATTCTGCTTCTTTTTCTTTCGGGATTTTGATATTTAATTTTCCGTAGCGAATGAATGGGCCCCAGCGGCCGTTTTCGATACGAACCT
>DAIRDA010000231.1:0-3718 GCA_036796375.1 Albibacterium sp.
TTTGTATCGCCAGGAGGGTCTTCACGACTTTGGTCTACTTCCCGTTTGCCGTAGGCGAAGGGATATCCATAGTTTCCGTTTTTGATGATATGATTCACTTCTTCAGGCGGCCATTTGTTTCCCTTACCATCACCACCATTATCGATTCCCCATAGTTCGCCGGTTTGCGGATGAAAATCGAAGCCAATGGTATTACGCAGACCGCTTGCGAAAATAGTACGCGACCAGTCGGCCGGATTGATCTGTACGATGGTAGCGGCTTCCGGGTCGCTTTCCTTACAATCGTTGCAAAGGGTTCCGATGCTGAGGTACAGCATGCCATCGGGTCCGAATTCCATGGTTCGGTTTGGGTGCTGACCGGCATTCGGGAAGTCGTCGATAAGTACTTCGCCGTCGCCCAATGTTCCATCGGCCTTCATGGGGTAGCGCCGGAGCTCTTTGTTGTTGCACAGGTAAAGGTAATTATCCTTCATTGTGATGCCGTGTACGCCTTTGAAATCGCCCGCAACGGTTACCAGGTCTTCAAAGATATTGTCGCCGTCCTGATCTTTCAGCATCAGCACATCACCGGCATCGCGCCGGGTTACATAAAGCGAACCGTTTGGGCCAGGATAGAGCATTCTTGGCTTTCCAAGACCGGAGGCTGCGACGGATACTTCCCAGCCCTCCGGAACCTTCAGGAGTTTGACCATCTCCGGAAGGAAATCAAGATGCTGTGCATACTTGGTAACCATAACTGTTTTTGTGCTTTCTTTGGGAGGCAGTCCACGCTGGCCGTAACTGGCATTAAAGGCGAGGGAAAGCAGCATGAGAATTGTAGTGGTTTTAACGCTCATTATAAATGGATTAGATAGTATATTTACAAAGAGAATATTCGAAAAGTTTGAGCGCTTTTTGTTTTTTCTAAAATTTGTATCTTCGGAGTATCAGCCAATTAACCCGTCTTTAATTTTGATTACTTATGAATGCAGGAGCAATAACTCTTTTAACGGCACTGTTTATCTTCAGCAGTTCGCTTGCGAAATCGCAGGAAAAAGATTCGACGGAACTGGTTAAGATAGAGACAAGAGTTGTCTTATCGGCACCGCCACCGATGGAAGGAGACGGTAATGAATGGAATCCGTACGAATATATTCGTGGTTTTAATGGAAAAGAATTTATCACCTCCGTCGGCGTGGATTCTGTATCGATAAGCAATGGGGTGACTGAATTACATACGCATCAGGGCAATTTGTTCATATTAATCGGAAAGCGGGAGATGAAGAGACTGACGAAATGGATAGACGATGATATTAACAGGAAATTCATTTCTGTCAGGGGCGTGGTGATTCCGTATAAAGATAAATTTGCGATCAAAGTAGAACATTTAAAGCAGATAGCCGTTCTGCCAATGGAATAGTAAATTGATAGATGTCCCTCGATAAACGTGCAAAACCTTACCCTTACAATTTTTACGGCGGAACCAGTGGCTTGCAGCTGCCGGTGAAGAATAAGTTATTTTACCCCGAGGAGTTTCAGGATAGAAGTCGCCTTTGCTATTATGGCTCGCTGATGAACTCGATCGAAATCAATAGTTCGTTTTATAAAAATCCGCGCAAAGCCACCGTTGCCCGCTGGGCCAGCGAGGTGCCTGATGGATTTAAATACACCTTTAAGCTTTCCAAAGATATTACCCACAGCAAGGAACTGTTGTTTGATCCTGAATTGGTTCCTCAGTTTATGGAGGTAATCAATGGAGTGGAGGAGAAGAGGGGCTGCTTGCTGGTACAGTTTCCGCCGAGCACACGGATTGGCCAGTTACAACAGCTGGGCTTACTAATGGAGGCTCTCCGAGCCGCAGACCCCGATCATCAATGGAATATCGCCTTTGAGTTCAGGCATGTTTCGCTTTACCATAAGGATATTTACCAAATGCTGGAGGATCATCGGATGGCCATGGTGATTCATGATAAAACGCCTGCGGCTTCGCCCATGCTGGAATCGGACCTGCCTTTTGTGTATCTGCGCTTTCATGGGCCGGAGGGCTCTTATCGGGGCAGTTACGACGATGATGTGCTGAGCGAGTATGCCACCTACATCCGGGAATGGCAATCTGAGGGAAAAGAAGTGTTTACTTACTTTAATAATACCATGGGCGAGGCATTGCCAAATCTTTTTACGCTCCGGAAGTTTTTGTTGGAGCAGGACGAAGAGTAGGTCGCGCAGTTACAATAACTCTATGCTATGCATCTCTATCACTTCAACGTCGCCTATGTTCACTGTTTTGATCATCTCGCTGTAAAGTACCCAACCCGATCCGTGTATACTGGTGAATGTTGCAACTTCGTTGGTCATGCCCTCGAAGTCATTAATTTTCAGCGAATCACGCCGTGTTTCAGCGGTGAGGCCAGCTGAATGAGCTAAGGTGATATCGATCAGTTGCTGGGTGTTTACCTTCTGTAAGCTGCTCAAAACAAAAAAGTTATCATCTTCGTTTATTTCCTCAAGTTGAAACGTCAAATCGGCGTCGATCGATTGGCCGGTTTGTAGTATTGGGATTTCTACCTTCGCTTCGAGTTCCTCGCCGAGTTTATAACTACCTCCATGAAACGAATGAAAGTGTTGAATATCTTGTAGGGCAAGGTCAATAAAAGGTATATCAATTCTTTCGTTCAGCCTGGTGTGCTCTTTTAATATTCCCGAAACCTTTATTTGGAAATCTAGAATTTCTTGTAGGTTAATCAACTCATTGAAGACGCCGAGCTCGTCTGTGCTAAATACCACTTTCACTAATGGAACGATGTCAAGAAGCTGTTTCTCCAATAGGCTATCATGAGCGATCTTGATGTTTTTAAATTGCCACTGAATGGTATAGGAGTTTTCCGTTGAGTCGAGTATACTTACTTCCACTTCTGAAGAAGAACCAATTGTCGATGTGGTATCGCCGCTTTCTATCAGGGTTTTTTCTATTGTAATAAGGTAGTTCTGCTTTTCTCCTTTACTCCAATAGCCAATTGCCTGGGCGGTAGAATCGGCCATATTGATTTGTGCGAAGCCGATAAGGTTGGACAGGAGGAGAAGTCCGGCGATTAAAAGTTGTTTCATGGTTGGCAAATCTATCTATTTAGCAGGTTATTTTGAACTTCTCATTGCCTTTACTTTTTTCACATCGGGATTTTCCCTGAGTTCATGATATTCCTCCTGTTCCATCCCCACTAGTGCAATCTTTCCTTCACCGTCGCAATGGATGCCGAAACCATAGGATTTAGTCAGAGGCGAGGCTCTCAGACACGCTCGCCCTTTGGAAAAAAAATCTTCTCGAGCTGTTTCTTGTTCTTCTTCGGTTAAATCATTCTGGGACGAATATATCTGAAACAGCAGATCGTCGGATGTGTATTTATAGGGGTTTGTGGCGACCAAATCATATTGCATTTCTGCAACGGTTTTCTTTGTGCCTCTGGACGGTGGTAGGACTCCCGCCTGAACTTTTGTATCTTCAGCGACCTCAATAAACGTATTGAAGTAATTGGTTGTGTGATTTTTGCCGGGTTTATCAGCGTGCGTAGACATAGCGATATTTTGATATGAATATAAGGATATGAAAGCAATTATAGAGAAAGTAATTATTCAGCGTGTTGTATCTTTGAAAGGATATGAATCTCACCGAAATCCTCTCAAGCCGGATAGGCCTGAGCGACATTAGACTAATCGTCTCTTCGGTCGCACTGGACGAATCAAA
>DAIRDA010000232.1:0-3698 GCA_036796375.1 Albibacterium sp.
TCAGAATCTGGAGACCAATATTGATTTTTGCATTCGGAAAGGCAATCATTTCTTTTTTGGTCGGTGCGACATGAACTGCTCCTCCAGTTTGGAGGTATCCAACAGGCCCTCTTTTTCATCGAGACGGAACAGCCACGACTTTAAGCCCAGGGTGGCGTTCTCTTTCTTCTGGGTAGAAAGGTCGGCCGGCCTGATCTTACGGTCGATCACCAGGGGCTTCCGGCTATCGCGCAGGTTATTGCTGAAGTAAAGTAGCTGGAAATTAAATTCCGGCCAGGTACCGACCGATACCACATTGGCGGTATAGATCTTAACGGCACTTTTCGACGGAATTTCACCCGCATACTCGCCCTTCACCTTGCCTGATTTCAGGCTGTTCATTGCCAATAATAACTTGTAGGACGTTTCATTCACCAGGTAAAATTCAGCCACCCCCTGTTTGGAGTCGCCGGCAATCGCCAGATACACCCCCTCGGCCACAAACTCGGCCTGTGGAATTTCCTGCTTTTGTTCAGCCCGATCTTCCTCTGTATCCATTTTGCCATGGACAAACGTTACTTTGGACGACATCACCGGTATTTCAAAACCATCTTGTCCGGTTACGGCAATCATTCCATCGTTTAAAATGGAAGTCACGTAGCCTTCGGCATCTTCTTCAACCAGGCGCACAAAGTCGCCAATCTTATATGTATTCATTTGATTTTTCTATATAAAAAGATGCATTATTCACATGCGTTTAATAAATCCGCGGATATTTATCAGGCTTGGCCTCGTGCATCATTGCATACACGGTTTCAATCACATCGTCGACCGAAGGCTTGGTAAAATAATCACCATCCGAACCATAGGGTGGCCGGTGCGCCTTGGCCGTCAGCGTGCGCGGCTGGCCATCGAGGTGAAAATAGCCCTTCTGCTCTTCCATGATTTGCTGCAATATAAAGGCCGATGCGCCGCCCGGCATATCTTCGTCGACCACCAGCAGGCGGTTCGTTTTGCTCAGCGACTGGCCGCAGATGCCGTGAAGATCGAAAGGCTGCAGCGTTTGAGGATCAACAATTTCTACTGAAATATTTAATCGATCAAGCTCTTCCACCGCTTCCTGCACCACCCTCAGGGTAGAACCGTAGGACACGATGGTAATGTCCGTTCCTTCATTCAATACTTCCGCTTCACCAAGCGGCAGGGTAAATTCACCGACATTATCAGGCAATCGCTCTTTTAAGCGGTAACCGTTCAGGCATTCAATCACCAACGCCGGTTCGTCTGAACGAAGCAGCGTATTGTACATTCCGGCAGCCTGGGTCATGTCGCGCGGCACACAAATATGCATTCCCCGCAAACTGTCCAGAATCATCGCCATGGGCGATCCGGAATGCCAGATACCTTCCAGCCGATGTCCACGCGTACGAACAATCACCGGTGCTTTCTGACCGCCCTTGGTCCGATAACTGAGTGTTGCCAGATCGTCGCTGAGTGTCGTGATTGCATAGAGTAAATAATCGAGGTACTGAATTTCAGCAATGGGTCGGAGCCCACGCATGGCCAGGCCTATTCCCTGCCCGATAATGGTATTTTCACGAATTCCCGTGTCGAATATCCTGTCCTCACCAAACTTCTGCTGAAGGCCTGCAAAACCCTGATTCACATCGCCGATGGCCCCAACGTCTTCGCCGAAAGCCAGGATGGTCGGATCGCGTTCAAAGTTCGCCGCAAAACACGCATTGAGCACCTCGCGCCCATCCACCAGTTTGGCATCTTCCGAAAAAACGGGCGCCAGTGCTTTCACATGCCGCACGGCCATGGATCCGTCGGTGAACAATTTTGAATGAAAACGATCGTCGTTCAGCGCCTGATTCTGCTGATACCAGCCCAGTAATCGCTCGCGGATTTCAGATGGTTCGTTCCGGCTCAAGCGAAGGGCTTTGCGTACAAGTTCATAGATGTCACGAAGATTTGCCTCGGGTTTTCCTTGAAGCGTTTCAGCCAGCTCCTTAATATCCGCTTGAGGGAAAGACCCCAGCAGCTCGACTGCCTCTTTTTTCTCGCGCTCGAACACAGACACGTAATTGTTCCAGGCCTGCTTCTGGATATTTCTGATCAAGGCTTTGGATTCTTTCTCCAGCTCCTCGAGTTCTCCTTCCGTACAGATAGCCGTTTCGATCATCCAGCTTCGCATTTTCGTAATGCAGTCAAATTCCTGCTCCCAGGCCAGGCGTTCTTCCGACTTGTATCGCTCGTGCGAACCGGAGGTAGAATGCCCCTGCGGCTGGGTCATTTCCGTCACGTGGATCATGACCGGAATATGCTTTTCGCGGCAAATCTGTATCGCTCGCTCGTAGGTTGCCACCAGGGCAGGATAATCCCAGCCCCGAACCTTGAATATCTCGTAACCCTCGCCCTTCTCATCACGCTGAAGTCCTCGCAACACCTCCGATATATCTTCCTTGGTGGTTTGGTAGCGGTTAGGAACCGAAATTCCGTACCCATCATCCCAAATGGAGATCGCCATCGGTACCTGCATCACTCCCGCTGCGTTAACAGCTTCGAAGAAAACACCCTCTGAGGTAGACGCATTCCCGATCGTTCCGAAAGCCACCTCACTGCCCCTTTTGGAGAAGGTACTCATATGGTCTAAATCATCCCGATGCCGGTAAATTTTCGACGCCATGGCCAGACCCAGCAACCGCGGCATTTGCCCGCCGGTGGTAGACACATCCGAAGAAGAATTCTTTTGTTCGGTATGGTTCAACCAGTTGCCGTCCTGATCGATCGACTTGGTTGAAAAGTGACAATTCATCTGCCGCCCCCCGGAAGCCGGATCGGCTTCAATATCCGGATGCGCATAAAGCTGCGCGAAAAATTTATAGTAGTCGGTTATCCCCGATGCGAACGCAAAGGTCTGATCACGGTAATAACCCGCCCGCCAATCGCCCTCCCGGAAAACCTTCGCCATGGCGATTTGAGCAAGCTCTTTTCCGTCGCCGAAGATTCCGAACTTCGCCTTGCCGGTCAACACCTCTCTCCTCCCCAAAATGCTTATCTGCCTGCTTTCAAAAGCCAGCTTATAGTCTGCAATAAGCATCGCCTTGAATTCATCGTAATTCAACTTGGATTTTGAGTATAGGTCTGTGGCTTCTGACATAACGTTGTTGGGATTAAGACTCAATATAATCAGTGAAAAATCAAAGATAAAAAAAATATAACAAAGGAGGGACAAAGCGGCTGCCGCCAAATATTAGATTGCGATAAACCATTAAGTCAAAATAAAGTTTCAAAAGACCGTCCAAACTCCCGCTAGCTCCATTTTGCTTAATACCCCGTTTAATATCCTTCGAGACTCCTTTATACCAACGCCGGCTCAAAAAAAGATCTGACAGAGGTATCAAAGGGATTGAACAGACCCGCGGGTCTGTTTGGGATCTGTTTGGTCCCTGTTTGGTACGGGTTTGAACCCCGTTTGGGTAAAACGAGGTATAAACGAAGTATAACCAAGATATAAATCGTCTTAAACGGAAGCAGCCATATATCCCGGCCAGCCCCATACAGATATTATCTAATTTTTTCGTACTTTTGATTTATAAAACAATTCAGTGTCAGATGCCTTTGTATGTAAAACAGCATTTAAAACACACAAATTGTTCACAAAAAAGAAATAAAATGAAAGCAATACGATTAGTTTTTCTTCTGGCAGTATCATT
>DAIRDA010000233.1:0-3684 GCA_036796375.1 Albibacterium sp.
GGCTCGTAAATCACGGCCTTTATTTTAATATCAAGGTTTGAACGCGATCCGGACCCACCGATAGGTATTTGATGGGAACTTCCAGTTTTTCTTCGAGATAGCTGATGTAGCTGGCAAGGGCCTGTGGAATCTCATTGAGAGCGGTGATCTGCGTTATATCTTCTTTCCATCCTGGAAGGCTTTCGAAAACCGGATCAGGCTGTACGGTGATGATGTCGTAAGGCATATAGTCGATTTTCTCACCATCGTGGATGTAGTGGGTGCAGACCTGGATTTCTTCAAATCCGCTTAAAACGTCGGCTTTCGTCATTACCAACTCGGTAACTCCGTTAAGCATGATGGCGTATTTAAGGGCAGGAATGTCAATCCACCCGGTTCTTCTGGCACGTCCGGTGGTGGCTCCGAATTCATGTCCGAGCTGACGAATTTCTTCGCCTACCTCATTATCAAGTTCGGTAGGAAATGGACCGCCGCCCACACGGGTGCAATAGGCTTTGAATATGCCGATTACATTTCCGATCTTCTGAGGTGCAATTCCCAAACCGGTGCAGGCACCAGCCGAGGTAGTGGTAGAGGAAGTAACAAAGGGATAGGAACCAAAATCGATATCCAGCAATGTTCCCTGTGCGCCTTCTGCCAGAACACGTTTGCCTTCTTTAAGAGCGTTGTTAACCAGGTGCTCACTATCTACATGAGGAATGTTTTTGAGGTACTCGATCGCATCGAAGAACTGCTGTTCCTTCTCGCTGAAATCAGGGATTTCACCGTAATGCGAAAGAATGGATTTATGCTTCTCAACCAGTTTGTCGTATCGTTCCTGAAAGTCGGGTAAGGTGGTGTCGCCGACACGCAAACCGTTACGGCCGGTTTTATCCATATAGGTAGGGCCGATGCCTTTCAGGGTCGAACCAATTTTGCCTGCGCCCATCTTTGATTCAGATGCAGCATCCAGCAACTGATGCGTTGGCAAGATAAGATGCGCTTTACGGGCAATCACCAGTTTGCCGCTGGCTACCGGGTCGAAACCGCTTTTTTTCAGGTTTTCAATCTCTCTTCGAAGGATAATCGGATCGATGACCACGCCGTTACCGATCAGATTCAGGATCTTTTCGTTGAAGATGCCGGAAGGGATGGTGTTCAGGACATATTTCTGCTGATCAAATTCCAGCGTGTGTCCGGCATTCGGACCGCCTTGAAAACGTGCGATCAGGTCGTATTGCGGACAAAGAACGTCGACAATTTTACCCTTACCTTCATCGCCCCATTGCAGGCCCAAAAGTATATCAACTTGCATAATTTTTTATGTGTAGAAGTGAAATGATTATTTTATTCGTTCAAGAGCCGGCTGCTCATTTTTGATGCGTTTGGAGGCACATGAGCTGCATATTCCATACAGATTCAAGGAGTGATGCTTGATCTCAAAATTCAGGAGCTCTCCGATCATGGACTGAATCTGATGTATGCGGGGATCACAAAATTCGACAACCTTGCTGCACTCAATGCAGATCACATGGTCGTGCTGTTTAAATCCGTACGACTTTTCAAACTGCGCCATGTTCTTTCCGAACTGGTGCTTTTTGACCAAATCACAGGAAACAAGAAGCTCAAGCGTGTTGTAGACGGTGGCCCGGCTAACACGGTATTTTTTGTTCTTCATGTGGATGTACAAAGACTCCACATCGAAATGATCGTTGCGCGAGTATATTTCTTCCAGTATGGCGAATCGTTCGGGAGTCTTCCTTAACTGTTTATTTTCAAGATAGGCCTCGAAAATCTTTTTAACCACCTGAAATGAGTCTGCTGTAGTCATTTATCTTTGTTAAGGAGACAAATTTACCCAAAAAAAATTGATTTGGGTAATTATCTCCGGAATGATATTTAGTTTGCGCTAGGATGCGATTTCCGATTCAAATCGATTTACCCCGGTAATGCCTTTGATCTGTTTCAGACGGCGGATCAGGCTTTCCAGGTGATCGGTATTATTGACGAAAATCATGATATTCCCTTCGAAAATTCCCTCGTTGCTCGATATGGTAATGGATCGGATATTGATTTTGAAATCTTCTGATATGACTTTCGTAATCCGGTTAACCAAACCTACATCGTCGATACCCAAAATAGAAAGACCGGTCAGGAATGCAAGTTCCTTTTGAGAAGTCCATTTGGCTTTTACAATGCGATAGGCATAGTTGGCCATGAGGGTTGATGCATTCGGGCAGTTGTTGCGGTGAATCTTGATTCCATCGTTGACGGTTACAAAGCCAAATACGTCGTCGCCGGGTATGGGATTGCAGCAAGGGGAGAGGGTATAGTCGATTTTTTGCAGATCGTCGCCGATAAGCAGCGTCTCCTGGTCTTTCTTATTGAACTTTTTAATCAGTCCGTCGACATGCGAATCAAACTGATTGTTGTGTACGCCGTCGGGCGACCGTTCGGAAATAACGAAATCGCGCAAATCCTGCAGATCGATCTTGCCCTTGGCCATGCTGTAGAAAAGATCCTGCGTCGAAGCGAATTTAAAGAAGGAAGCCAGTTTGTTGAGGTTTTCGGTGCTGTACGTAATTTTAAGCGACTTCAGCTTTCGTTCCAGAATTTCCTTGCCATCTTCGGCAATTCGACGTTTTTCTTCTTTAAGCGACGATTTTATTTTAGACTTGGCCTTGGCGGTAACGACAAAGTTGAGCCAGTCTTCTTTCGGCGTTTGTTTTGTGGAAGTGATAATTTCCACCTGGTCGCCGTTCTGCAGAATATGCGAAATGGGTACCAGTTTATGGTTAACCTTTGCACCGATACAGCTTGCGCCCAGATCGGAGTGGATTTCAAAAGCAAAATCGAGCGCTGTGGCTCCCTGCGGCAATTGTATCAGTGAACCTTTGGGCGTAAAAATGAATATTTCGTCGGAAAAGAGATTCATTTTAAAGTCGGCCACAAAATCCAGGGCGTTGCTTTCCGGATTACTCAGGATATCGCGTACCTTTTGAATCCACTGATCCAATCCGCTGTCCGAGTTCGATTCTTTGTATTTCCAGTGCGCGGCAAAGCCTTTTTCGGCAATTTCATTCATGCGGCTTGTGCGGATCTGCACTTCCACCCACTGTCCTTTCGGACCCATCACGGTGGTGTGGAGCGATTCGTAGCCGTTTCCTTTAGGCGACGATATCCAGTCGCGCAGCCGGTCGGGGTTCGGCCGGTAGAGGTCTGTCACGATGGAATAGGCTTTCCAGCAGTCGGCCTTTTCAAACTCCGGTTTGGAATCAATGATGATCCGGATGGCGAATAAGTCGTACACTTCTTCGAAAGGGGTCGACTTCTTCCGCATTTTGTTCCAGATGGAATGTATCGATTTGGAGCGGCCGAATACTTCGGCATCAATTCCCTGTTCGGTGAGGATTTGCTTGATAGGCTTAACGAATTCATGAACATAGCGCTCGCGTTCGGCTTTCTTTTCGTTCAGTTTCCGGGCAATGAATTTATAGGTGTCGGGATCGGAATATTTCATCGACAAATCTTCCAGTTCCGATTTAATAGCGTACAGTCCCAAACGGTGAGCAAGCGGCGCATACAGATAGCTGGTTTCGGAAGCAATTTTCAGCTGCTTGTCGCGAGGCATAAATTCCATGGTCCGCATATTGTGCAGACGATCGGCCAGTTTGATGAGTATTACCCTGACATCGTCGGCCAGGG
>DAIRDA010000234.1:0-3683 GCA_036796375.1 Albibacterium sp.
CGAACAGCGGAAACGACTCAATAAAGGATCCACGACCGGCCATGATTTCGGCACGGCCACCCGAGAGCAGATCTACGGTAGCGAAATCTTGATAGACGCGCACCGGATCGTCGGAACTCAAAACCGTGACAGCGCTCGAAAGTTTAATTTTCGAGGTAACCGCAGCGGCCGCTGCCAGGATAATGGCGGGCGACGACACGGCGTAGTCGGGACGGTGATGTTCGCCAACTCCGAATACATCCAGGCCGAGTTGATCGGCAAGCTGGATCTCTTCCATTAATTCCTGAATGCGCTGATGGGCGCGAACTCCGCTATCGTTGCCAGGTTGCATATCGGCAAAGGTGATGAGACCAAATTCCATAAGTTATTTTGTTAGGTTAGTTCTGCCAATAAATCATGTAAATCGAGTTGACGGGTGTACATCTCGATAGAGCCGTCGGCTTTCTGTGGCCATTGTTCACGAGGTCTGTCCCAGTACAATTCTACGCCATTTCCGTCGGGATCATTCAGATAAATCGCCTCCGAAACGCCGTGGTCGCTGGCCCCGGTGAGCGGATACTCCTCTTCAAGCAGCCGCTGAAAAATCTGAGCCAGGTCTTTTCGGGTAGGGTATACAATGGCGGTATGGTAGAGACCCGGACTGCCCATGGGGGCAGGGTCGGCCCCTTTACTGTGCCAGGTATTTAGTCCGATATGATGATGGTATCCGCCGGCAGAGATAAAAGCTGCCTGGTCGCCATACAGCGTTACCAGATCAAATCCTAGCAAATCCTGATAGAAGGCCAGGGAACGGTCAAGGTCAGAAACCTTCAGATGCACGTGTCCGATACGCGTTTGCGCAGGAATATTATATGTTTTGTCTGATGATTTCATTTTATGATCTTTTTGAGATGAACGAATCCATTGAATATTTACCGCTTCCTAAAACCAGAAGAATCAGGTAGCCGAGCAGGTAATGAAGCGCCAATTCCTTCACAGAAAATGGGTCCGCAGCATGCACCATAAACACGGCTACCAGCATGGTAATTATTAGCGGAACTGCGGCGAATCTTGTACCCAGGCCCACGATGATGAGAACCGAGCAGATAACCTCGGCGAAGATAGCGAGCAGCAGACTCGTGCTGGCGCCCAGACCCATAAAGTCAACAAACATTACCGGATCGGCTTGCAACAGAGCAATCTTGGGGATTCCGTGGGTAAGCATGAGTATTCCGAGCGCTACCCGGGTTAGTAACAGAGCAAGGTCGATATTTCTTGTGCTGTGTTGTACGTTGAAAAAAGTTTTCATGGTTGTCGTTGTTTTGTAAAGCAAAGGTACCCTAAGATTTTTCGGATCAGGTTAACCTAAGTGAAGAAATGGCTACCTGACCGTCTCAGCGCTTGTACCGTACAAATACGGTATGCCTTGCTTTTTTCACCTTAAAAATACGGACTTTCCTCCGACAAAACAGGTAGCCGGTCTGAAACCTTCGGTCCGAACTTTGGTTAAATATGTACAGTCAAATACTCATAAAAAAACCAACAGAAAAGCTATGCAACCAAGTGTGATATCCATTGTTTTAGGAGGAGGAAAAGGAACCAGATTAAATCCGCTAACATTAATGCGTTCTAAACCGGCTGTACCGATTGCCGGAAAATATCGATTGGTGGATATTCCTATATCCAATTGCTTAAACTCATGCTTGAATCGCATTTTTGTTCTTACACAGTATAACTCTGCGTCGTTAAATTCACATATTAAAAACACCTATAACTTCAGCGTTTTCGATAATGGTTTCGTCGAAATACTTGCTGCGGAGCAAACCATTGAGGGCGATAACTGGTATCAGGGTACTGCCGACGCGGTGCGTTGTATACGTCGCTATCTGGAATCGTATAGTTACGACTATATTCTTGTATTGTCGGGCGATCAATTATATCAGATGGATTTTCAGGAATTGATTCGTGACCATATTAAAAACAAGGCGGATGTAACCTTGGCGACCATTCCGGTAAATGCAAAGGATGCTACCTCATTCGGGATTCTGAAGTCGGATCCGGACGGACGCATCACTTCCTTTATTGAAAAACCGGAAAGTAAATTGCTGAAAGACTGGCGATCGATGGTAAGCAGCGAGAAAAAGATAGAAGGGAAAGAGTACCTGGCTTCGATGGGAATTTATGTATTCAGCAAAAATAAATTAGCAGAACTGTTGGAAGATCATGGTGGTTTGGACTTCGGTAAAGATTTGATTCCCCATGCAATTAAGAATTCCAATGTATATAGCTACCAATACGAGGGGTACTGGACGGATATCGGAAATATTGATTCGTTTTTTGAAGCCAATATCGGACTTACAGACGACGAGCCGGCGTTTAACTTGTTTCATTCCGATCCTATTTTTACCCGTCCACGGATGCTTCCACCATCGAAGTTTGCCGGCTGTTTGCTCGATCGGGTGGTGATTGCGGAAGGTTGCATCGTACACGCCGATAAAATTGAGCGGTCGGTTGTTGGAGAACGTTCCAGAATAGGCAAAGGTACCGTGATGCGCAATACTTATATGATGGGTGCCGACCATTACCAGCATCTGAACGAAATCACCGAGTCGCAGCGAATCGGGCAGCCCATTATCGGTGTCGGTGAACGTTGTTACATTGAAAACGCGATTATCGACCGCGGCGCCTGTATCGGGAACGATGTGATTATTCACGGAGGCGCTCACCTGGAAGACGGCGATTATGACAACTACACCGTACGCGACGGTATTGTAGTTGTCAAGAAAAATGCTGTCATCCCGCATAAGGCCAGCATCGGCGTTCAAAACTTCACGCTGAAACTACCTTCCAAAGATTTTCGCAAGGTTTCGTAATTCGTTTTCCAGCGCTTTATCCACTTGATTATAATTTAAACGCCAGAGCCAGTTGCCTTCAAGGGTAGCTGGCTTGTTCATTCTGGCCGACTGGCCCAGTCCAAGTAAATCTTGCATGGGAATAATTGCCGTTTGGGCCACCGATGCATACGCCATGCGCACCATCAGGCGGTGAATATTTTTTTTGTCGGGCGCTATACCGGTATATAGCTGCAGTCGCTTTTTCACAGAAGCATCGATATCGTTCCTGAACCATCCGCGAATGGTGTTGTTATCGTGCGTGCCGGTGTATACCAAGTAGTTAAATGAATGATTATGCGGTGCGTAGTCTGATTCAGCAACATTATCACCGAAGGCAAATTGGAGTACCTTCATCCCGGGGAACTTGAAAGCGTCCCTTAAATCGTATACCGGCTGGTCTATTTCACCCAGGTCTTCAGCTACAAAAGGTAAGCGACCCAATTCCTCCTGAAGCTTATGGAAGAAATCAGTACCCGGACCTTCCACCCACTTGCCATTACGGGCAGTCTCTTCGCCATTTGGAACTTCCCAATAGGCCGCGAAAGCGCGGAAATGGTCAAGTCGTAAAAGATCAAACAGCTCCAGATTTTTCCGGATGCGATCGACCCACCAGCGATATTGTTTTGTCTTCAATTTCTCCCAGTCGAATACCGGCATTCCCCAGAGCTGTCCGTCTTTGTTGAAATAGTCGGGCGGTACCCCTGCAATTGCTTCGGGTTCTCCATTTTCATCCAGTTTAAATAAGTCGCGATGAGCCCACACGTCGACGGAGTCGTAGCTAACATAAAAGGGCAGATCGCCAAAAATATC
>DAIRDA010000235.1:0-3636 GCA_036796375.1 Albibacterium sp.
TTTTTGCTGTGCCGACAATACGACCAAGAGTAGACCTTGTTATCATAGTCCCTATTAAAACATATATGTTATTAGTTTTATGATAACACGATTTACTTTAACGATCGATGATACGATATTGAGGCCACCATCATTAAGACTTTATGTTTTATGTTTAGTTCAAAGCGGTGCGGATTCAGTCTGTGTCGCTTTTTTGATGAAAAGCCTGGACAATATTAATGGTTGCCTTGCTTGTTGCAATGATCGCACGATCCGAAGATAATCAGGTTCTTACTGCTTGCCTTAAAGCCTTTCGGCACAGACACCGCCGGAATCTGAATATCGTCCATGCAGTAGATATTCAGGCAAACCGTGCAGTTGAAATGTACATGCTCGTCGGTATGTTTTTCGCTGGTGCACAAAGCCGAACACAAAGCATAATTCGCGGTGCCGTTTAAGTCCAGAATTTTATGGATTATCCCGCTCTTCTCAAAGGTGCTCAACGTTCTGTAAAGCGTTACCCGGTCCACCTCTTTCCCAAGCATCTGTTCCAGCTCCGGTTGCGATGTGGCCACTTCCCTCGACGTCAATATAGAAAGAACGCTTATCCGCGGGCCGGTCTTTTTAAGATGGTGCTTATCAAGCAGATCATTGATTTTATCAGTCGGTTTCACCTTGCAAAGGTAGTGTTTATGGACCTTATTTTTATGGCGAAGGAATTTCGATCGTGGTCTCTCCATCCCAACCGGGGTCGATACCTACAGAAAAGTCGTTCGCCTCTTCAGTCTGGTAACTCTCTTGGTATACATACATCGCGTAGTTGCGGCCGTTCATTATGAAGAAGACCTTTGCATTCAATGTTGGAAGCCAACTAGAGTGACCAAGGAGCGTATAAATGCTCTTTCCTGCCGATTGCTTAGGAATGATTTGCTCGTAGGTACCTGCCGGATAGCTTTGATAAATGTTCAAGTCATGGTATATTTCGATGTCTCGGACGCTGAGCGGTGTATTAGAAGCATTTTTGAGATGCACTTCCAATACCATGTTATCGTGCGTGTTCTGTTGATTATTCGAAATCAGTGCGATCCAACCCTTTACCCGATTGATATCACTCTCGACAATCAAATTTCTTGAGATACTAAGGCCTCCCGCCCTCGCCTTGACGGTGATTATGGCCGATCCTTCCTTTAGCGCTTCAATTCGGCCCTTTGCATTGACGGATACCACCGAGGGATCGCTACTGCTCCACTCCAGCGTTTTGTCGGCTGCATTTTCCGGAAGTACTGAGGCCTTAAGGGAATCGACCGACCGAATGGCCATGGTGCTATCGCTGGTGTTCATTATCACGCGTTCCGGCAAAACTACTGGATCTGGTTTTGGCGAAACTACCGGATCTGGTTTTGGCGAATCCTTCCCACAACCGACCAGTATTGCTCCGATTAAAAGTATTAGAAAGGATTTAAAATTATACATAGTTGGATGGTTAAAATTCTATAATCTCTTCTCCAATCCAGTTATCTTCAAGCTCCACGGTGAAATTTTGTTCAAGCGTATCATACAGCTTTCCGCGAATAGTTGTTTTCATATTCATGCCGATGCTGACGTTATCTATCTTTTGCGATTTTAGCATTACTCCACTCACGCTGTACACTTCCATTAAAACAGACGTCTTATAGGAAGTACTGTTTTGAGGAACGAAAAAATAGGCAGTCAAATCAACGTAGGAAGCTGTGTTTGGCTGGGGATAGAATTGCCAGAGAAAGCTGCCATCATTACGCAAAGGCATTGATGCATGAAAGGAGTAATTTGAGGCCATGGAACTCATAGTGACCCTGACGTAATACGTATCATGGGTCGGCTCATCCGTGATATCGATTTCCAGCATGCCGACTTTCCTTTTCAGAAGCAAGTTCACTACATCTGTTTCAGAAGCGCCAACCTTGAACGCAACCTTATCAACAAATACCGGACCCGGGTAATGGTTGCTTATATTTGCTGTCGAAAGCTTATCTACATCCCACACGGATGATTCCGTATGGCCAACGGCGACCGCCGTATAGTCTCCTTCCTCCAGCTCGCTCGCCAACATCACCTGTCCCAACCCACTCCACCGATGAAATTGGCGAACAAGGTTGCCCTCACTGTTGTAAATAAATAAGTAAAGATACTCTACCCAGTCGAATACCTTAGCCCCTGTGGCAGATTGGGCTTTCGTGATGGAAGAAACTTTATCCCCTAAATAGTTCACCCCCGAAACAGCAAAGGAAACTTTGAACTTTGGGGCATTCGGTTCAATTTCTGCTTTGTCAGCGCATGTCCACTGGAACATGGCCAATACTACAATCACATAAAGTCTATTTTTCATAATATGCGTGTGGCATGCATTAGAAACTAATGGAAAACGATTGTCCCGTAACATTGCCTGTATCTTCAAATAAGCGACCACGAAGCTTTGTTGTCTTGTTAATAGCCACCGGAACGTTTTCTATCACTTTTAATGCAATAATGTTTTGATTGTGATCGAAAACAGCCATCCGAATGATCGCTTTGGCTGGCTTGTCTTCGTCAAGGAAAAAATAAAAGTTAAGGAGTTCCCCTGAATCGCTGGTGTACGGTGAGCCGTTCGAATAGAAATAGAGCGACCTCGTTTGGTTTTTACTATTATCTCCCCGATTGGTTTGAGGAATGAAATATTCCGACACGCCTGAAATTGAATACTTGATTTCACCAATCGTTGGCGGAATCTTACCGATAAGTTCAATTTCAACCCTTCCAACTTTTCTCCTCAGCACTACATCGTGTTCGTTATCTGCCTCTGATACAACCAGGTCAAATTCTTTAAAAAACACATCGTCGATAAGTCCGTAAGAATAAAATTTACTCTCGTTGTTATAAAGCCAAGGGTTGTCCCAAACCCGGTGCCTCCTGCCAAATATCAATATTTTATACTTTCCCTTCGCTAATGCATCATTTATCTGTCCGAAATCAGATTCTGTGTTCTGCGTTACCTTATCAACGAGGCGAGTACCCTCCTCGTCGTACACCATATAATGTAGATAATTGATTACGTCAGCTAGCTTTTTACCGGAAGTGGTTGCCCCAAACATAGGGCCCGTCGGTTTAACGCTCGCCATCGGCACCATATCATGAGAAAGACTAGTGATCCTAAAAGCCACCGAATATAATTTTTCACCTTTTGGCGCAGCCGTCTCCTCTTTTGAGCAAGCCGAGAACAACAGTGCATAGGCACAGATTAATGAAAGTAGAGGTCCCCTCATCGTATGAGTTTATATTTCAACAGTAGCCAGCCTTAAAGAAAGGAATTATAAAGTACCGCAAACGGTAGGTTTAAAATTGCTTGCGAATTGCAGGAATACAAATATTGTTTGGTTTGGTTAATAATTTGTCAAATGTAACAAAAAAGACAATATCTCATATTTAAATTTCTTTTGATTTAAAGCCAATTCTTTTTCCGAAACCACAAATAGATGAACAGGGTAACAAGGGCCATCAGAATCATCACACCCGGATAGCCCAGCTTCCAGGTAAGCTCGGGCATATAATGGAAGTTCATTCCGTACACCCCTACAATGAATGTAAGCGGCATAAAGAAGACCGAGAAAATGGTTAGCACACGCATGGTTTCATTTGTTCGTT
>DAIRDA010000236.1:0-3628 GCA_036796375.1 Albibacterium sp.
TTCGTTTAACCGACTTGAAATCTTCCAGCGTTTCACAGCCTAGTTGCTCCATCACTTGCTTCAACTGAGCTTTAAACAAGGAAATGGTATGATCGCCCCCTTTCTTTCCAAGGGCTCCTACACCATACATAAAGGGGCGGCCCATGAAGGTAAAGTCTGCTCCGCAGGCAAGCGCGCGACCGATGTCGGGTCCGGATCTCAGACCACTGTCGACCATTATCTTTGTTTGGTTTCCGTATTTTTTGGCTAGGTGGCAAAGTGATTGAACAGTAGACTCACCCGCATCAATCTGACGGCCGCCATGGTTTGAAATAATGATTCCGTCGACTCCTAATTTCAACGCCCTTTCAGTATCCGATTCGCTGACAATTCCCTTCACCACCAATTTTCCCTTCCAGCGATCGCGTATGGCGGCTAATTTTTCGTAGTCTACGCGACCAGCAAATGTTTCATTCATAAACTTCCCAAGCTGCTTCATGTCCATTCCAGGTTTCATATAGGGCTTTAAGCTGGCAAAGCCAGGAATACCCGATCGCAGGGTTTCAAAGCTCCAGGCGGGGCGGGCTGCTGCTTGAATAAAATTCCGGAAGTCCATTCTCGGAGGCATTGATAAGCCGCTTTTAATCTCGCGATATCGCAGTCCAAAGGAAGGCACATCGACCAATACTACCAATACAGGACATTCGACGGCTACCAATCGGCGAAGCAGATCGTCGCGAAGCGAATTCTCTGCCGGATGATACAACTGAAACCAAGCCTGACCCTCCGACACCTCTGCAATTCGTTCTATACTGCTGGTCGACACCGTGCTGAGAATGTATGGAATATTGTGACGCCAAGCCGCTTTCGCCAAAATCTCAGGAGCGTCGGGCCACATCAGGCCCTGTAATCCGATCGGTGCTATTCCGAAGGGAGCGGCATAATGATGCCCGAATAGTTCGGTTTGCATTGAAACCCCCTGATGTGGCTTGAGATAATCGGGTATAAGCTGAATTTCCTCAAAGTCGCGCGTATTCCGAAGCAGATTTAATTCCTCGTTACATCCCCCTTCAAGATAATCGAAAGCGAACTTCGGAATTCGCTTCCTGGCGCGCTTTTTCAAATCTGCAACCGAAGGATAACGACTGTCGTAATATTCAAGATTTTTCGAAGGGTGCTGCATAATATTTTAGCTCTATTAAATCGGTAGGGAATGCTTTCTTGTTCCATGACCGGTGAATCGACATCGCTGTCCCAATTGCGGTAGCTTGCGGAATGGAGGCACCGAAGACTTCCATATCCGGAAAAGCAGCCGAGAGATAGTTCATATAAATACTGTTTTTACTAAAGCCTCCATCAACAAAAATCCGTTTAACCCCGGAGTCGGAACTCACCAGTTCAGTCGATCGCTTTTGCATCATCACTAAATAAGCGATCAGAGAATGGTATGCTTTATCATCGGTTTCAAAATCTGAAAGTTCGCGTTTCGGGAAAGGCTTGTCTGCCTGCGCTCGGTCAAGATATGTCACATAGGAAGAGTTGAATTTCAGTTGCCGATAACGGGAAACCGAGGTATTGAAATGAGCGGCAATACGCTTAACTTCTGTTTCATGTATATGTCCGGCAAAAACTCGCGAGGCTTTAACGGGTCTTCCGCCGTATTGCAAATAGCATAAGCAATCGTTCGTTAGTTCCGTGCGGCTAAGCGGTGTGCTATTAAAAGGGTTAAAGCTGATGCACCATGTACCGGTCGATATCAATACAAAGGGCTCGTGAAAGTTGAGCAGGTAAGGAATCAGCGCAGCCGAACTGTCGTGCAGGCCCGGGCCAACGACGACACCGGCTTGCGGAAACAAAGCCGGGAACACACTGTCGGACGCTACCAGTGGAGCAAGTTTTGGTAAAATACCTTCTTCCTCCACCCATTGGTGATAGGTGCTCTTGCGAAAATCCCATAAATGCGTATGGCAGCCGATACTCGTAATGTCTGAATAAAATTTTCCTGTGATCAACGAACTCAGGAATTGAGGAAGATGAAGTGCATAGCGGGTTTTCGAAAACAACTCTTCCTGCTCCTGTTTAATTCGATAAAGCTGCATGGCTGAATTTAAGCTGCCGAGCACGGGAGAGGCGGTTTCCGACGCAAGCTGATCCCGCCCACCATATTTGTGGTAGAAAGCATCAAGCAAATCTTCGGGGTAGGGCTTTAAATAGTTGTAGAGGGGCGCAAGGGCACTGCCCTCTTCGTCTACGTAAACCAAACTCGCGCCGTAAGCCGAAAAGTTTATGGCACGGATGTCAAACTTTTCCTGACTAAACACCTCTTCCAGCGAATCAAATACCCACAGCCGTAAACTGTTCAGATTTTCACAAGGATACCCGTCTTCGTCGGTCGTCTCTGCAAAAGAGGCCACACGCTCAAACACAATGCGATAGCTTTCATCAAAAAGAAACAGTTTCTTATTGGTTTTCCCTACGTCGAATACCGCTATTACTGCCTTTTTCATTTTCGTTAGCGTACAAAAGCATTCGCGACACCGCCATCCACATTCAATATATTTCCGGTCGACTTATTTAACAATCCCCCGACAAAAAGGAAACATGCATTCGCAATATCTTCTGGCAATATTGTCTCGTCCAGAAGCGTGCGCTTGGCGTAAAAGGCAGGCAAATCTTCTATTGCAATACCGTATGCCTCTGCCCGGCCCGCGGCCCAGCCCCCCTCCCATATTTTACTATCTGCGATCACAGCATCCGGATTGATAACATTCACGCGGATTTTGGAAGCGCCCAATTCGGCTGCATTTAAGCGGCTTAGGTGCAACTGAGCCGCCTTAGCCGACCCATAAGCTGCGTTATTGGGACCTGATACCAGGGCGTTCTTACTTACAATATTTAAAATATCTCCGCCCAGTTCCTGCTTCCGCATGAGTCGCACGGCCTCTTGTGTTACAACAAACTGGCCCTTCACGAGCACATCGTAAAGTAAATCCCAGTCTTCTTCCGTATGCTCCTCAATCGGCTTTGAGATGGACAAGCCCGCACAGTTCACGACGATATCAATACCTCCCAGGCGCAGGGCGGCCAATCTGAATACGTCTCTAATCTCTTCGTGAACAAGTACATTTAAGGGAGTACTTATAAAGCTATCACGGCTGAACTCTCGTTCGAATTCCTCCGCAGCAATCGAAAGGCGATCCTGATCCAGATCGTTTAAAATCGTCACGGCGCCTTCTTCAATAAATTTTCTGGAAATCGCTTTGCCGATCCCACCTGCACTGCCCGTAACCAATGCTATCCGGCCGCTGAGCGGCTTTGGAGCAGGCATACGCTGAAGCTTCGCTTCCTCCAACAGCCAATATTCGATATCGAAAGCCTCCTGACGAGGCAGCGATGTGTATTGAGAAATAGCCTCTGCACCGCGCATCACATTGATGGCATTCACATAGAATTCTGCTGCAACGCGTGCCGTCTGTTTATCTTTAGAAAAAGAAAACAAGCCTATGCCCGGATACAGGATGATGACTGGATTCGGATCACGCATGGCCGGCGAATTCTCCTTCCGGCAAGTCTCATAGTAATTTTGATACATGTTTCTGTACTCCGAAAACAGGGGAGCAAGCAATTCCTTTAGCTTTTCTGAATCATC
>DAIRDA010000237.1:0-3625 GCA_036796375.1 Albibacterium sp.
CCAATGGGAAGCGTTACAATGATAGCAATGTCCGTCAGCGCCTTCTCGCCGACATCCGCAATTATCACATACTTTTTCATCTTGCTGAATTTCGAGCCGTCCAATAAATGCTTTATCCCACTCGGGAAGAATACAAAGTCCGGCCACCACCTCCTGCCTGCGAAGGAGTGAAATGGATCCGTCAGCTTCCAGATATAGCCGTTTGACCTCGCCTAAATGCTTTACCCGAAAGCCTCTTAGTTTGGCAAATACCTGGTCTTTCGGAATCTTAGAATGCTCCATATTGCCGAGTTGCAATGCTCCATCCGACACTAAAATATTGATATCTCCTTGGCTAATACTCTCAAATTTCTGACTTTTAGCCGCTTTTTTCGCTACCAGCTGATGGATAACGATGACTACAAAGGCGATGATAACGGAAGGTAGCAAGCCTCGGGTCGGTTCGTGCATGGGTACTCCGATGGCTGCCGCAAGCGTTACCAGCGCTGCCAGCTCATTCCTTTGAAGTTCCGACGACATGCGCTTTCCCATCAGGCGCATCGAAACCATCAATACCAGATAGACGATAAACGTCCGGAGTATAATCTCCAGAAAGAAAGTAGGCGGTACTTCTCCAAAAATAATGCGTGATAGGTCGTTTAAGTGTATTTCAAATGATTTCATAACGATTGTTATATAATGGCTTTGTTCCAGGAATCTGCTCCGCAGTGCTTGCATATACGCTTGCGTTCTTCGTTCGCGGCTAGGTTGCCGCATGAAGAGCAAACAAATTGGTCGTCGGACGCTGTATGTTGCACGTCGGCAACTGTTTCATCCGAGGGGGGCAGCAGAGAGAGCCCCGGTCGTTTTTCCGCAAACGGGTAGATGCTGAGGCTGCCATTGGCTTCCAGGTATGCCCTTTCAATCTGCCCAAGGTTGAAATAGTTGTTGTTGCGGAGCATGGCAAAAAGCTGCTGGCGCGACATTTTTTCTTTTTCAAGTTGTTTGATATCGATTTGGCCGTCAGACACCAGAAGGCATACATCGCCTAGTACCGCCACTTCCGCCTTTTTCGACTTTACTGTTAAGAAATTGAGCCCCCGTTGAAAGGCAAGTGCACACAATAGAATAACGATACCCTGGGCTATTCCCTTTTCCGGTACCTGCATCGGAGCGGAAACGATAGCCCCGAGGGTGATCATGACGGCCATCTCTGAAATGCTGAGCTGGCCGGTCATTCGTTTGCCCATTAATCTTAATATTATTAAAAGGGTGATGTACAGAATAGTTGTTCGGATGAATACTTCGAGAAGGAATTCCGTCGGAGCATCGCCAATCAATATCCGGTACCAGTCGCCTAATTTGATTTGATCTTTCTCCATAAATAGAAAAATAAATAGTATTGGTTTAAAGCATGATTACGAGGCCGCCGGAATAGGTGCCGAGTGTCTGCGGAATTGAATTTCGCTTTTCTGGTTCAAGGCACGGACGTGCATATAACCACCGATAGGCAGGGTGAGTTGCGGAACCGTATGGCCGAAATCAACATTTCCGATCACGGGCAGGGTTTCAAGTTCCCGTTTCGATTTTATAATCTGCGTCAGCAGCTCGCGACTCATCCCAGACTCTTCTCTGAAACGGCCGATTACCAGCGCCCTGACATTCCGGAAATTTGGCTGCAGCATGAGCGACTGAAGTTGGTTTTGAACATTATTGACGCTTTCGGCACCGTTGTCTTCCAGTACGTATATCATTTCCTTATCGTCGACCGTAAACTCAGATCCTTGAATGAAGTTGAATGTCAGGAAGTTTCCTCCCACAATAATACCCTCGGCTTCTCCTTCATTGATGACCCAATGCCCGAAATTTTCCTGCCGCTGGTCGCTCCATTGTGTATTGTAAAAATAGCTGGCAGGCACAACGTCAATTTCTTTATCGTCCATCATGCACTTGGCAAGGTACGTGAGCGTGTATTCGGGTTCCGTACTGGCGGCAATCGACATAAAGTGCGGTCCGTAAAAGGTCACGAGTCCTGTTTTCGTATAGATTGCATTGACCAGCGCAGTGATATCCGACAAACCGCAAATAAACTTAGGGTTTTTCCTGATGAGCTCGTAATCGATGTGTTTAATGAGCTGGTTACTGCTTGAGCCGCCCGATAAGGCCAGTATGCCTGCTACAGAAGGATCGGCGAATGCGTCGTGAAGATCTTCCAGCCTGTTCTCAATGGAGGTCGACTTAAATTCGTCGACCTCTCTTACATGTTTCCCGAAGCTGACTAGCAAACCCATCTGGCTCAATCGATCTACTCCGCGTTGTATAATGTCTTCCTTGATATCCGGCTGAATACTGTCGGACGGTGCGATCACACGGATGTGATCTCCTTTAACTAATCCTTTTGCTATCATATGAAGGTAAGGACTTAAGCTTTTGAATGAAGTGTTTGATAACGGGTTCGTAACGATGCGCGGGTCGTGAAAACACCGGCAAAAAGCGCTACAACCCCCATAGCTACGTGGAACAGGTAAGTTTCGTCACTGAAATTCAGCAGCCAGGGGGAAACAATGAAAAATAGCCCCAGCAGGACATCTGCCATCAGGTGAATTTTCATCGGTATTAATTTGACAAGTGAAGCTTCGTAATCGGTCATCAATGACATAGCAAGAATGAGGATGGCAGCAACGATACAAAGCGTTCGCGCGGCGTCTACGTCTGCAAAATGAAAGAGCCAGGGAGCCGCAAATAATAGAATGGCTGATCCGTAATCGAGCATGGCGTGTGTTTTTCTGCTGAGTTTCATGGTTGTTATATTTAAGTTATACAATTGTTGGTTTCGTGTTAATGTACAGGTCTGAGCAACATTGTTTATATAACGAGGAAGCCTTCTCGGACACAGAATGTTTAGCTTGATATGTGAAAAAGGTATTATAAACGATTAAATCGCGTATTTAGGGAAGGAAGAGAATGTGTTAAGTCGCACCACCCTCGTATTTTTTCGTCTTCGTTTCTACCGAAACACACCACCTTTTTACATGCTAAATTTTCGCGGCTAGTAAATAATACCTAAACTTGAACAGAATTTTAATTACTTAAAAATGTTCCAGAAAAACGATGGCAGACTGAGATGGAAATCGGTCTTATTAATGCTACTTCTTTTCCCTATTCTTTCAAACGCTCAGAAAAACGGCTCAGATGCTGAGCGACCAAAACTGGTGGTGGGTATTATGGTCGACCAGATGCGTTGGGATTATCTTCATCGGTATTCATCACGATATGGAGAAGGCGGTTTCAAGCGCCTGCTGCGAGAAGGATTTACATGCGACAATACATACATCAATTACGTTCCTACCTATACCGCTGTGGGCCATACCACGGTGTATACAGGAAGTGTACCTGCCATACATGGAATTACAGGTAACGACTGGGTGGTTAGATCGACCGGCAAAGGGACCTATTGCACATCGGACGAACATGTGCATAGTGTTGGGACTGATAACGACAGCGGGAAACAATCGCCCCGCAATATGCTGGTGACAACCGTTACCGATGAGCTTCGGCTGGCGACTAACTTTCGTTCAAAAGTGATTGGAATTGCTTTGAAAGACCGTTCATCGATCTTACCTGCCGGGCATTTTGCCAACGCCGC